>DAOTKE010000022.1:0-30333 GCA_035449085.1 Kiritimatiellia bacterium | reverse complement strand
CTCTACTACTTCTTCGAGTTCGGCGTCAGCACCGGTCTCTTCCCGATCATGATCTTCATGGGCGTGGGCGCGATGACCGACTTCGGCCCGCTGATCGGTTCGGCCGGTGTCTCGGCAGTGCCGATGGCGGCGCGCGTCTCGAACAAGGTGGGCCTGGAGTCCGATCCGGCCAACTATCTGCTGATGCACGCCATGGGGCCGAACGTGGCCGGCGTGATCGGCTCGGCGGTGGTCGCGGGCGTTCTTTACACGCTCTGCAAGTAGTCAGCTTTTCACACGAGAAAGCGAAGTATATAGAGAGGGCCCGCCAGGCCCTCTCTTCTTTGTTATTCGCTCTTTTTCCAGCGCAACAGCCGCACCGTGTTGGTGGACAGAGGCGACAATGGCTCGACATGCTCTCGTCCCGGCTCAGCGGCTGAATCCAACGTATACCCCGGCACCGTCAGCGTGAATGGCGTTGTGTCCTGAGACAGGTTCCAGACGATCACGCCGAACCTGTCACTCGTCACGAAGCCCTTGGCCACGAGATCTCGCCCGGTCAAAGTGAAACCTTCGTTATCCACATATCGACCGTACCTGAAGAACGCGGCGTTTTGGCGCTGGAACTCAAGCGCCTCTTTCAGATAGCGCGTGGCTTCAGCGGGTGGCGTGGCCTTCATCATCGCCACATCCGGCTTGTTGATCACATGCGCATAATCGGCCACGTCCGGCACGCGGTCCTCCAGCAGATAGGTCACATCGGGGCCATAACGCGATTCAAGCTCGAAGTGTAACCCGTACAAGCAGGTGTAGTTCACCATGTCGCGATCTGACATGGGGGTCGGCACACGCACCGTGCTCATCACTTCCGGAAAGGTCATGCGATACAGTTCGGGGAAAGGATCCGAGATCCGGCTGGCGCGCAGGCGCACTAACATTTCGGATGAGGATGCGTAAAACATGCCCAACTCGCAACCATGGAACAGCGAAATCGCGTCCAGCGCGCAATCGTACAGTCCCTCGGTCATCACAATGAACTCGGGATTGATCCGGCGCATATGATCGGCGATGCGCCGCAGAAAGGCAGGCCGCTCGGTCTCATGCACCATGCAGGGCACCGGATGCCCATGGCCCTCGCCATAACAGGCCATGGGCGACATCATCGCCAACTGGTCGTAGAGGATACCGTCCGCCCCCAACTCATTGGCTTGTATGGCCAAAGCCAACATACGGTCATACCACGTCTGCGCGTAAAGGCAGCCGAGATCAAAACGGTATTTTGGGATATTGGTGTACTTATGGTAAGTATGCTGATAGGTCTCTCCATCACGCCGGGTAATAGCGATATCTTTGCCGACCGTACGCCAAAACTCGGTGGCCTCGCGTTCCTGAAGCTGGCCGTTGGCGTAGATGATCGTGCGCTTACCGCGCCGCTTCGCTTCCTTCAAGCTTTTCTTCAACGCCTCGGAACCCCCCATCTCGGCGCAGGGATGGTAGTCTGGGTACAAATGGTCGTGCCCGCCATGTGCCCAGCCGAACAGGCCGAGAATGTCCAAGCCGCGGGCATCCGCCACATCGCACAGTCTGTCCAGCGAGGTGTAGGGCCACATGATCTCGCCATTCTGCTGCTTCAGGATGCAGAGCAACCAGCCCGAGGCCTCGCGTACCCATGCCGGCACGTCGCGCAGTGTGCGGTCCGAATCAAACCACGCACGATAAAGCCGTGCCGCCACATGCCATGACCCCACATAGGGCTGAATCACCACCGGCGGCAACGTCACACGCTCACCGCCATGGCAGAAGAAGTCGTGACGCACCGCCATGCCCAAGTGTTTGGAAGCGGGATCATAACGCAGACTCAGACGCTTGGCGCGGTGCAGCGGATCATGGCTGCCGACATAGAGGCCGCCCTCGCTCCCTGCGAGGGCAAACCACTGCATGGTGCCGCGCGCACCTGGATAAGCGACGCTTGTTTCATAGCCGTTACCCAGGCGCTGCCACTTTTTCTGCTTTTCATCAAGAGCCGGAACACGATTGATCCGTTTGCCAAACCCCTCGGGGATCAGTGCGGGATAGTCGGACAGATCCGCAGCGATCCCGTTCAGCACCGGGCCCGTGAAACCGGTCAGCAACCAGCCGCGCGCCGCGTTCGTGACCGACCCCGACACCGTGAACCCATCGCCAGACGCGCGGATCTCCAGCACGAGCCCGATCTTAAAGACGCGCTGGCCGTCCGTCAGCGTGTCGTAGGTCAGCCGCAGGCCATCCGGCAGCGTGTCGCAACGCACCGTTTTTTGCTGCCGATCGGTCATCACCAAGCTCTGACCCTGCGTGGGCGGTATCGCATCCGGCTCCAGCGTCAACGCCCAGAACGGCTCACCGGTGGCCCGACTCGCCGGGCACACCACCACCGACGGTACCAGACTAAGTCCGTTGGTGCCGACCCACAGCGTGCCTTTGCCTGCTACGACAGCATCACCGTCGTCCGCGAAAAGCCCGAACGCCCACATACCCGCCAGACATCCTGCAATCAGTCGCTGCATGACCTTCTTTCCCCTTGTCGTTCAAACGCTCAATATCGTCGTCTTCAGTGTAGGATTATACGTGAACGATCTCAACCTCGATTATCCGAACTGGATACTCGATTTTCCGAACGATCCGTCAAGCGCGTGATTGATCGAAGCCAGACACGCATAAGCACCGTACCTCCCTGTTGCTCGCGCATAACTTGGGCTTGACCGTTGAGCGGCCCAGACGCATACGCTAAACCGCTTCCGGCCGGGACGAACCGCCGGGCCGTCCCCGGCGGTCTCGGCGAGACCGCCCTGCCAATATCGCGCTGACTCGCGTGCTGACTTTCAAAGGACGGGTACGGAGCCCCGCGTTCCCAAGTTATGCTTCGCATCGAACACGCGCTCCACTTGGATCCCCCTGCCACTGACCGATTACGCCGATTGACGTTTGGCGTTTACGATACATCGTAGGCCGTCTATACTGTGGCCATGGTTAAGCAACGGTCACGAGTCAAGAAGGTTACCCGCCATAAGATCCCACAGGTCGCGATCCTGCTGGAGTCGTCGCACGAAATCTCGCGCGGCATGATCCGCGGCATTCTGGCGTACGTGCGTCTTTACGGCCCGTGGGCCCTGCATCTCGAATCCGGCGGCTGGAGCGACCAGAAACTGCCGGATCTGAATGTGTGGCACGGCAACGGCATCATCGCCCGTGTGCCCTCGTCCAAAGTGGCTGCCGACGTGGCGGCGGCCCGTCTGCCCACCGTCCTGATCGACCCCATCGACGATTATCTGGATCCCAAGCATCCGCTCTCCCGTTACAGCCGCATCGAGTGCGACTCGGCTGAAGTCGCCCGCCTGGCCGCCGATTACTATCTGGCCAGCGGCTTCACGCGCTTCGCCTTTGTGGGCGAACCGTCAGACGTCAACTGGTCGCGCCGTCGCCAGGCGGCGTTCGTCCGGCGGCTCGACGAAACCGGGCATTCTTGCGCGATTTATCCGTCGCCGAACGAGGCCGAACGCGACAACTGGGAGATCGAGCGCCTGCGAATGAGCCGCTGGTTACGCAAACTACCCAAACCGATCGCCGTCTTCGCGGCCAATGACGCGCGCGGACGGCAGGTGTTAAACGCCTGTCTGGCTGCTGACTTGCCAGTGCCCTATGAGATCGCCGTACTGGGCGTGAACAACGATGTCATGATCTGCGAAACCAGCCTGCCACCGCTTTCCAGCGTCGCGGTAGACATGGAGCAGGCCGGTTATGCGGCGGCCGAGTTACTGGATCACCTGATGCGCAAGACCCAGAGAGGACAGCAGTGCGTGCTCTTCAAACCGCAGGAGGTGGTGGCACGCGCCTCGACACAGCGCCTGCAGGTCAACGACCGTCTGGTGATCCGTGCGCTGGAATACATCCGTATCAACGCGGGACTGAACATCCGCGTGTCTGATGTGGCGAGTCACGTCGGCGTGACACCGCGCTGGCTGGAGAAGCGGTTCGCGCATACGCTGGCACGCTCAGTGATGGACGAGATCCAGCGCGTGCGCATGGACACCGTCAACTCGCTGGTCACTAAATCAGACCTCTCGTTCGCGGAAATCGCACGCCGCTGCGGCTTCACCAGCGCCAACCACCTCGGTGTGCTTTTCCGCCAGACCTTCGGCACGACCATGAGCGAGTTCCGCCAGCAGAAAGGCCGGTAGAGCGCATCGCCATCGAACCGCCCGAGGTCGCGGCATGTCCCAGAGAATGGCGCCTGATCGGCTCCGAGGAGACCGTCAGGCTCGACGTGTAGCCGATGCGCTTCAGGAAGGTCGTGACCGAGCGGCGCAAGTACGTGCGCCGTTCCGGCGGCGATGCGCCCGTCGCCGCGCCCGAGCGCATCTGCGCCGGCAAGTTCGCCGACCACCTCCCGCTATACCGCCAGGAACAGATCTATGCGCGTGAGGGCGTCGTCCTTTCACGCAAGACGATGTGTGGCTGGGTCTGGCGCACGGCGGACTGGCTGTGGATCATTTATGAGGCGATAGGCGCGGAGAATCTGTCAAACGACTATATGCAGGCGGACGAGACTCCGGTCAGGCACATCTGTCCCGGTCATAGCCAAACCAGAGCCGGGCACCTGTGGGTTTATCCCGCCCCCGGCAGGGGAGTGTTTTTCGAATGGCATGCGGAGACTAATTACCGAATCCAGCGAAACTCTGCTCGTTCCGATTGACTGTCGCGCGTAGCGAATCCGAAAATTCGCTACGCGCAATTTGCATTCGTTACTTCAGCAACATGAGTGCGCCGCCCTGCGTGGTCATGATCAAGTCGTTACCGCTCTTACGCAGTTTCCACTTCTTGTTGGTGAAGCCCGAGACAGTCGCCGTGCCGGTCAGCCCGCCCTCGGCACGGAGGATGACGTATTCGCGTGCGGACGGCGCTTCAGATATCTCGTCGGACGGCACCACCGTCAGGCCCGTCACGTCGAGTGCACCGGGGCAGGTGACAAAGTCGTGAACACCACTGTCCGCCGTCAGTGACAGCACTGTCCCGTCGCCGCTATCCTCCAGCAGGACGAAGTTCTCCACCGCCGAATACGCGCCGCGTCCGAGCGGGTCATAGGTGAGACCGCCCAGACCGTCAGCGGGGCCGACGTTGCCCGTGCCGTCGCCGTAGCGCACCTCGATGGCGTGCGGGCCGGGCGTCATCACCCAGTCTTGGTACTGAACGCCGGCGGAGAGTTTCACGTTGCGCACGAGCAGTCCGTCGAGCCACAGCGCCACGTCGTCATCGAAGGTGAAGCGCCAGGTCCACGTCACGTTGGTCGTCGAGTTGACCCACAGCGTGCCGGTGTACACCCAGGTGTGATAGCTGCCGTTCCAAAGGCCGCCCGCATATGTGCTGTTCGCGGCTTTGGCGCCGTTGCCGGCGCGGGTGGTGAGCTGCACCGACGTCTTGGGATTAGGCGTGACGATATCCCAGAAGTCGTCGGCGCCGGTGCCTTTGAGCATCCCCTCCCACAGGCCGGGAACGTGGGTGAATGTGTCATGGATCGTGAGGCGGTAGGTCGCGCCGTCCAGCGAGCCGCCGGAGATGGACATCGTGCCGGTGCGGGCGTCACCGGCGGGTGACAGCACGCTATCCATGCCGCCCGCGCTGTTGAGAACCGCGCCTCCACCGACGATGTTGACACCCTCACGGGGGATGCCGCCCAGGTCGAGCGCCGCGCCCCCGGTGACCTCGACGGTCACGCCGTCGAGCACCCCCGCGTCACCGTCGTGCGGCGTGAGCGTCAGCAGCGAGCCGTCGCCGGGATCCTGGAGCTTGACGAAGTTGGCGAGAACCGCCGCGCCTCGTCCCTGCCAGTCGATTCCGAGGGCGATGTCCTGCGGCCAACCGACGGTCTCCCCATTCTCGGACGGCCCCGCACCACCCGCGCTTTGTCCGAAACGAATCTCGAGGCTGTGCGAACCCGGCGCGAGGGTGAGCTGCAGCAAGCCGATAATGTTCCATGCGTTACCGCGGGTAACCGGAATAAGCGTACCGTCGAGGAACAAGTCGATGGTGTCGTCGAAGTTTTTATAAAGCGTCAGGTTGGTCGTGACGGACGAGCGGTTCCAGATATAGCCGGAGTAGCACTCGGTCAGGTTGGTCGGCCACCCCTGTCCGGCCGTCCAGCGCGCGCCGTTGTCCAGCCGTGTCTTGGAGTTAGCCTGATCGGTTGCGAGCACCACTGCGGTTTTTGGATTGGGCTCGGTCAGGTTACGTGCCGCGCTTGACAACCCACCGTGATCGATGGTGCCCTGATAGAGGCCAGGCTCGCGCGGCGGCAACAGCAGTGTGCCTTCAGCCACGCGCACCACCTCGTCCGGTTCACCCGAATCGGGCAGGTTCACGGTAAAGACCGAGCCGTCGCCGGGATCAACGAGCAAGGTATAATTCGCGTAGACCTGCTCATTACGGCCCAGCTTATCCACGGAGAGCCCACGCACAGCGGGCGTCCACCACACACTCGCCGGGTCGGTCGTGACACCCGCCGTTCCGCCCACGCCGCCGCTGCCCTGCCCGAAACGGGCCTCGAAACGGTGCGGGCCGGGCGTGAGCGTGACGTTGGTCTTCACGACCGTGTTCCAGCCGGTATGGTAGATAATATTCGTGCCGTCGAGGGTGAGCTGCAGAGAATCGTCGAACGCCTTGAGGAACGTCCAGGTCACATTGGTGGCGGCACGGTTCCACAGGTAACCGGTATAGATGTAGGTGGTGTTGTTGCGCCACTCTTTGCCGTTGAGGAAAACCGGATCGCCGGAGACACTGACACCGTTCGCGGCGACGGTGGTAAGCTCGATCGCCGTGCGGGGGTTGGGGGCGTTGGTGTTGAACGCGCCGTCGACGCGGCCCTCGTAGAGGCCGGGGATGAGCGCCGTGGGAACCCGCGCGAGCTCGGCGTGCGCGTCCCAGACAGCGGTGTCCGCGCCGGTCTTGACGATGGAGGCCGCGACGATCCTGCCGTTGATGACCGCACCGGTGCCGGAAACGATGACGCTCTTGTTGGTGACCGTGTAGCCGCCGAGGTCAAGCGTGCCGTCACCGATCACGATACCGGTGGCCGGGAGCGCCTGCGGATGGGCGATCCTCAGGACGCCACCCTCGACACGGGTCACGCCCCCATAGGTGTTTGGCACGTTCAGAATCAAGGTGCCGGAACCGCGTTTCGTGAGACCGCCGGTGGAGGGGGCACCGCTGATCGTCACGGCGCCGACCGCCGCGCCGCTGCCGCCGCCGCCGAGAAGCGTGACGTTCGGGGCGCTGGTGTACCCCTGCCCCGGACTGGTGACCTCGATGGCGGTGACCGCACCGGTCTCACGGTCGATACGCGCAAACGCGGTGGCGTTCGACCCGCCGCCGCCGGTGATGCTGACGTGAGGCGGCATGATGTAGCCGGAGCCGCCGGACGTCACGGAAATAGCCGTAACGCCTGCACCGATGGCCGCGGCGAGCGGCACGTCGAGGGTGCGCACCACGCGCTCACCGATCTCGATGATCGCACCGCCCGCATAGACGTAAGCGTTCAGCGGGAGCGCCGCATTGTCCGACGATATCAGCTTGGCGTTGCCCGCGTTGTTGGTGACGCAGAGGGTGCCGCCGTTAAAGTTGACGGCACAGTTCGCGTTCTTGTTGAGGCGGCGCAGATAGGTGGTGGTGAGCCTGCCGCCGTTGAGGTTGAGGATCGCGGTGGCGGTGGGAGAACCGTCCGCGCGGTTGCCGAAGAGGACTTCCGCGGCGGTCGTCACGTCGGCGGTGCCGGTGACGGTCGCCACAGCGGTGCCGCCGGCAAGGTTTTCCCCTGCCTCGCCATTGTTGTTGTAGTTATCGAGCAGCTCGAGCTGCGAGATGGTCGCGGTGCCGCCCTCGAAGTGGGCGATGCCGACGCCGCCGCGCGAGAACGCGAACGTGCCGCCGTAACCGTTGCTGAACGTGAGCCGGCCGCCGGTCTGGCGGAAGATGCCGATGCTCTTCTGGCTGTTGCGCATCACGCCGAACTGGGTGCCGCCGTTGATGGCCAGATGCCCGCCGTCCAGCTGGTACAGCCCGCAGCCGTACATGCCGACCATGCCGTCGTTGTTGTTGCCGGCGGGGCTGTTCCAGAGGCTGTCGCCGGACTGGTAGACCGCGGCGACGGTGTTGCTGTCGGCGAGATCCGTGCCGCCGACCAGAATCTTGCCGCGCACGAAGGCGTTGCCGGTGACGTTCATCACGGCCTTGCAGCCGGCATGCGCGCCGACAACGATGCCGGGGTGCTTCTGGCCCGAACCGAGGTCGGTGCTGAGGAACTGCGCGTTCCCGCCGATGTTGAGGACGGTGTCCGCGCCCGTGCCGTCGCCGTGGTAAAAGCCGCGGTTGCCAATGTCAAAGATCGCGCTGTTGGTTAGGGTGAGCGTGCCGGCGTAAGTGCGGGCGTGGCCGGAGAGCAGCCATTCGCCGTCCAGCACCAGCTCGCCCGCGCCGTGCTTGTCGACCTGGCCGAGGAACGGCGCGCCGATATTGGCGTTCACGCAGACCGTCTCCTCCGCCGCGACCTCGAGCTGGAGGCGGTTGTTGGCGATACCGAACCTGCCGCTCATGGCGAGTGACTCGATCGCGCCGCTCGCCCACGTCATCGGATAAACGCGCACCGCGCTCTCGCCCATCAACGTGAGGTTGGCGACGTCCGGCAGCGAGCCGGGATATTTCAGGCCGAGCACCGCGTTGGTCACGCTCACCGGCCCGGCGAAGGTGTTGGCGGGGTGCGAGAGCAGGTTGAGTGCAAACATGCCGCCGTTGGAGACGGACAGGCCGCCGTCACCGGCGAGATGGCCGGTGAGATTCTTGCCGTAGCCGCCGTTCGCCGTGAGGTGGAGCGTGCCGTTCAGGACGATGTCCGAGGTGAGCACGTTCTTGTTGGTCGCGGCGTCGGTGCCGGTGGACATGATGGCCGCGCCGTCGGCGGGGATGATGCCCCAGTTGAGGGGCGCGGTCAGCGTGTTCAGGCCGAGCGAGCCGCCGGGGGCGATCAGCACCTCCTGCGCAGGGGTGTTCGGCGACACGACGGCCCCCGACTCGACCGAGAGCATCCCCTGCCGGATGTCGAACACGGTGCCCGCCGGGGCGTTGGAGATGTTGCTGGCGGCAAAGACAAGATTAAAGGTGCCGGTTTTTGCGAGGGTATGCCCGGCGAGGTCGAGCGTCGCGTTCGGGCTGCGAATGTCCCAACGCCCGGCACCGCCAAACAAGGCGTCATCTGCCAGCGTAAGAACCGTATTCTGGAAAATATTCTGCTGATTGAGGCTGGTATTGATGATGGCGCCCTGGCCTTCGGCACCCGCGCCGGAGACGGTGACGCGGTTGGGCAGGGTGAGCGCGTTCGCGGCGGCGCCGCCGAGGTCGAGCGTGCCGCCGCCCGAGATCACGAGATCGCCCGTGCCCAGCGCGGCGCTGTTGCCGATCCGCAGGACGCCGCCCGTGACGAGGGTGCCGCCCGCGTAGGTGCTGGCGTTGGCGGAGGGCAACGAGAGCATGCCTTTGCCGCCCTTGACCAGCGCGCCCGCGCCGGTGACGAGGCCCAGCGTGTCCAGCGTCCCCGCCGGCGTGTTGACGATGAGCGCGCCGGCCCCGATGCGCACGGGGCCGGTGACCGTGGCGCCGCCCGCGAGCGTGACATCGCCCGCGCCTTCCTTATCCAGCCCGACGGCGTTGTAGTCCGGCGGGACGACCGCCGCGTTGACGGTGAGCGGCGCGTCGGAATCATTGCGCAGGGTGAGCGTCGTGCTGACGGTGTCGGAGGCGGGTTTGGCCTGCTGCCACTTGGCGGCGAGGTAGGCCTCGACCGTCTGGCGTTCGGTGTCGTTCAAGGTACGGCCGAAGAACAGCACCTCACCGATCTGGCCCCGGTAGTTGTCGGAAACGGAGCCGTTGCGGTGGCCAAGATGGAGCGGCGTGGCGGTGGTCGCGAGAACACCACCGTTCTTGGCACCCTTTGTTGAGACGCCGTCCGCGAAGCCCTGGAAGGTGTCGCTGTTACCGTCCACGCCGTTCAGCATGGTCAGGACGACCGGCGTGGCCCCGGGCTTGACCGGTTCGTCGATGTCGTTGCTGTAGGTGCCGAAACGCGTGTAATCGTTGCGCAGATAAGGCTCGAAGGCGTTACGTGTGCTGCCGGCGCCTATCGAGACGATCATTTCCTTGCCCGCGTCGCGGGCGAGGACGCAGACGATGGTGCGCGGCGCGTTGCCGGACACGCCGCAGTTGGCGAGGCTCTGGAGGCCCTGCGAGGTCACGGCGATCCGGATCATCGGCAGCGCGGCGTGGGAGTCCGCGCCCGTGGCATAGAGTGGCGCGGTGAAGCCGGGACGGACGATGGCGTTCAAAGCGGCTCCGGCGGTGCCCTTGTTGACAAGGCCAGTGACAACGCCGAAGTAAACCTGAACGGCAGCGGCATCCGAGGGGTCGTACCAGATGGTCGGCGCCAGCGCGGCCACTGCGGAGCTTGTCGGGGGATGACGGGCGCGGCGAACTCCGTCACGGGCGGCAGGAACACGCCGTCACGGGGAAGGGCACCGATGGTGAGCGCGGCCGCGCCGGAGGCGATCGCAAGCTCACCGGCATAGAGTGTTTTCCCGGCCGTGCTCACGGTCGCGGCATCCCCCGCGACCGTCTGCGTCAGGCTGTAGAGCCGTGTGGGGTCGGCAGACAGCGCGATGTCCGCCCCCGTGCCGACGCTGTCGATGACCGCCTGGATATCCGCGCCGTCCGGCAAAACGCTGCCTTTGGTGGCGAGGGAGGCCGAGGTGGCCGTTGCGGGCACGAGGCCGTTGACGGGATCGTAGGCGGCGGCCCCGCCATTGAGCGTGAGCCAAGGGCCGACGACGCCGGAGGGGAGGCTCTTGAGGAAGATGCGGTTGGCGAGCGAGCCGGCGACGTTGAGGGCGGAAAAGGTCACGGCCGAGGAGGTCGCGGCCCGGGCGACGGTCACTGCGGCGGCGCCGAATCCGTTGACCGGCGGCAGCGTCACGGCGTAGCCGTCCGTGGCTGAGGGATTGATCGCGAGTGTCGCACCGGTATTCACGATAATGGCAGAGGCCCTGCCGAAGGCATTGGTTGTGGCATCCAGCCCGAGGGCACCCGCATTGACCGTGAGGGTCCCGGAGAAGGTGTTGCTGCCGTCCAGCACCCATGTGCCCGAGCCTTCTTTGATGACCGAAAGGGCATTGGTGCCATTCTGGGAGATGGGGCCACTAATACGGGCTTCTGCCGCCGATGCGTCGCCGTCCAGCGTGAGTGTAACAGCGCTGGACGGCGTGCTGCGAACGGGCCCAGTGAAGACCAGCGGGCCGCTACCGGCCTGCACGAAGCGCGTGGGGTTGCCGTTGAGGCGGTAGTCACGGTCGGTGCTGTCGCCGGAGCCGGTGTAGATGAGGCGGTGCTGGGGGCCGCCGCTGAGGCCAACATAGGATCCCGCGCCAAGGGAGGAGGGTTGGCCCGCGTCCGCAAGCTTGACCACGGCGTATTGCATCCCGCCGGCGAGCGCGTTGTTGAAGGTGTAGTCGTTGGCGGCATTGCCCAGAACGATGAGACCACCGGGGTGATCCGCTGTCGCGCGCCAGCCCTCGAAACCCGTCGCGCCGGTGATCGTGGCGTTGATCGTGAGGGTGAACCCCGCGTTCGCCCCGTTGTCGAGGTGGTTGTCGCTCGTCGCGTTGCCCGCCGTGGACATCGTCAGCATGCCGGGCCCGTCGACCGTGAGGTTGGCCGTCCGCGACGGTGATGACCGGATCGACCGGCCCGGTGACCAGCATGGATTTGATGGTGGTGTTGGCGGAGACCGTCACCCCGCTGGGCACGTCGTTGGCGAAAACCGCGACGTCCGCCGCCGCCGGCACGGAGCCGCCCGACCAGTTGGCGCCGTTCGACCACAGACCGTCACCGCCCGCCCCTGTCCATATCACGTCCGCCGCGAGGCCGGCTCCGGATAAAAAGGCACAAGCGAGAAAGGAACACACCGTCATTACCGTTACGTTCATCGTGGCTCTCCTTGCACTATCTGCGTTCAACGCCAAAATCATTTTCAAACCGCATCGACGTTCATTCATGCCCAAGGCTTGGCGCTAAACCAAGACATGCTCAGAGCGTATACAGATTAACGGCAAGAAGTCAAGCAGAAAAAGCAATCGCCAGGGACATCGTTTCCATGTGAAGGGATTTTGACGGGTAAGCATGCGTAATGTCATTGTCCTGCTTTCTCGGCAGTCATCGGTGAAGGCGCCAAGGTTGCCGTCTTTACTCCTTGCGTTGAAGAAGAGAAGCGCGGCACGGGCGACCGCGAGATTGCCGACGATGGCCCTGTCGCGGCTGCGCGTCTTGTCTTCCAGCAGTGTGGAGTCCCTGCGGTTGTGGTTGCGGGACTCTATCCCCCAGTGGTCCCGTATGTGTGCGGCCCACTGGCCGGCCGTGCGTCGGCGCGGCTCAAGGGTGCACAGGTGCCAGGCCGTTTCGGCGGATGTCTGGCCGGTCTTGTGCACGGTGCGCTCCCTGTCGGTCTTGAGCAGCGTGAGCGCGCCGAAGAGGCCCACGCCGGCCGGTTCCGACAGCTCGTAGACATATGTGCGGCGGGTCTCTGTCCGCCCGTGGGCTTTCTCCGTCACGGACGCCGTGCAAAAAGGGGGGCGCGGCGGTCGGCGACGCTTTCGCAAGCGGCCAGGATCGACTTCTGGTTGCCCTTGACCTGGACGAGCGCCTCGCCGCCGGACATTGTGATCTCGCGGACGGTCTCCTGCTGGCAGTGCAGCGCGTCGGCGGAGACAAGCGCGTCCGAGAGGCCCGACTGCCGGATCAGGCGTCGGGCGACCGCCATCTCGCACTTTTGCCCCCACCCTCCTTCTGAGACGCTGCGGCCATCGCCACGGGCACGCCGCTTTCGGCGTCCGCCAGCGAGACCACGCCGGTCACGTCCCGGATGAACTTGCCGTCCAGCGCGAGCTGGCGCGGGAGAGATCCCTCGCGGGATATGATCCACGCGCCCATGACGGCCGCGAAGTCGTCCGGATCTAGTTTCTTGAGCAGGTTGTAGAAAGCGCTGTAGCTGGGCGTCTTGCGGTAGTTGCCGCCGCCCTTGCGGTCAAAGCGCGGCAGGCCGAGCGCGACGCGCTGCCGCTGCGTGAGCTTGCCGCAGTAGCGCACGATCGGCTTGAGATCCCTGTGCCCCGCCATCACGCCCATCGTCAGGAGCGTCAGCATCGCGCCGATGTGGAACCTGCGGTTACTCCCGCGCGGGTCGCGCACCCGGCAGAGCGCCTCGTGCAGGGACTCAACCAGCGGCTCCGGCAGCGGAAGGACGCCGCAGGCGTCGCTGTCCGCGCCCTTCCTGCATTCAGGGGGCAGTTCGGTCGCGCGCAGCGTCTCGCATGCGCCCTGCCGCAGCGGCTTGACCCAGAGCGCCTTGGGGCGGCCGTTGGGCACGTAGTAGTCCGCCGTCTGGCGCGAGCGCGAGAACCCCTTCGTCATCCCCAGCGGCGTCCAGCCCGCCGCGCGGTAGCACGTCCCGGCGGACGCCTCCATGTCGCAGAAGGTCTCCGCGATCAGCGGCTCGTACCCGAAGCTCGCCAGCCACAGCGCCGGCAGCTCGCGCGCCGCCAGCCCAAGAACCCGCGAGGCCAGGTTCGGCCGCTCGCCACGCCCCGCCAGCACCGTGAAACGGCGATTCTGCACCACCAGCTTCTGCCGGCCAGCCCGCAGGGAGGCCGTCCATCCGATATGGGCGTCCCTGTGCTTTAGGCGGTAGCAGGCCGAACCCCAGACCATAAGCGCGGCCCATTCGCCATCCTCCTCGGCCACCAGGCGCAGCGTGTCGCCGCCCGAGCGCGTCTCGCCCATGTAGTGGTATTCGCCCTCCAGCTTCTTGAAACGCCCCAGTTCGCTGCCGCGTATCTTCCTGATTGCCAGCATCCTGCACCGCCAGTTCTGTGACGCGGACAGAAACCGCGCCCTTCGCGGTTCTGCCACGCCGAAGCATAGGTAAGCAAAAAAGGCGGTTCGCGTTTAGCCAAAAGTCTTTATCAATAAAACAAAGCACGATAACCGCTTAAATGAAAATGCCCTGCAAGATCGCCTGTTTTTTAACGCGCATCCTTGACACGCCGTGCCACTCAATGGTATAAGGTCACTCGTTTTTCACGGTGCGGGCGCTTAGCTCAGTTGGTTAGAGCGCTACTTTCACACGGTAGAAGTCACAGGTTCGAATCCTGTAGCGCCCACCATTCAAAACAGGCCAAAATCATCAAAAACCCCGGCAATGATGGGGTTTTTTGCTTTTCTAACCCATTCTCGTTTCGCTCTCTTTAACAGCAAAGCCCCCACGACGTTCCCGAGCGTGACCGGCATCCAGCCGTTCACCGACTGGAACAGACTGATCGTAAGCGGCTGAACTTTGACCGTCTTGACGGCGACGCGTTAAACGATACATCACGGCGTTCTGCCAGCCGCCGCTCTCGGAGCCGAAGAACCGCCCGTTCTTTCTTTCCGATCGCGCTGGGCCGGATCGTGTTCTCGACGAGGCTGTTGTCGATCTCCACCTCCCCGTTGGCGCCGTCATTCTCTCTCGGGCTAACGTCAGCGGTGAGGCGGCGGCATCCCGTCGCCTCCACCGCGTTGTCGGGGCTTGTCTTCATCCAAATTGCTATCGCTATCGGGATCGGGATCGATTGGGTTTCCGCCGCAGGCCGATGTTTCTGCTCGCACTGGGTATCCTCTTCCGCCCAGCCGACTCAGCATCGCCGCCATGCGGTCCAGTTCATTCTTTCGTTCCTGGCTTTCGGCTTCGTCCAGCGCCATGGGTCCCGTGCGCACGATGGACGCCCTCCAGCCGCGCAGCGATCTCGTAGACCCACGCGGCGTCGCCGATCGCCAGCCGGAGGACATCCAATCTCTCGTGTCAGAGTGCCATTCGGTGTTCCTTCGATAGCGATAGCGATCCCGATTTCGATGGCCCCAACGAAAGCGTCACCGCATTGACGCCGTTGGCGCGGCAGAACGCCGCCTGCGTCATCCCGCTCCTGCCGTCTTTCCGCAGCAGTTTCCGGCGCTCGCGCTCCGCATACCGCTTGCGCCCCGTCTTCTCCGCCTTCACGATTTGTGTGTTCATGCCCGCGTTGTAGCACGGCCATCAAAAGGCGGCTAGGAGGTCAAAGTTAAGCCGCTTACCTGGGGATAGCGTCACTGCGGACTCGTCAGGTGCTTCGCAAGTTCATCGGGCGGCAGGGCGCTCGCCGCGTAGCGCATCGTGCCGGGCAGCGTGGCGGGATCGGCCAGCGGATTGCCGAAGAGATCAGTCCAGCGGATGGCGGGGTCCTGGATGAACGGCAACTTGGCCTCGCGTCCGCCGCACAGCACCGCGCAGCTTCCGCCGCGCCCTGCGAAGAGATAGGCGAAACGGTTCTCGCCCAGCGCGACTTTGCGCACGAACGGCTTGCCTTCCAGCGAGCGCGTGAGGTGGGCGTAGGCGGCCAGGCCCGGATGCGGATAGCCGTCCGCGCCCAGCAGTACCATGAAGCTCGGCGCGCGGGCGAGGGAGGAGTAGCCATGCGCCGTGTAGAGAAAGACCTTGGCCACCTTCTGCGCCAGGAGGCTGACCGTGTAGCGGCAGTTCTTCTCCGCCAAACCGACCGTATCCTCTTCCTGTTGCCAGGTGATGGCGTGTTTATACAGGCCGGTCATACGCTGCCCGCCTCCGGCGGAGCCTGTGCTGCCGCCCTGCCCCTCGCTCATGTAGATCGGCTTGCCGCCCGCGTTCGGGACCTTGTCGAAGATTTCGCCGACCGCATCCCGATAGGCCTGCGCCACGCTATCGTCCGCGAGGCACGTCGCGTTCTTGGTATAGAGGTGGAAGTCGATGATGTCGCACGCCTCCATGCCCCCGGCGGCCAGCACGCCCGCCGTCCACAGCCGACCGCCCCCACCTCCATAGGTATTGAACCCCGCGACCTTGATGGAAGGGTCCACCGCCTTCACGGCCCGGTAGGCACCGCGGCAAAGCTCAGCGAAATCGCGCTTCGCGTTATCCTTGCCGAAGAACTTTGCGTCCTGCCCTGATTCCCACCACCTGCCCCAGGGCTCGTTCCAGACGAAATATTCGTCGATCACCCCTTTGTAGCGCGTGACGAACGTTTTCACATAGGCGTTGAAGTCTTCGTTATTCTTCGGGCGCAGGAATTTCTCGAAATACCCCATGTACGTGCAGCCCAAGTCGCCGTAGTGCGAGGCCCACGCCGGCGCGGTTCCCAACTGCGCGAAAATCTTGATCCGGTTTTTGCGGTAACGCTGAATATCCTCGTCCATGAATGTCCACTGTCCCTTTTCCCGTTCAAGATTCCACCAGCCGCAGTACTCGGTGCCAGCGTCGTGCAGGCGAGCCCAGTTGATGCCGCAGGCCTTCATCATGCGGAGGGTCGGCTCAGAGGCGAGGAAGTGGCAGCCGAAGGGGGAGTCCGGCGCGTCCTGATCCCAGAAAACAGGACGCTCCAGCCGCGTCATCACGATCTCGTTATAGGGCGAGATGCGCCTGCCGTCGCGTTCCACCCACGCCTCGATCCGGAACTGGCCGAGCGGCCTGGCGGGAACGACGTCGAACCGCAGCGCGCCGTCAAAACGCTTCGCCCCGTCCGGTACGCGGAGATCCGCCAGCGGCACGCTCGTTCCGTAAAGATCCGCCACGCGGCTTTTCAGCACCGCACCGCCTGCCTCGCCCGTCACGCAGAAGCGCACCTCGGCGCATTCGTCCGCGAACTGGATGCGCGTCTCGGCGATCTCGGAGCGGCCCGGCGCGAGCGCGACCTCGCACGCGCGGTCCGCCAAGTCGGCGGCCGTCGAATCGGCGAACGCGCGCAAGGCATCCAGCCGGAAGGTTCCGCTGCCCGTGAAGCGCAGGCAGAAACAGAGCGCCTCGCCGGGCGGCACAAAGTTGAGCGTGGCCGTCTGCCAGCCGTTCGAAGGCACCAGCGCCTTGCCGGCCAGAGAACGACCTTCGTCCATCACTTCCACGCGGCACGCTCCGTCGCTCTGATACATGAACGTGATCGTATGGGGCTTGTCCGGCTGATTGGTTTGGAAGGGCTCGGAATACAGCGCGAAGCCCTGTGCGGATTTGATTGCGAGCGAAGGGAGGCCCCCTTCGCCGGGATGCGCGGCGTCCGCCCCGCAGGTGGCGGTGCGGCTGTCGCGGTCCATGTTCCAGCCGCAGGGCAGCCCCAGAGGGAAGCGGCTGTTGCGGAAGAAGTTCTTCACGGAGGCGTCCGGGCGCGGCACGGTGGCCGCGAGTTCCTCGTTGCCGAGGCGTGCCAGCTCCACTGAGGCGATGTCCGTGACGCCGCCGCCCGTGCAGAAGAAGATCGCCACGTTTGACGCGCAGCGTT
Source organism: Kiritimatiellia bacterium (assembly GCA_035449085.1). Classification (GTDB taxonomy): domain Bacteria; phylum Verrucomicrobiota; class Kiritimatiellia; order RFP12; family UBA1067; genus DUPH01. The sequence goes on along the minus strand of DAOTKE010000022.1, from coordinate 12,919 downwards.
CCCGTGTCTGAATGATGAAGCGGCGTTCCTTCCATGCGCCGGCGACCGGGAACTCGGCTTCGCCGAAACCGTGATAAGGCGCACCCACCTGCCGCAGGTTGAATTGGAGGGGAGCGGCCTGCGGCCGGGCTGTCACAACCAGCTCGAACACGCCCGGCAGCGCGATCTCGCCGCCGTCGATCGAGAACTGCACGGCCGCATCGACTTTCTCCGCATGGATCCGAAGAAACGCGCGCCCGTTCTCCGTGAGCCGCTCCGCGTGCGCCACGGAAGCGTTCCACGCGGCGAAATTTTCACGCACCCTCGGCGGCAGTGCGCCGTGGAAACGCCCGACCTTCTCATACGGGCAGGGCTTCCCCGCCTGGCCGAAATCCACGCGGAACACCGTCTCCCTGGCGTTTGCGGGCCGCGGCCATCCCAGACAGAACGCCGCGCCGATCAGCACGCGCACGGCCGACATCATGAATCCTCGGTTGGAGTGGGTCGTCATCGTATCGTCCATACCTTGAGAGTTGAGAGTTGAAAGTTCGCGGCGCAGCCGCACGGCGGGCACGCCTCTTTCGACGGTGGGGTTACTCCTTGGCCGGCACCCTCTGCGGCAGCGCGAAGTCGCCGTCCATCACGACGGGCAGACGGAAAACATCGCCTTTCTGGTTGCAGAAGTAAAGGCTCGACGAGGACGGCTTGCGCCCGTGGCCGTCCGCCCAGAAGCCGTAGAAATCGGGGTGTGCGTTGACCGGACGGCGCACGTAGGTGTGGTTCATCTCGCTGCCCGCCGTCATCTGCCTGGCCTTGCGCCATGTGGCGCCCGCGTCCTCGGTCAACCACATCGCAATCTCCCCGCCGGGATTGTACGGCTGCGGACCCAGCTCGGTCGGGCCGATGATGCGCCACGTGGTGTCGCTCTCGACGTACACCGGGCCGGTATCGTAATTGTTCCCCGACACGATACCGGTGAAACGCTCCTGCCATTCGGCACCGGTCCAACGCACAATACGCCACTCACGCGGGCCATTGGCCGGGCCAGATTGATAGCCTTTGCTCAACACGAAAAGAATGATCGGGTTCCCTTTGGAATCGAACTGCACATCCTTGATGTAGACGTTGCGTCCCTTGCTCTCGTACTCCCGCACAAGGGCTGGATTGACTTTGTCGGTCAGCGGCGTGTCCAACACGCGGCCATCGGCGGTTTTCCAGGTGGCCCCGAAATCATCGCTCTCCATGTAGTAAATGTTTGTGCGCCAGTTCAGCCCTTTCCCCTTGGGATGTTGATTGAAGGCGATGCCGGTCTTCTTGTCCTTCCATTGCCAACTGATCTGATAGTGCCCGTCCTCAAAGTAGGCGGTCTGCTTGCGCTCGCTCCACTCGGCCCCATCCGGATTGCTGGTCATGTAGTAATTGCCGCGGCCCTGCACGTACCACGTGTGGACAAAGAGAAAGCCTTTGCCAGGATAGTAGAAAGGTTGGGGATAGGAGAAGTTCCCGCTCCACATGAGCTGAAACGCCTCGATGTCGTAGGGCTTGACGCTACGCGAAATGTATGAGGGACGCCCGCGTCCGTGACTGCTGGAGAAAATCCAGATGTATCCCTTGTCGTCCAAATTGATCACCGGGTTGTCATGTGCATCGGTGGTTCTCTTGTTCAACAGACAGGTCGGTTGCGCGACAAGCCCCGTTTTGTGATCGTAATACGAAACCATGTGCAGCAACGTGCTGTTCGTCTCATCCGTACCGCCGTAGCAGAAGAAAGTCTTGTTGACCGCAGGCGCATACCAAGCCATCGGGATGTGCTTCGCGCAGTAAGTCCCAAGTCCGCCACTGTACTTGTAGACGTACTCGTCCTTTGACGGCTGATTGAAGTACCAGATACCCCGGAAGCCAGGCAGCTTGCGATTGAGCAGGACGGCTAGCACAGGTTGAAATTTGACCAGTTCTGGCCCGCCTTTCACGCGATTGGCGATCGTTGTATCGGTCGGATGAGTTTGCCAGTGAGCGATCAGTTCACGCGACCGTCCCTGCCACGTCTCATCGCCAGCGAGATACCGCGCCTCGTCCGCACCTAGAACGCGATTCCAGATGCGGATATCGGTCATGTTCCCTTGGAGGATGCGTTCATCTTCGCCGTCGATCACACCAACGGTCAGCGGATTCACGAACGAGGGCCGTTTCAGCGGGACCGTCTGTTGCCCCTCCAGCACGCCATTGCGATAGATTTTGGCCGTCTTGCCGTCATAGGTTCCAAGATAATGGCTCCAGCCCCCCGGCTGCGGCGGCTTGGCCGTTGCGAATCCATATTTACCAGGTTCATCTTCGACCAGCATCCGGACCGCGCCGTTGTAGAGATAGAACGAAAAGTCTTCGTTCGGCCGCCCCATCGTGAGAAACATTTGCGGGCGCGAGGCATCTTCAATCTTGACCCATGCGGCCACCGAAAACCCATCCGCTTTCAGGACATTTTGCACGCCACTCACTTTAAAGCCGGTTCGTCCGTCAAACGGATAGCCCGCCTGTTGCGGTGCGGCTTGCATCATAAATGCCGTCATGACCGACACGGCCGTCACGATCATTTTCTTCATATACGCTCTTTGTTGCATCGTTGTTCCCCCGTTATCGGATCAGTCGCCACAGGCCGATTCCCAGCGGCGCGAGAGGTTCTTCATCCCCATGAAAAGCCTGACCAGCACCGCCCAGCCACTCAGTCACGCTGGCGCGTGAAAGGGTTTTCGGTGCTTCGGAAAAGTTGACCAGAATCAGCCAGCGCGCACCTGCCGCATCCTTGACCCGCACCGCGCGCAGATGGGGATCGGAGACCGGCACCTGAACCGCCATATTCGCCGCCGCAAAAGCGGACGTGGCCGATGCGTCGGCCGTCAGCACGACAGCCGCGCAATCGAAGATCGTCTCACGCGGCCCATAATAGCGTGGGCCCTCCTGGATGCCCTGGGCAATCTCTTCGCAATACAGATACCCGCCGCCCCGCTTGGGCCCTCCGGCGTTCCAGATATTGAGCGGTATCTGCCGACCCGCCACGCGAGCCACTTCGGGCGCACCGCCGTAGACCGACACCACGCCGAGACGGTCGTCAAGATTGAGCCAGTTCCCCGCGTTGGTGATCCGCTCAAAGGATTGGGGCACGGCCTTCAGCGTCCTGCGGCCACCGGCTGTATGAAGCGTCCGGGCAAAACCGTTGAACACGTCATTGGGCACGGAGAGCGCCAAGCCGCGCACACGCCGCAGATAGGCCGCATTCGAGGTGCGCGCCCACTGGATCGACACGGCCGTGCGGTCATCCGGCAAGGCACAGAACGCCAGAAAAATTCGGCCCATATCGGGATCGTCATCGCCCTCCGCCAACCCGTTGTGAGAGACCAGATCCGCAACACCGCAGGTCGCGAAGCCCCCGTCGAATGACAGGCCGGTCCATTTCACGGGCTTCGCGAAGTTCTGCATCCCCATGCCGAACACCTGTCCTGCCAGATTGTATTGCCATTCCGCCATATCGGACGCATCGGACGGCACGCACAGTCCGCCCGCTTTCATCGCGCCGTGCCACACCCAAGAGGCGAAGCGACGTTCGCCACGCATCAGCCAGGCGCCGTGAAACGGATCGTGCCACTGCGTCGGCGCGGCGACCGTCGCCTTTGGCGCGGCGTCCAGATCGAAAATCCGCCGCCAGTATGCGCCGCAGGCCAACGTGCACGCCTTGTCACCTTCAAGGCGCTGGTAGTAGAGCGGCGAGAGAGCCTGCATCCCCGCCAGTCTCTCACGCATGTACCAGCCGTCCGTGTTGGCCTGTTGCTCAGTCCGCACCTGCCGCAGCCAGCCGCGCTCAAAAGCCTCGGCATCCGCATCGCCGAATGCGTCGCGCGCCAGCAGCCACACCGGGATCGCGTAGTCTTGGCAGTAGCAATACCGCACCCGACTGTCGCCCCCGACGCGCGCGAGACGCCCGTCTTTAAACGTGCAGGCCTTCATCACTTTCCACTGATCGAGCGCGTTGTGATACAGCGCATCAGGCGGTTTGACGCCGCGCCGCTTGCACCAGAAATGATAGATCCCGAGATTGGACAGTGTGATGTACATGTAGCCGACGTTCTGATAGCCGTGATGGTTGCAGGCACGCGTGTCGAACATGTTCGCGCCGACAAAACGCGCGCTCACCGTCCGACCATCGACCACCGCCGCATTGGTCGCGTCGGACGGCGTAGCCATTGAGTTGATGAGCAACACGCTGGCCCGCTCGCGCCAGTCGGCTTCACGGGGATCACCCGGATTCAACGCCGCCGCCCGGTGCGAGATGTTGCCTTGCCACTGATTCGATTCGGGATGATTGTTTTTGGTCAACCCTGCGGTGACAGGTTGCTTCAGCAGGTAATCCGCCTCAGAGGCGCAGACTTTGGCGTACAGCGCCTTGAGATCATCGTCCAGATACGCTTCCAGCGCGTCGATGCCCACGCTCATCCGCTCCAGTCCCAAACTCGAAATCCAGGTGTGCCCCCACGGCTTGCCGTTGGTGCAGGTGCCGCCACCGGCAATATGGCCGCGCAGTGTGAAGCGCAGCATCGCCAGCGCGACGTGCCGCAATTCGGCCCGCGTCATCCCGACACGCGCCTCGTCCGTATTGGGATCGGTACCTAAAACCGCAAAGGCGCAGAAGGCGGTGTCATGCGCCTGCATGTACCAGTGCCCGGCCTGTCCCAAACCGTAGACCGCCGTCTCATTGTCCAAGAAACGGATTTCGGTCATGGCCGCTTTCGCCCACGGTTCCAGCAGCGTGAGATATTGACGTTGCAACGGCAATTCCTCGAAGGCACATACGCTTGCGGCAGCCAGAATCGCCACCGTCATCAGCACACTTCTCAACATTTTCGTTCTCATGTCGTCACTTTCCGATCTTCAAGACCGTACCACCGGGAACAGGCACGCGTTCCGGCTCTGCAAAATCGCCCGTCATCACTTGCGGCAAGCGATAAACCGTACCGTTATTGTCGCAAAAGTAAAGCCTCGACTCAGATTCTTGCCGTCCGTGGCCATCGGCCCAGAACCCGTAGAAATCGGGATGTGCGTTGATCGGACGCCGCACATAGGTGTGGTTCATCGGACTGCGGTTCGTCATTTCGCGTACATGGCGCCACGTCTCGCCACCATCGTCGGTCCGCCACAGTGCTATTTCGCCGCCGGGGTTATAGGCTTGTGGCCCGCGACGCGTGGGACCGATGATCGTCCAGCGCGTGTCGCTCTCGATGTAGAGCGAACCGGTATCGTAGTTGTTGTCGGAGACAATGCCGATGAACCTGTTTGTCCACACCGTCCCGGTCCATTGCGCGATGCGCCACTCGCGTGGGCCGTTGGCCGGCCCGGACTCGAATCCCTTACTCAGCACAAAGAGGATGATCGGGCGTCCCTGTGAATCGAAGCGCGTGTCCTTGATGTAGACGTTACGCGGCCAGCTCTCGTACTCAAAGACCCGTGCCGGATTGTTTTTGCTCTTCAGCGGAATGTTCAGCGGTGTGCCTTCCACGGTGCGCCACGTCTCTCCGAAGTCATCAGACTCCATGTAGTAGATGTTGGTACGGTAATTGAGACCTTTTCCTTTCGGGTGCATGTTGAAAGCGATGCCGGTCTTTGTCCCGTTCCACACGCCACTGATTTGATAGTGTCCGTCCTCGAAATAGGCCAGTTCGCGGCGCGGCGTCCACACCGTACCGTCGGGGTTGCTGGTCATCATGTAATTGCCGCGCCCTGCAACGTACCAAGTGTGGATAAAGAGGAACCCTTTGCCGGGATAGTACATCGGCTGTGGATAGGAGAAGTTGCCCGACCACACCAACTCGAAGGCGTCGATGTCGTAGGGGCGGACGCTGCGGGAGATGTAGGAGGGCCGTCCCGTGCCGTGGCTGCTGGAAAAGATCCAGATGTAGCCCCGGTCATCGAGGTTGATGACCGGATTGTCGTGCGCGTCGCCGGTTCGTTTATCGAGTAAACAGGTCGGTTTAGCCACACGTCCGGTCGTGTGATCGAAATAGGAGACCATATGATACAATGTACTGTTATTCGCATCCGTGCCTCCGTAACAGAAAAACGTACGATTGGTTTCCGGTGCGTACCACGCGAACGGGATGTGTTTGGCGCAATACGTCCCCATTCCGCCGCTGTATTTATAAACGTACTCGTCGCCCGACGGCTGGTTGAAGTACCAGATACCGCGGAAACCGTCCATCTTGGTGTTCATCAAGAGCAATTGGGCCTGATCTCTGCGCTGAGCGTCCGGGCCGTCCGCCACCACGCTGACCAAACATGCGTCGCCGATATGCTCCGCCGTCCAGTGTGCGATCAGGCTGGTCGAGAGCGAGCCACCGGTCGCCTGCGCGTAGACGTCCGCCACATCGCTGACCGAGAGCACGCGGTTCCAGATGCGGATGTCGTCCATTTCACCGCGCATCATACGGTCCGGGAAATCCGGCACCGCCCCGATCTGCAATTTGTAGGCAAAGGCGGATCGCTTTAAAGGCGCCGCCGCGGATGAACACAAAACACCGTTGGTGTAAAGACGGATGGTCGCCCCGTCATACGTACCCGCATAGTGGAACCAGACGTTCGTCGGTGTAGGCGGTGCCTTCGCCGACGTGTAGCGATCCGCTGCGGCGGCAGCGGCAGGATTGTGTTCCACCAGCATGCGCACACTCTGCTCGCCATTGGGCACATTGTAGCGGTACAACGTGAAACCGGAGCCGGCATCACCCATGTTCAGAAAAATCTGCGAGTTGGTGGACGTGGTCTTAACCCAGCAGGCGACCGAAAAACCGGAAGGGGTGATCGTGATTTCCTCCTGGGGGACCGCATAATAGGTTCGTCCGTCGAAAAAGATTCCTTCATCGGATGGATCCGCAACCGCCGACCGCACAGAGATCCACGACCACAGCACCGCCATCGTAACCAACGGCAAAATGCGTTCGATCTTCTCGACAAACCCTTCTGTAGCCTGGCTGAAAATGCCAGCGTGGACGGCCCACATGAAGCTATACGCCATCATTTCCTTTTCTGTGTGCTCATTTCTTTGGTACCGTATACACCAATCAGTACCTGTGATCGTGTCTAACGCAACTGAACGCCATCATTGCACAGAGATCAATGTGCCGGTTGGCGCGTAACCGGCGTAAAGACCGTCCGCCTTCTCACGGATCTTCCAGCCACTCGGCAGGGGCGTCGCCAGTGACCAGGTTCCACTCTTTGTGCCGCTCCAGGTCAGTAGCGGCATCTCTTCACCACGTCGCGCCAGCCAGACCGTCTCATCCTGTGCCGTGACGGCGATCGTCGCGCCATCGCCAAAGGTCACGTTACCCAGCACCGCTGCACAGTCATGGTTTTCCAGCGAAATCTCCACCTGAAGGGCACCGTTGAGATGGAGCGTCGTACTCTGTGCAGGACTCCCCAGCGTCAGCGTGCCGCACTCTCCCGGTGCTGCACCCGGTGTCAGCGCACCATTCACCGTGACGGTAGCGCCCCCCTTGGGTGCGACCATGCCGACACCACCCAACATTGCTTCTGCATGGATCGTGAAAGTGCCGCCCAAGGAGTTCGTGCCGTTCACGTAGAGCGCGCCTTCGTAAATACGGGTCGCATTTATGTAGGTGTTTGAGCCGCTGAGGATTGTCACGCCAGGGCCATATTTTTCCAGCCACAGATTGTTACCACTCATGTTACACGCCAGTTCCTGACGATTCGTGACGTCCAACTCAACCGTATTGTTCGCCGTGAAGGCGATCGGACCGAAGTCCGCGCCGTCGGCCAGAACCAGGCGTCCATTACCGATCTTAGTGAAAGCACCACTGTCTTCCGTGGCCGAACTGGTCACGGCACCACGCCAGACCACACGTTTATCGCTCACCACATTAGCGACCTGTACGGTCAACGGCCTGTTGGTCACGTCCACGGGGTTATCCCAGTACAGCACGCCGGTTGCCTCATCGTCCTGCAACCGCAACCGCTGTGGCGCGAAACCATTCTCGCCCAACACCAGTTTACGGCGGTCCCCCCCCAGGTTGACGACCAGATCACCGCCATAAGCCGCGAACCCACCTCCAGCCGCCGGGGTCGTAAGTGTGGCGACAAATCCGGGCCCCACCTCCGTCACACGTCCCCACCAGACTTCACCCGGCCCGACCCCCACAGGACGCGTAAAGAGGCCACTTGTTTCCAGAATGCCGCCGCCGGCAGCGTTGTGACTGATATCGCACAGCAAGAGGCCCGCACGCGGCGGCAAACTCTCGGGCGACCCCAGCCGCAGCATGGCATGTACCGCGATACTGCCCTTAAACGCGCGGTTGTCGCCGGAAAGCAGCACCACGCTCATAGGGCTGGTCCCGCCCCAGTGGTTCATGACCAGCACACCCTCGCCACTGATATCGCCGGCAACATCAAAGATGACACGGCCCGGCTGCGATTCGGTTGTGCCGAAAAACGTCAGACTGCCATCGCAAACTCGGATTCCACGGTTTCGATGCAGCACAACAGTCTCAGAGTTACCCGGCGCACGCAGCATCGACATGCCTGAAGTAAAGATGTTGTTGGTAGGCTGCGATGGGACCGCGCCCAGTGAGCTGTCATCCGCGATCGCCAGGGCCGTGTCCAGAATATAGGTGCCGCCGGAGTAGGTATTGCCGGTTTTAGTCAACTCGATGGAGGGGCCCGACGCGATCGACATAGATGACTGATTCCAGGTACGACCACGAGCAAACAGGGCCATCGGGGTCGTTCCGTTGTCGGTAATACGCGAGTCCACCACCAGCCCCGTCCTGCCATTAGCCACATTGCGCCGCTCCAACGTGTGAAAATCCATCAGGATCAGGTCGGCACCATTACCGCTGGTCAACGCCCCGCCGCTAACGGTCGTAAAACCAGCGTTGCCGGATTGCGCCATGATCACACCACTGCCAACGACGGTCGTATCCCCATCCTGAAGCGTCAGCGCAACGCCGTCGCTCATGCGAACGCTGTTGACGGCGTAACCATCGGCGGCGGCCGACGCGCTCAGATGCAGATTGCTGTCCGCACCGAAATCGGCATCGTACTCGGTCAGCGACACGATTGTTCCATCCGTATCAAGCGTAGTAAACTCAGCCGTGTCGCTGCCGATACTGGTCGCCGGCAAAATCGGGCGAACCGTACCGAAAGTGAATTCCGCAGGATCACCGGTGAGCCTCACGGACAGGTTGGTGGTTGTCGTGATTCCCAAGAATCCACCAGGCCGTCTGACCATTTTCTCGACCACCAGCGCCGCACCGTTTGTCGGCGTGGATACGCTCGTATTGATCCGGTTACGTCCGAAAGCCACCTCAAGCTCACGAAAATGCTGATGGAAAACAGAATCCCCCGCGCCACACGGCAATAGAAATTGTCCGCCCCCCCAGTCGCCTCCCAACGCCAGCACAGCCTGAGGATTCACAAGATCCCACCGATCGGTCGTGTTCTCCGAGTGTGTGCCGGTACCGTTTTGAAAAATGGCGGTGGGGCCGCTGACATGGACTCGTTGCACCCGTGGCGATCCGCCGGCGTCGACACGACTGGAATGCAGGAAGGTTCCTTCACGCACCACATATCCGCCGTCAAAATCCGGCTGATCATAAGTCACAAGTCGCTGCTTGCCGCTCTTGATCAACGATCCGGCCTTGTTCGGCGCGAGCGCGGCGATTGCCGAAGCTCCATTACCACCACCTCCGACACAAGCAACCGTTAAAACGTCATCTTCCACATATCCCTCGCCGCGGCATGTCACCACAGCCCCCGTGACACTGCCGGTCGTATGGTCGATGAAAGCAACCGCCGTGGCATTGCTGCCACTGCCGCCTTCAATTTTCACACGTGGCGGCGCCAGGTAGCCACTGCCGCCATCGCCAAGCGTAATCGCCACCACACCCCAGCCGCCGGCGCTACGTAATACATTGGTGGCCAACTGCGCGCCGCCCGCACCGGGAAAACACAGTTCCAACCCGCCTTCAAAAATCGTCACCCCCTGCAAGCGATCAAACAGGGTGGTGATTTCCGTCTCTCGCTCTATTTCTAATACGCCACCGTCTCCGTTCAAACAGTTGTCGCCCGCACTGTCACGTTGCAGAACAGTCGTCCGCAATGTGCCGCCACGGTTCAGGTTCACCACGGCACGACCTGGCCTCGCACTTGCCGAACGCAGATTGACAGTCCCATACGTATGCACCAGAGCACCGTCCGCAACCGTCAATTCGGCATAACTTGGCAAGGTTCCCGTACTGCCCGAAAGCAAATAAATCCGCGGCTCGATATGAGCCTCACCGCCATCGGCATAATAGACCGCTTCCGCGTTGTTATTGGCGCTACAGATTTCGAACTGGTACGTGATGTTCAGCTCGTTGGTCTGCACCAGCAAGACACCGCCGCGCTGGTAAAAAAGTCCGGTCGATCCGGCCTGCACCGCCAGACGATAGCGCGTGTTATCCCCACCATAAGGCAACCGCAGCAAGCCTCCCAAAAGTTCATAGGCACCGTAACCGTAATAACCAGGCAAAAAACGCCCGGTCGATTCCACCACGCCGCCTTCCTGAACCATTGAACCGACCGACCCGGTATCACGCCCCAATGATATGCCGAAATCCGTGTTGACCGCACTGAGCGATAACCTGGCCTGATCTTTCACCGTCACACGGCCACGCGCGTTATTCGCGTTGCCGACATAGAGCGCATGCTGATTGGTGGCCGCAAAGACCGCCGCGCCGCTGAGATCCAACCAGGCCGTCTCTCCGGCAACCATACCCACAGCGGTGATCGCCTTGCAGGTTGAGGTCCACGTGCCGAGCAGTTCGGCACGACCCCTAGCGAAAACGTTACTGCGCACAGCTTGTTCACCGATGAACACCCGTTTGAACGCGCTTTCAGGATGATCCACCAGGATCGCACCCACCAGAGGCGCGGTTCCGTCCATCGCGACCACCGCATCTGACGTCAGCGGCGTATTGAAACGCGCCGTGTCGGAGGCACCGGGCAAAATGCCGCCCGCCCAATTCGCAGAGTCCGACCAGTTACCATCGCCGACGGCTTGCCAAGACCGTTCTGCCGCCGCCGCTGTCAATGCCACCAGGCCAGCAAAAACCGCACTGCCATACCGTTTCATACCGTTCCTCCCGTTTGCGGCATCATATCATTGCACAGTGATCATGGTGCCGGTCGGCACATACGCCAGCGCCAACCCATTCTCCTTCTGCAACACCTTCCAGCCACTCGGCAGGGTCGTCGCCTGAATCCATATCCCGCTCTGGGCACCACTCCAGGTCAACAGCGGGATTTCTTCCCCACGCCGTGCTTGCCAGACCTCCTCATCCTGTGCCGTGACCGCTACCGCCGCTCCCTCGCCAAAGGTCACATCGCCGAACACCACGGCGCAATCATGGTTCTCCAGCGCGACCTCAGCCTGTAGGGTGCCGTTGAGGTGGAGGGTCGTATGCGCTTCAGGGCTGCCCAGCGTCAGCGTGCCGCATACGCCGGGTTCTGCCCCCGGCATGAGTGTGCCATCCACCTGTATCGTCTCCCCTGCCTGCGGCACAATCAGACCATTTCCGCCGAGTGTCGCATGATTGGACACCATGTAGGCACCGGCCAGCGTGTGTTCGCCGTTGGCATACCACGTCCCTTCATAAACGTTTATCGTGCCGCTGAGGGTATTGGTGCCCGTTGTAAAGGTGATTCCATGACCCCATTTGGCCAAAGTACCCGTACCGCTCAGTTCACAGGCGAGTGTCTGACGATTGGTGATCAGGCACTGTAGCGGAGAGGTCATATTCAAATTGATTCTCGGGCCGATATCCGCACCATCGCAGAGGATCAGCTTGCCGTTCCGACGTACATGGAGTGAACGCACCGTGCTGCCGGAGTTTGAGAGAGAGCCCCGCCAGAACACCTGTTTCGAAGAGGAAGACTGGGCCACCTGGATGGTGAGCGTACGATCGGCCAGATTGATCGGATTCTCCCACGTCAGATCGTGTGTGGCCGTATCGGTCTGCAACCGCAACACGGTCGGATTGAACCCGTCTTGTCCGATCGTCAACAGTCGGCGATCGCCTCCCAGATTGACCGTAAGCGGTCCGCCGTAAGCGGCGAACCCCCCGCTTTCAGCGGGATCATTCGAGCCGATCAGGCTGGAGAAGAACGTATTCGCCTCGGCCCATTGTACCTGGCCGGGCCCCGTTCCCGGAGCACGATCCATCACGCCCGACATTTCCACGATGCCGCTCCCCTTCGTCGCAGGGTTGTTCTGATCGCACAGAGCCAGATTGGCGGCACGCGAAAGCCCGACTCCCTCTTGAGCGCGCAGGATGCCATGCACAACATAGGCCCCTTCAAAGGCGCTGTTGTCGCCATTGAGCTCAATCACACTGTTCACCCCCTCACCGGCCCAATGGTTCAAGACCAAGGTGCCTGTCCCGCTGATAGGGCCGTTGACGCGTACGATCGTTTTTCCAGCCTGATTGCCGTCATCACCCATCAGGGCCAGGCAGCCGCCGCGGATCTCAATGCCGCGATGCGCGTGCAGCTCCAAAGGCCAGGCATTCTTTTTGGCGCGCAGCAACGCGAGACCGGAGGTCACGATATTCGTCGCTGGCTGCTCCGGCACAAGGCCCAGGCTACTATCCGCAGCCGGTTCGAGCGCGGCATCGATCATGCGCGTTCCCCCGGAGTAGGTGTTATCGAGATGACTGAGTACCGTACAACCGCCATACGCCAGCATTATTGAAGAGAATGGTGCCGGGCCGATCACCGTAAGCGCCGTCGGCGAGGCCTCGTTGTCGACGATCTGCGCGCCGATCGTCAGCGTCGCGTTGGGAGTGTTCACATTACGGCGGTTGAACCGCTGGCTGTTGTCGGTATGCCGGTCATAGATGATCAGGTCGCG
>DAOTKE010000021.1:0-30513 GCA_035449085.1 Kiritimatiellia bacterium | reverse complement strand
AGTGTTTCCCTGATAAACAACGCGCGAGCCCAGTTCAAATAAAAACGCCCTGGTGGCAGGGCACTTTTCTCTTATTCTCAATGGACAAAACGGCAGCCGGCCGGTACAATGCAGGCGTGAAAGCGGAACCGTACCGTGTGCGGGCTTGTCACACCTGTCGACCTCGGTGGGCGGCAGTTCTGTCTGGGAACAAATCGTCAAAGAAGGGAGCGTTCGGTTATGAATGATCATGATCAACCGGGCCATGTGGCGCTGGATACGCGTGTCGCAGACCTCACCATCACGCCGGCGGAACGGGATGTTTTGCGGCGTCTGGGTGAGCGCGTCATGTCGTTATCCACGCGTCAAATCGAAGCGGAGAAGAAGGTGCTTTGGATGCGCACCAATATGTTGCAGCCCGCGCGTCCGTTGATTTTGTGCGACCCTGAGTTCAGTTGGCGCGAGATCATTCCGGATTCTTCGCTGGAATGCACGCACAGCCTGGCAAGACATTGGGAGCACCGGCTGCGTAAGGAGATTTTTTGGGGCGAGAAGATGGGGGACGACCGGGTGGTCGAGAGCCGTTTCAAAGTGGGGTGGGTCTACAAGCGGACGTATTGGGGGCCGGACACGTCGTCGATCTCACCCCAGCCAATGCTGACGGATTTGAATGATTTGAGCGGGCTTCAGTTCCAGACGATCACGGTGGACCGCGAGGCGACGACGGAGGTCGTGCACCTGGCGCGCGAGGTTTTTGACAGAGTATTGCCGGTTAAGTTGCGCGAGCAATGGTATTGGTCGTTGGGGCTGACGCGTGAATTGATCAAGCTGCGTGGTTTCGACCGGTTTATGCAGGACATTCGGGAAAATCCGGACGGCGTGCACAACCTGATGGCGTTTCTGCGGGATGGCACCTTGGACTTGATCACCTTCTTGGAAAACGCGGGGCTTTACAGCTTGAACAATGAGGGCGACTACATCGGTTCCGGCGGCTTCGGCTGGACCACGCAGTTGCCGGCCAAGGATTATCAGGGCACGGCACGTGCCAAAGACCTGTGGGCGCTTTTTGAGAGTCAGGACACCAAGGCGTTGTCGCCCGAGCTGTTTGACGAGTTTGTGTTGCAGTACCAGAAGCCGGTGATGGAACGCTTCGGATTGGTTTGCTACGGCTGCTGTGAGCCGATCAGCGAACGCTGGCACCTGCTCAAGGATATCCCGAACATCCGGCGCGTCAGTGTGTCGCCGACGTGCGACCGCGCCAAAATGGCAGCCGCTCTGCAGGACAAGTATGTCTACTCCTGCCGCCCGAATCCCGCGATCCTTTCGGCCAGCACCTTTGACGAGGATGCCGCCCGTAAGGACATCCGTGACATCCTTGAAAAGGCCAGAGAGTGCTGCCTTGAGATCATCATGAAGGATCACGACACGATCCATAATGATCCCTCTCGGGCGGTGGCCTGGTGCAAGATCGCCAAGGAGGAGATCGCCCGTTACTATAAGTGAGGCGTTGTGAGTGCGGGAGCTTGTTCCCGCACTCCAAGGAGCCATTAGGAATTAGGCGTGATCATTTCTAAATCCTAATTTCTCTCTCGGGTGCGCTTCAACCAAGCTGAGGCGCACCCGCGATACGCCCCGCCCCGCCGTTGACACTTACACACAATTCAGTCACAATACTTCCAACAATTTCGATAATCGCAGGATGGGTGCAGGCTGGTGCCTTCACTCGACTTTCTTGCAGCTTGAAAGGACAGTATGCAAAGCCTGATCAATCATTTGAACCAGCTTCAGGAATTGGTCCTGATACGCGATGAGCATCGGACCACCGGCGACGGCCGACACATGGAAAGCCTGAACAACTCCATCGATCAATTGACCGACAAGCTGCCGCCTGACATTAAATCGCTCTACCAGCGTCTCTACAAAAAAGATCACATCGTGATGGCGCCGATGTATAACGGGTGCTGCGCGATCTGCGGCATGCGCATGCCAATCAGCCAAGTGCAGGCGGTGCGCCTCTGCAAGCAGATCCAGAACTGCCCGAGCTGTGCGCGCATTCTGTTCGAGGAGAGCGATGCGCCGCGTTGGGTCGGAGAGACGCCCAGCCGTACGGAGCCCCGCAAGTCAGGCATCTCGCGCTTTTCGGCCGAATCGCTCATGGTGCCGGACCTTAAAGGAACGACCGGAGCCGAGGTGATCGCCGAGCTGGCATCGCTGATGGAGCAGAAGAACTTCGTTTCCGGTGCGGAGAAGCTGGTCGAATCGGCCTTGGAACGCGAGGCGGTGTTGAGCACGGCGATGGAGAACGGTCTGGCCTTCCCCCACGTGCGCGGTGTGGAGGGCGGCGGCCTGACGCTCGCGCTCGGCGTGTCGAAGAAGGGCGTGAAGTTCGATGACGCGGGCAATGTGTGCAACATCATTTTCTTCATCACGATCCCCACGGCCGTCAGCGCGTTTTATCTGCGCCTCATGTCGGGCCTCACGGAAACTTTCCTGAAGGAGCAGAACCGCGAGATGATCCTCACGGCCGAGACGCCTGAGCAGCTCTGGAAAGCGCTCACAAAGGCGACACGCTGGTCGATCAAATAATCTCCCCGTCGATAACGACGGCCGCAGCGCGGCAAGAAAGGCGATATGCAAGAGTTCTGGGCCGTAAGGGGCGGGGTGTTATGTGCCTTGCTTGCTGGCGTGATCTACGCGCAACAGGGGCCACGCGAGATGCGGCGCAACGGCACGCGTGCGCCGCGAGACGCCGGCACGGTTGCTCGGACGGCCGCAGCGCCGGCGGCCGAATCCCCCGCCGAACAGCGGGAAGAGGATGCGTTCTCGCTGCCGGCGCGTAATCAACCTGCCGCAGACTCTGCAGATTACACGCGCCTGCTCGAACAGTTCCTGAAGAGCGAAAAAGAGCAGTTGGAGGTGGTTTTCTATCGCTGCAAGTTTGTCGCTGCGGAAACCATGCGGCGGTTGTTGGAGAACTTTCTGACGCCGGCCGGCACCGTGGGGCGCAGCGACGAGGACGATATCGTGGTCGTTTCCGACGTGCCGTCGCGTCTGCCGCAGCTCAAGCAGATTCTGGAGCAGGCGGATCAGCCGGTGGCGCAGGTGCTGGTCGAGGCGCGCATCGTCGAACTGGAGATTAGTGACGATCTGGTACGTGACATCCACATGGGCGTCGCAAAGATGGGCGAGTCGGACTCGGTCCGGAAAATCTTTCAAGAATTGCTGATTCCCAACTCCGCCGGCTCGGGGCCCGAGGATCTCACGCGCACCTTTTCCGCAGGAAAAGGCTCGGACGGTCGGCTCTGGTCGTTCGTCGGGCTTGACCAGGTCAAAATCTGGGCGATGATCAATTTCCTGCAGGAGCGGGGACGTGCGCGCATCCTTTCCTCGCCGAACCTCGTGATCCGGCGGGGCGCCGACGGCAACATCATGACTGGTGAGAAGGTGCCGGTGCTGTCGCGCACGATCACCGGCAGCAGCGAGAGCATTTCGACGCGGTTCGAGAATGTCGGCGTCAAGCTGATCGTCCGGCCGCTGATGATCTCGGGCTCGCGCATTCACGTGAAGGTCAACCCCGAGGTGTCGAGCTCGTCGCGCACGGTGGACACCGGCGGCTTTGAGACGCCGGTCATCGTGGTGCGCAGCGCCAGCACGGAACTGGAAGCGAACGACGGCGAGCTGATCACCATCGGCGGACTGATGCGCCAGGAACAGCGCGAGACCGAGAAGCGCATCCCCTATCTGGCCGACATTCCCTATCTGGGCTTGCTGTTCCAGTACAAGAAGACCAAGGCGTTCACTTCGCAGATCGTGATTTTCATGACCATGCGCCTGGTTGAGCCGGGGGCGTTTGACCGGCTGGGCGAAACACAGGCGGCCGGCGTGACCGAGGATCTGCGTGCGCGGATCCAAGCGATTGAAGAAGAGGTCGCCCGCGACAACCAGGCCATCTGGGGCGAGATGAAGAAGTGAGTGCTGTTGGCGTACCGCGTGCGCAGCCGGTGAAAGGACAGAGGCGATCCGTGTTCTATCGTGTCCAACTGTATGTGGTGCTGGCGGCAATGGCACTGCTGTCCGGGTGCGCGGAGCGCACGAAAACACCGGCGACCGAGAGCCTGGACCGCTTC
Organism: Kiritimatiellia bacterium; assembly: GCA_035449085.1. Classification (GTDB taxonomy): domain Bacteria; phylum Verrucomicrobiota; class Kiritimatiellia; order RFP12; family UBA1067; genus DUPH01. The sequence continues at coordinate 26,407 of DAOTKE010000021.1, read as the reverse complement.
TACACGGTGCGGCGCGGCGGCTTCAACATCGCCTTCCGGCTTGAGGGCCAGCTTGATGCCATTAGGAGCCAGCAGTTACGGTTTGACGGCAAGCGCGGTCATGGCCAGCTCAAGCTGGTGGATCTGGTGCCAGACCGCACGACGGTCTCATCAAACGATGTGATCTTCAAGTTGTCGGACGAATGGTTTGTCGAGCAGGAGAAGGACCTCACGCGCAAGCTGCAACTGGCCGAAGAAGATTACAAACTGGCGCTGCAGGATCTGGAGATGATCCGGGCCGACAACCTGACCGAATTGAAATCCGCGGTGGATGCGTTGCGGGACGCGCAAGAACAATACGAAAAATATAAGGACGAGGATGCGCCGCGCAAGAAGAAGGATCTGGTGCAGGCCACGCAGGATGCCTCGACTGCCTACGACAGCGCCAAGCGTGCGCTGGATGAGGCCAAGAAAGCGTTGACGGATACGATTTCTCAGGAGCCCGAAGCCGTCACGGCCGCCGAAAAAAAAGTGGCTGAAGCCGAGAAAGCGCTATCTACTGCGGAGCAGGCGATGGATAAGGCTTATTACGAACTGCGCATCTTCAAGCGTTACGAGTATCCGCAAAAGATCTCAAAGCTGGAAGAGGCGGTGATGAAGAGCCAGTTGACCGTGCAGCGCACCATCGTGAGTAACAATGCCAAAATCAGTAAGAAACGCATTGAAATCGCCAATCGCGAAAAGCTCATTATGGATTATCGCGATGACCTGCGGGGCATTCAGTCCGACATGGAGAAGTTAGTGATCCGCGCACAGGCCGACGGCATGCTGATCCACGGCGAGAACCGGCGCAACCGCTGGGATACGCCGAAGGAGATCAAAGTCGGCGCCGACGTGAGCATCGGTGAGCCGATCGGCATTATTCCGGATGTCACCAAGTTCAAGGTTCAGGTCAACATTCCGGAGGAGTACCGCTCGCACATCAAGATCGGCCTGCCGGTGGTGATCCGCGCCAAAGCCGTGCCGGACCTGACGTTGACCGGCGAGATCGTGCGCATCTCGGGGGCCTCGACGCCAATCATCCCGTGGGACCAGAGCAGTCCCAAAGTCTATGCGTCGGATATCTCCACCAATGAGGCGGATGAACGGCTCACGCCGGGGATGACCGTGCAGGTCGAGATCGTTGTCGAAAAGGTTGAGAATGTCCTCTATGTGCCGGTCGAGGGCATCTACAATCGCGACGGCAAGAGCTTCTGCAAGGTGCGCGCGGGTGACGGCCAGATCGAGCGGGAAGTCAAGACCGGCCGCTTCTCGACCGATTACGTCGAAGTGACGGAAGGCATCAGCGAGAACGACCAGGTGCTGCTCGATCGTCCCGCAGCCTGATGGGCCTGGCGACGACCGCGCGCGTTACGGGATGAGGCCGCGCCGTCGGAAAATCGCGCGGGCTTCGTTCACCTGGGCGTCGGTCGGAGGCCGCGTGTCGGCCAGGGTGTAAGGGCAACCGAGCGCCTTCCACTTGTACTCGCCCATCTTGTGAAACGGCAGCAGCTCTGTCTTGCGAATGCAGCCGAAACGCAGCAAATAGTCGGCGAGCCGCTCCAGCCGCGCATTGTCCAACGTGTACCCCGGCACCAGCACATGGCGTATCCAGACCGCCTTACCGTTGGTCTCGCAATACTCCAGCGTCGCCAGCGTATTGGCGGAACCACCGCCGGTCAGCGGTTTACAGAGGTCATCCTCCAACGCCTTGATGTCCAACAACACCAGATCCGCGCGATCGATCGCCGGAGCGGCGCGCGCCAACGGCACGGAACCGGAAGTGTCCAGCGCCGTGTGCAACCGCTGTTCGCGGCAGCCATCGAGCACCTCGCAGGTGAAGGCCGGCTGGAGCAGCGGTTCACCGCCAGAAAGCGTAACGCCGCCGCGCGCGATGAAGGCGCGGTACGTGAGAATGTCGGCCATCACCTCACCGGCGGTCATCACGGTGCCGCCGGACTCGCCACGCGCATCGGGATTGTGGCAGTAGAGGCAGCGCAACGGACAGCCCTGCAAGAAAAGGACATACCGGATGCCAGGGCCGTCCAGCGTCCCGAACGATTCGATCGAATGGATACGGCCTGTGACAGTGGGGTTCATGGACGGTTGGCGGCGCTCACTGTTTCTTTGGCGCGCAACAGCGCCGGATGAATTTCCGGAGCGGAATCAACCCACCCTCCCCAACCGCACCATGGTCGAGTCCGCCCATCTCGTAAAATTCGACGCAGGGGTGGCCGAGGCTTCTTAGGCTGGCCGCCAGCAAAGCATTCTCCTCCGTCCGGTTCGCCATCTCCAATGTGCGGTCGCCAGCGATCAGGCAGATCGGCGGCAGGTTGCTGGAGCTATGGTAGATCGGGGCGAACTCGTTGATCAACGGACGCGCCCTGGGGCCATTGTCACCCATCAATTGCCTGACGAGGTAATGGGTGGCCATCTGGCCACTGATCGGAATGATACCGGCGAGCTGAAGGTTGGAGAAGCCGTGCGGGCTGAGCCAACGTGCGTCCATCCCGACCATCGCCGAAAGATAGCCACCCGCCGAATGGCCCGAGACGAATACCTTGTTGCTGTCGCCGCCATACTGCGCGATGTTGGCCAGAACCCAGGCGGTCGCAGCCCCCGCGTCTTCCAGGTAGCCGGGATGCGGGACCTTGGGCGAGAGGCGGTAGCCCACAGCCGCGACCGCGATCGAAGGGTCTTTCAGGTCGACCAAGTGACGGTGCCCATGCTCCAAGCCGCCGCCATGAAACCAGACCACCGTGGCGAACCCTTTACGGTCGGCCGGATAACGCAGGTCAAGCCGGCACTGCGCGCGTTGGTAATCATCCGCGCCGGCCAATGCCAGCTCACTGTAATAGGGAATATTCGTGAGCGTGACCGTCTTCTCTGACGGTGGCGTTTGCGCGAAAGCCGTACAAAACGACAGGACGAACAGCAATCGGAACAACATCATTCGTGCATTCATGGTGGCCGTACAATAGCACAGTCAGGTTGCGAGGTTCAATCCATCGCCGAGTCGCCCGGCTATCCCGTGACCCGCGGCAAGTAGATCTGGAAGGTCGAGCCTTTGCCTGGCTCACTGCTGACATCTATGAAACCCTTATTCTGTTTCACAATCCCGTAGACCGTTGCCAGTCCCAGCCCCGTGCCTTTATTTTCCTCCTTCGTCGTAAAAAACGGCTCGAAAATGTTTTCAAGGGTCGCCGCATCCATTCCGCAACCGTCGTCGGAAACGGCGAGCATGACATACTCTCCGGGACTGCAGGTGACGTGGCCCTTGCAGTAGGCCTCATCGAGGCAAACGTTCCTGGTCTCAATGGTCACCCGCCCGGAACCCGAGATGGCATCGCGCGCGTTCACACACAGGTTGGCAAGGATCTGATCCATTTGATCGGGATCGATCTTCACGGCTCCCACGTCCATGCTTGGCTTCCACGACAGGTCGATATTTTCACCGATCAGCCGGCGCAGCATCTTGATCATCGCGGCGATGGCATCGTTGAGATTCAGCACGCGCGGAACCACGGCCTGTTTGCGGGCAAAAGCCAGCAACTGCCGGGTCAGCGCGGAAGCGCGTTCCGTGATGTTCAGAATCTCGTCAAGCCCCGCGCGCGCCGGATGATCGGGAGGAATGTCATCTTTGCACACTTCGGCAAAACCCGAGATGCCCATGAGCAGGTTGTTGAAATCGTGCGCCACACCACCGGCAAAACGCCCGATCGCTTCCATTTTCTGTGCCTGGCGGAATTGTTCCAGCACCTGCCGGCTGATGGTCACGTCGCGTGAATTCACCACGATAACGGGCGAACCGTCAGGGTCGACGATACATCGGCCGATGGCCTCCAACCTGCGCCATGAACCGTCTCCGTGGCGGAACCGGAACTCCGCATTCACCGGCTGGCCTGGAGCAGCTAGTGTCTGTTGCATCGACGCAACGACACTTTGCGCGTCGTCCGGATGTATCCAGTCAAAGACAGAAAGGCCCATCATCTTTTCAGGCGCAATACCCAATATCCGTTCGCTGGAAGGCCCCTGAAAACGAATCACACCCTGCGCATCCACGACCGTAATCAGATCGGATGCGTTTGCGATCAATGACCGGAAATGCTCCTCACTCGCTCGCAAGTGCGCTTCGCGCTCCAGCAACTCCTGATTTGCGCGCTCGAGCTTCCGGGTCTTCTCTTCAAGCCGTCGGACAAGCGCCTCACTGTACTGGCGGAGAATGGCGGGTTCTTCGGTCAAAGCCGGCTCTGCGGCACCGAGGCGACTTTGTGCCGCCCGCGTACACACCTCGTCCAACTGAGCCAAAAAAACATCCGGTTCGGCGGGCTTGATGATGAAAGCATCGGCACCTAGGTCAAGCGCGGGTTTTTCGTCCTGAGAATCTGTGTAGGTCGCGGTGTAGACAACGATAGGGATGGACTTGAGCGTAGCATCCGCTTTCCATTGTCGCAGCAGCGTATAACCGTCCATGACCGGCATAAGCAAGTCGGTAATGGCGATGTCGGGCGGTGTCCGTCGAGCAAGATCGAGCGCCTCCACACCGTTTCGGGCCTCAGCAACCTCGCATCCCCGCCCTTGCAGCAGCGCACGCAGGAGGTAAAGATTATCGGCCCGATCATCGACAATGAGTGCTTTTTTCATGAGTACATTTCGGAGTTAGACACTGGTGTCCGGGGCATGATCAGCGGCAATGTGACGGTAAAGACAGAACCTTTACCCCATTCACTGGTCACGCATATGTCGCCTCCCAACAATTCAGCGAGGCGCCTACTGATCGCCAAACCCAGCCCGGTGCCTTCGTGATTACGAGCCAAGCCGGTATCGATCTGACGGAACGGCTGGAACAAGACCGCGATATCCTCGGGCTTGATGCCGATGCCCGTGTCGGACACGGTGACACGCAAACACTCGTCATCGACCGTCGCGCGTAACGCCACTTCGCCTCGCTCTGTAAACTTCACCGCGTTATTGAGCAGGTTCAGCAGAATCTGTTCGACCCGCCGTCCGTCACTGGTCATGTCACTGATCTTGGGATCCATTTCCGACATTAAAGTCAAGTGCTTCGTCTCGGCCATCGGCCGCATCGCGGCCACAACCCGGTCAAGCAGTGCACGCAGATCAAAAACCGCGCAACTCACCTTCAACTCGCCCGCCGCGATCTTCGAAATGTCGAGCACGTCGTTGATGAGTGCCAACAGATGCCGCGCACTGTCCTGCACAATGCCAAGCTGCTTACGCTGTTCCTCCGTCAGAGGCCCGGCCAATCCCTGCAAAACAATACCGGTGAACCCGATAATGGAATTGAGCGGCGTCCGCAGCTCATGCGACATCGTCGCAAGAAAGGCCGATTTGAGCCGGTCGGCCGACTCGGCGGCATGCTTGGCGGTGCGCATCGCCGCCTCGGCCTCCTTGAGGGGTGTCACATCCACGATGATCCCGACTAACCCGCCAGGAGAACCGTCCGGCGCCCGGAATCCGCTAATCGAATACAGGGTCTGATGCTCGCGCCCATCGGCAAACGGCATTACCGCCTCGCGGCTCAAGGTCTGCCCGTTGGTGATCACTTTTATGCCCTCCGCCTGATAAATCTGGCGATCCTTCATGGGCAGATATTCAAGTTCAAGCACTGTCTTGCCAATGATATCATTCCGGCTGATCGCGAACGCTCTTTCGTACGCGCGGTTACATCCCCGAAACCGCGTATTCGCATCTTTGTAGAAAATGGGGCTGGAAATGTGGTCCAGCAAGGCGTTCAAGAAACTCGTGGTCTCGGCGAGTTCGAGCGTGCGCGCTTCCACACGTTCCCCCAACTCAGTGGCATGTTTTTGCAATTCCGCGTGTAGCCGGCGCAGCTCAAACTCCGCCCGACGCTGCTCCATCACCCCCCGCGACACCAGACCGGCCAGCAGTGTGGAAGTGGCTAACACGAACACCCACCCCTTGTAGATGGAGACCCAGGCGAAGGTATCGGCATCGATCCCCAACCTCACAAGCATTTGGTCTGAAAGCAGGATCCAAAGGCTGGCAAAGACGGCATAGGGTGTGACGATACGCAGGATCGCCACGACGTGGGGGTGCCGGGTGAATATCCTCATGAGCGAGTTGCCCCCCCTCCAGCGGTGTGGACATGGATACTTTTCACATCGGCCACAAAGGTCGCGGGATTGACAGGCTTCTCCAAGTAACCGTCACATCCGGCAGCAAGGGCTTTCTCGCGGTCACCCGGCATGGCGTAAGAGGTCACCGCAACGATCGGCACATCCTTCATCCCTGGCAATTGCCGCAGTGCCCTAGCCACGTCATAGCCATTCATCCCCGGCAATTGAATATCCAAAAGAATGCGGTCAAACTGACCGCCAGCGGCGAGTTGCAGGCCAAGAGGGCCAGTTATGGCGTGAACAACCGTACATCCGGCCTGTTCGAGTAAAAAAGTGGCCAGATACCGATTTTGCTCGTTATCCTCAATCAGCAAGATTTTTTCTCTCTTGGGAGCGCGAGAGGATACAGGCATGCAACACACCCCCTTTCTTAGAGTCGGGTTCGCTCGCCTGGCCGCCTTTCAGTCACATAAACTGCTATTAAGAAACTCCCACACAACTGGATTCAAGCAAATACGGGCCGGGCCTGTCAAGCCTTGTCACGCGCGGTTGCTGGATTGCGCCCGATCTTGATCGCGGAATCCAGCAGCCGCATGGTTGTCCAGGTGTGGACCTCGCGGATCTCGCCGAGCAGCCCCTTTGAGATCCGCCCGCCCCTGACCGCCGACGCCGACCGCCGCGAACCGCACGGTCTCGCTGGGCGGCTCCTCGCCGCTACCGGCGATCTATCTACGCGGAAGGATCGAGAACACGCCTGCCGCACTGGCGGAACAAAGGAAGGCGCGACGGTTAAAACCGGTCTTCATGACCACTCTCCTCTTGAGTTGAACCGATGTCCAATTTGAGAAGCGTATAGCACACTGCACGGATTGCGCACTTGTATCTGTCCGTCAACTATAGGCACAGAATCCGCTTTATTGTTGCTGCCCACTGCCCTCGCGAGACAGTTCTTCAAAGTAACGTTTCACCAGTTCGCGATATTCGGCGGGTGTCTTCTTGAGCACCTCTCCGTAAGCCTCCGAGCCCACCTCCCCGCGGAAACGGATCCACGCCGGGTCAAGCGGCACGTGTTGTGCGGCATCCCGGCCCCCCGCGCCACGTCCGGCAACCGCACGTCGCGTGATGCCCCCCAGACGTCCCTGTGCCTGTGCCCACGCCTCGGCCTGTTGCTGCTCATGCGTGTCCAGCGCCGCTGTCAAACGTTTCGCCGCCTCACCCGCCCTCTCGGCAGCGGCAAGCTGTTGCGCATCGGCCGGTGCGGCCTGGCCATTGGCCTGCTGCTCGGCGCGTCGCACCAAGTCCAGCGCCTGCCGGGCCTTGGCCTGGCCTTCGCGCGCTTGGGCTTGAGACTGGATGTCGGCGGCCGGGGTCGCCTGTCCCACGGTCTGCAGAGCCTGCTCGGCCAACGCCGCCGCCTCACCGCTCAGCGTCGCCGCTTCACCGCCCTGACGCGCGGCCTCCTGTAAAGTCGGGTTCTTCGCATTTTCGGCAAGCCGTCCCGCCTGCTGGGCTTCACGCGCCGCCTCGGCCGCCTGACGTGCCGCCGACCGCGCCGCCTCGGCCGACGTCTGCTTCATGCCGTCCAGACGTTCCGCCGCCTGCCGGGCAGTCTGCCTCGCCAATTCAGCCGCCGCGGCCGCTAGACGTGCAGCCTGCTGCGCCTCCGCCAACGCCTGGCGGGTCGCGGCCCGCCCTTGCGCCTCATCCATCTGGCGCGCCTCTGCCTGTGCCGTGCGCTCACCCGATTGTTCGGCCAACGCTCCCGCCTGCCCAGCCATCTCCGCGGCCTCGGCCAACCGTTCGGCCATGGCTTGAGGGAGTGGCCCTGCCGCCTGCGCCGCTTCGGCGGCCCGTGCCGCAGTCTCCACAGCCTCTCGGGCCTGTGTCACCGCCTGTTGTGCCTGCTGGACCGCCTCGCATGCCTGCTCGTCCGCAGTCACAGGCGGCACCGGACGTTCGGTGGCGGCCCTTGCCTGCTGCGCCAGGCTTTCAAGTTGCTGACGGGCCTGTCCGACCGCTTGCGCCGCCTTCTCCCTCGCCTCGGCCGCCACCTGTTTCGACTGTCCGGCCAGTCCCTGCGCCTCGTTCAGCGCCTCGCCGCGTCGCTCCTCCGGAAGTGCGGCCGCCTGTTCGGCGCGCTGCGCCGCCTCACGCGTCAATTCGGCGGCACGCTGGGTCATGGCCGCCGATTCGGAGGCGAGTCGCGCCGCCTCGTGCGCCTGTTCCATGCCGGGTTGCGCACCGGCCTCACGCGCCGTTTCCACCGCCTCCGCGTTGGCCTGCACGGCTTGTGCGGCTGCGGCATCTGCCGTCTGTTCGCTCTCCTGTTGTGCCGCTTCCGCCCGCGCTTGCTGTCCGGCCTGACGCGCCTCAACCGCATGACGCGCCTGCTCCGCCCCGTTTCCGGCCTGGTCAGCGGCCTGTGCCGCCTGCTCGGCGGCGCGTGCGGCGCGTGCGGCAACCGCCTGCCGCTCGGCGGCGTCGGCTTTCGCCTCACGGTCGGCACGCTGTTCCGCGGCCTGCTGCGCGGTCTGTGCCGCCTCGCGGGCCTGTTCCGCGGCACGTGCGCTCTGTTCAGCAGCTTGCTGCAGCGCCGCCGTCACCGACCGGTCTTCCGCCACAGCCTCCGCCTGCTCAGCGGCCTCCAGCGCTTGCTTCGCCGCCTCCTGCGCCAGACGTGCCGCCGCTTCGGCCTTCGCCTGTGCGGCCGCCTGCCGTTTCAACGCCTGTTCCTGTTCCGGTGTCAACGCCTGCTGGGCCATCGTCATGGCTTGCCGCGCCTGACGGATCTCTTCCAGCGCCGCGTTGAAGACTCCATCCTCGACCTGCGGCTTGGCCTGCCACATCTTCTGCTCGGCCTCGTTCTGACGGTTCACCCACTGCTGCATCTCCTGCCGCCCCAACTGAACGTTCGCCGCTTCCTGCGCCAGCACCTGTTCGCGTTTCGCGACCTCGGCCAATCGACTCAGCACCTCCTGCAGACGGTTCTCCTCCTGCAACATGCGGTTGACCAGGTCGTTGACCTTTTCCGCCGCCTCACGCAGTGCGCGTTCGGCCTCCTCGCCCGCCTGCTTGCGTTTCTCCGGTGTCGCGAGCGGGATCTGCTCCAGCTTTTGAAAGGCCGGTTCGACCTTCTCGTCGCGCGTGTCGAGGATCGCCTGGTCGAAAGCCTCAAAGGGCGTCTTCTCGCTCTGCTCCGCCGCCTGCGACAATCGCTCTTCGGCCCGCAAGACCTCGTCACGCGCCTGCTCCAATTTCTCGGCCGCCTTCTGCGTCAGCTCGGGACGGTCATACGACCCTCTTTCCTGCGCCACGCGGTTTGCTGCCTCGTGCAGTCCTTGCGCCGCTTTTCGCAACTGCTCTTCCAAGGCCTTCTTCGTGGCTTCACGCACCTGTTCGCGCAACGTGCGAGCGTCCGCTTTCAAATTCACCGTGATTGCGCGGCTTTCGCGGATCTGAAGTCCGCCCAGTTCGGGCGGCAGGTTGTCCGCCGCGCGGAAGCAGAGCGTGAACGAACGCACGCCGCTGTCGTACAGTGCCTGAAGGTCCGGCCCGCCCGCCACCTCAGTGCTTGCGGTGCCGGGTGCCGATGCCGTGAGTGGCAGGATCATCTCGGGACGTTTCTCGGCCTTCACAACCAGCGTCAGGGAGCTGAAGCCGTAATCATCTGCCGCGCGGCCGGTGCAAACGAGCCGGTCATACGGGGGCAGAGTCAGACGCGATGCCTCGGGACGTTCCAGCGCGATGTCAGGCGGCTGATCCGGCCGCACCGTATAGGCGGACCATGACGGACAGTTGGTAAAACCGTGCGCGTCGCGCAGCGTAAGCGTCCAACGCCCGGTGCGGTTGGTCGTCAGCGTCTGCAGCCAAACCGCATGGGTGGCCGCACCACCGGGGTTCGGCAAGGTCAAGTCGTTCAGGGCGAGCGATGCCGCGCACGCGCGGTCAAACGCCGCCTCGATACGTACGCGCGTGCCGGTCACCGCCTCGATATCCTGGGCCACGCCCACGGTCTGTGTGGCGGACACTCCGGTATAGGCCGGAAACGTGTACGACACACGTGTCTCAAGCACGCGAGGCTCGGTGACCACCAAGACGGAATAGGGCCGTGTCCAGGCATGGCCATAGCGAACACGGTACATGAACCCCTCCTCCACCGACGGCAGTTGCAGCTCATACGCCACCGGATCGGCACCAGGTGCCGACAGCCGTTTCATGCGCTCGACGGCCTGACGTCCGCCGGACCGTTCAAAATGGATCTCGGCGCGCAGCCCGTGCCGTTCGGGTGCCGTCACCTCGAAACGCAGCGGTGTGCCGGCCAAGCGCATCACATCGCCAGGCTTAACCTGTAAGGCACTGGCCTGCAGCGTGTCGAATTCACGGTGCGGCGCGAGCGCCCGCAGCAACAGCAACCGGCTCTGCTGCGGCCAGACGGCAAAGAGCGCACCCAGTACCGACAGCGCGAGCGCCGTCATCAGCAGGAAGGGTTTGACCGTCCGAACGCTGAACTCGTGGCGCGGCGACACGCCGGCCAGTTCGTTCTTGGCATCCCGCGTCAACAATGCAATCAATTCGCTCGAAGCCCGTTCCGCATCCGTTCCGCCACAAGCGGCCAGTTCCAGAGCTGAGCTGATACGCTCCTGCATGTCGGGATGGCGCGTTTCCAGCGCACGGGCCATGCGCGTCAACGTCAGTGGACGCGCCAGCGGCACCACCAGCATCGACCAGGCCGCGGCGGCGGTCAGAGTCAGGCCCGCCAGCGAAAAGGCCCAGCGCACGGCCGGATGCGTCAGTACCACCGCCGCGTCGATCGCCATCACGGTCAAGGCCGCGCTCACGGCCACCGCCACGACCGCCAGCAGGCCGCGCGCCAGCAGCAGGAGCCGGACGCGGCGGATCAGGTGCCTCAATCGGCCTGCCAGTTCAAACGGAAGTCTGTGTGTGGGCCTCATGCGAATGTCACTGCAGCGCGTGCAATACCTGTCGGCAGCAGAGCACCTTTTCCAGCAGATCTTGCGGGATGTAGAAGTAATGGTTCGAAGATTCGTAGCCAATCCGCGAGTCTGCCTTGGCGAACGGCAGGAGCTGTTTCGTAACCGCCAGCTCGGCACGCGCTGCGGCCCGCATTTCACTGCGGCACAGGGCACGTTCGGGATCGGTCGCGGCGGCCTGCAGACGGTCGCGTGCGGCAATAAAGCGCGCCTGATTGACGCAAGCCGCGAAATGCAACTCCGCAGCACGGAATAACCCCAATTCGCGTCCGGCGTCGGCACGAGCGGACTCCTGAACCAGCGGCAGCAGGCTGCCCCACAACCCGCACCCGCGAGCAAAACCGGCACGCACCTTCTCCATCTGTGCGGTCCAGACTTCAGCCGGATACACCGCCCGCCAGCTCTTGAGGTCGTCATAAGGGATGCCGACCATGGTGGCGCGGTAACCGGTGGGCTTGAGATAGAGCGGATTGGCCGGCCCCATGTGCTGCGGGCCGTTGTAAACCGTGCTGATGTGATAGGGGTATTCCCGGAACCCTTGAGAAAAGGCGGCCCAGGCCTGTCGCACCAGCGGCGCGGCGGATGTGCCGTAACGGCGAGCGGCCACACGGTCCAACACGGGGCCGATCGCATCCGCCCCCTTGGTGAAAGCCTGAAAGACCTCCAGATTGGGCGACGGATAACACCCGAGGCTCCAGCTCAGCATCACGCCGTCCACGCCGGCCGAGGCCAGGTTGCGCGCGTGTTCGGCCACCAGATCAAGTGTCGGCAGATAGGGGATGGCGCAAAACTCCCACGTCGCGCCGACCTGCACCTTCGCCGACGTTTTCAATCCCGCCGCGCGCGCCAGCGACCAGTGCTTCGCGGCACGCGGCCCCGGGCCGACGGCGGAGATGGCGTATTCTCCGACGGCGGACGCGACGCCGCCCCGTGTGATCGGCAGCGACCACTCGCTGACCGACTGCAGCCAGCAATTTTTCGGCAGGCGCGCGATGATCTCGGCGGCCTGCGCATCATCCCAACCCCAATCCCACACCAACACCTTGGCATCGGGATTGCCGCGCGTGACGCCCTGCGCGATGGTCGCGTTCACCTCGGCGATCATCTCGGCATACGAGCGCTGCTTACAGCGTTCGCACTGCGCCTGCTGCCGGTGCGAGGCGCAACTGGTGGGGTTCTCCGAAGCCGTGATGGTAAAGACGCCGCCAAGCCCCGGCACCTGCGTGAACACACGCGTCAGCGCGTCGGACATCCAGCGCCGCACCTCCGGGTGCGAGGTGCAGAGTCTTGCCGTATCGCCGGCGGCCGCGACACCGCGCATGGCGGCCCGTTCCGGCTTCGCCTCAAAGAACGCGTGATGCATCGTGCGCGGCTCGTTCAGATAGAGATAAACTTTCAGGCCGTACTTCCCGGCACGCGCCACTAACGTGCGCAGCCCCGCGATCCGCTGTTCACATCCCTCGCCGAACTCCGGAAAGGCAGGATCTTTCGCCAGCGTGCGCAGGACGGTGTGAACCCATACGCCGTTCACGCCGGCGGCCGCGAGTCGTTGCAAAAGGCCCTCGGGATAAGAGGCGACCTCTGGATCGAAGAGCGGGTCGCCATACTCGGCAAAATACGAAAAAATAAACCGCAGGCCAAAAGGCGAGGTGTCCGACGGCGTCAAGGCCACGATACTTGGATCGGGCCGCGAAAGGCGGTCAATGAAGGCGAAACGCGGCTCTTCGGGCTGGGTCAGGCTGTCCGCGACGCCCTCTTCGCGCAACCAGGCGGCGAGCCGTCCGGCAGCCGCGTGTTCGGCCTCAGTAGGCGGCGAATAGCGCAAGGGCGGACAGGCGGGTTTGACGCTGCCCAGCTTGATGAAGAGGAAATCGTCCTCCATCAAGGCATAACGTAGCCGTTCGCGCGTGAAACCGGTGAGCGTCAGGAGCTGATCATAGGGCAGGAGATGCCAGTTGCGACGCAAGACGGTGATGTACCCCTTGTCCTGCCACGCCGGCAAAATTATCCCCTGCGGCGGCAAGCCCATCGAGGCTGCGACTTGCGCCACATTCTCGGGCGTCGTGCCCAGAACCTCGGCCAACCTTGTCTGCGGCACCACGCTCCAGTTGCGCCACACGAACTGATGTAGCCGGGCAGGAAACGGTTCGCACCCCAACGGGGCTTTCTTGCCGTTTTCATCCGGCAGAGGCGTTCCCACGCCATACACGGCACATGCCGCGATGAGTGCCACTGTCATGAATCCCGCCATCCATCGTCGTGTCATTAAGCGCCCCCTTTATTCATTTCTTGTCAGTATCCCACACTCGTCATGTGTTGGCAACTGTGACTGTGACCCTTGCAAAACACCGTTGTCACGGCTGGCTTCGCCTTGGTATGATGACGGTGATGTTGAAGCTGGCGTATACGAAGAAACCGGACCGCAACCGTTCCGGCCAAGCCATGGTCGAGTACGTGATCGTGTTTGTGGTCTTGCTGGGACTCGTCGCGGTGTTGTCGGTTTTTCTTTATGCGGTGAGACAGCAATCCAACCGGGCGCTGGATCTGGTCGCCTCGGAATATCCCTGAGCAGCGAAGCACGGGGAGTGAACAAACGGGAGAAACTCATGAAACGTCGTTTCGGCCGCCGTAACGGCCAGACCATGGTCGAGTACATCATCATCGTGGTGCTGATCGCCATCACACTGCTGGTCCTGTTCTCGCGCCTCAGCAAGGCGACCGGCCGCAAGATCGCCGGCGCCACTTCCGCGTTGGACGCCGACGCCGGTTCCGAAGCCGAGTCTCTTGCTGAGGACATTGACGAGAATAAGGTCAAGAATCTGAATCCCGACGGCAGCTTCCAGTAACTGGAGGAGGCCGGCGTGAACAGACTCAGCAGGCGGGAACAATGGCGACCGGCGGGGCGGTATCCGCTGAAGGGTGCGCCGGGCGTCGTGCCGTGCGCACGGCGTGGCCAGGCCATGATCGAATCGGTTTTCGTCATCATCCTGGCCTGTCTCTGTTTTTTCGCCATTTTCCAGTATGCCAACCTGTTTGCGGCCAAGACCGTCCTGAGCCACGCGGCCGCGCGCGCGGCGCGTTCCCGGGCAGTTGGGTTTAACCGGTGGATGGTTGAAAAAAGCGCGCGCGTGGCTGCCATCCCGGCATCTGGCAAGCGCCTGGTCCCGGAGCCTGTCGGTCTCGCTCACGCTATCACGGCCGCGCTCCGCGAAAACCGTCTCGGCGATGTCTGGGATCTGGCGTTGCGCACTGATGTCCGTTCCCCGGCCGCTCAACTGGAGGTCGGGCGCGTGCCGGACTACATGGACAGCATCAACGACGCCACCGCCGAGTATCTGCTCGATTATGAGCTCTGGGACGCCCTCTCCGTGAACATTGAGGAACCGATGGATGTCGGCGGACTCACCCCCGGCATCCTGACCGTGAATCTGCGCCAGCGGCATCCGCTCCTCATCGCACTCGAACCCTTGGCGAGAGGTGAATTGCGCGATGCCGACGAAGATGACGAGTTTGCCCTCGGGGCTTTCTATTCGATCGAAAGCCACTATCCGCTCTACATGGAGGACATGAATTGGTGAGGCACCGTAGACTCAGATCCGGAAGGCTGGCACCGTCTGCCCGTTCCGGGCAGGTGGTCATCTTCCTGTTGGTTGCCCTGACCGCTCTCGTTTTCATGCTGCTGTTCATCGTCGACCTGCACAGTATCGTCCAGCGCAAGAATCAGGCCCAAAACGCCGGCGACGCAGCCGCGCTCGCGGCGGCACGTTGGCAGGGTGCCACACTCAACCTGGTCGGCGAACTGAACCTGCTGCACGTTCTGGCCCTCGCCAACGGCCAGCCCGCCGCAGTGGATGCCATCACCAACATGCAGGCGCGCCTCTGCTTCACGGGACCGATGACCGCGCTCTTTGCGGCCCAGATCGCCGCCAAGAACAACCACATGTACGTGGACCCCGACATGACCGACCTCCTGCGTGAGCATGCCCACACCATCCGCACGCAGTATGCGGCCGTCTTCAATGGCGAACACTACTTCCCGGAACCGTGGCCCGGCGCTTGGCCGCAGGTCGCCGACATGCTCGACCAGGTCGTCGCCGACGGCATTGCGGCCGGCCCCGACAACGCCCAGTTTTTCCTCGATCCCTCGGCTGGGCATATCCTGATGAAGAAAGATTTTTACGAGGCTGTCGCCGGCCAAAACTGGTGTTGGTTTTATCTCTACACCCGCGGCCTGCTGGAATCCTACTCCTCCTTTCGGGACTGGCCCGCGTTGCCCGACCCAGGTTCTGCCGACTATTCGGATGCCGAAATCTTCGGCATCGGACTCTCTCCGACGACGGCCCGCCTGGAGACTTTTTTTTCCGCCTCGGAGTTGGAAGCGCGTTTCCATGAAGCCGGCTTCGACACGGTCTCCGCAACGCAACTCACCGATACCAATGTGATGCGACGCTATGAGACCTGGTACTTTTACAATCCGCGCGAATGGTCTGAGTGGCGGCGGATCAAGCCCGACGGTGCAGAGAGCTTCCCGGTCACCGGTACTGTACGTCCCGAATACGACCGCGCCGGTGCCGACGCGGTGGTCCGTGTCCATGCAACCGTCGAACGCACGACACCCGGTGACGGGAACGGACAACGTAGCGACAAGGTTATCTGGAGCGCTGCCGCCAAACCCTTCGGATATTTGGAAGACGGCTCCGAACGACGTCCGGTAACCGACGCCTCCTATTTTGCGCTGCCTGCCTTTAGCGATGTGCGGCTGATCCCGACCGACGCCGCCTCCGGCGCTGAAAACAGCACCTCTGATGTTGAATGGGTACGGCATGTACGCAGTCACCTCCGCCCCTATGTGGAGACGGGGTCTCAATCAACAGCATGCCGTTATTGCATCGCGCTCGCCACATGGGAGAATGCCATTTTCCGTCAGACGGGCATCGATTGGCTCGAACTCAATCATGACAAGTGCCGCATACCTTCCCCCGGCGGAAACCGCCGCGGTGGAGGTTCCCGGAGGGGACACTGATGAGAGAGCGATCAGAGATCAGCGAGCAGAGGTCAGAGAGCAGAGGTCAGGCGGCGGTGGAGTTTATCGCCAGTCTGTTGCTGGTTCTACTCGTACTGACCGGCATTCTCCATGTCGCGCGGCTGGCACGAACCTCTCTCTTCCTGCATGCAGTGCTGCGGGGTGACGCCGGCGAGCGCGCCATGCGCTCGAGTTCGCTCGCCAGTGCCCCGACGCACATTTCTGACTGGAACCCCGGTGCAGACGGCATCCGCCATACGGCTGACGACCGACCCGTCCATCGCGGAATCGTCGTGCCAGGAACCATTGGCAAATTGTCCGACTATTCTGTCCGTTTCCCGGACGACTGGTCTTTTGTCTCGCAGGACAGCCGCCTGCCGGTCTCCATGATCCGGCTGCACGAATCGCCAAACTCCGCCACCACCGTGGGTTTCACTCATGGCGAAGAGACGCTGCATGTGCCAGTCGACCGCGTGTTGCGTGAACTCGTTTACGATAAAGACGAAGTGGCCATCAAAGAGGAGGTCTGGATGCCGCTGATGGGAGGGCTCTACTGATGGCAGCAATTCCAATTCTGGCATCCTCCATCGGTCGGAACGGAGCCCGACCCTCCAGTTCCTTATCCCGCATGACGGTGCCGCTGGCGGCCTTGCTTGTCCTGTTCGTGTTCGCGTTGGACGCGGATGTCTTTTGGCGCATGCCGTCCGATGCGGGGACCGCGCTACGCGCACTGGGTGGCGCTCGCGTATACGCGACTGATGTTGAGGTCAACGGTGCGCCAGGAACACTGGCCGCTTATGCCTTCACCGAGTCCTCTCACGCGCTCAGCCTGCGCCTGTCGCGCCAATTCGGTCTGCCGTCGACCGCCGCCGGACAAGGGGCCACCAGCCAGAGTGCCGCATGCCTGGTGACCCATGCAGGCAAAAACAGTTTGCAGCGCCTGCTGGTGTTGCCGTCGCCTGTCAGCCGTGATGACAGCGTGGTACTCGCTTTCGAACAATCGCTGCGCCACGCGGTCGCCGCGCGTCAACAGCCGGTTGCCTGGCCCAACGGTCTGCCCGTTCTGAACGCCACGCCCTGTTTTACCGCGTTCTGCGCCAATACACGCACGCGCTTTGTCACAGCCTCATCCGGCACCGCACCCGAGGCCGCCATGCAGGATGCCGCGCGTATCCTCACGGAGGCAGGCTGGAGCGAAACCACGCCCACAGCCCCCACCTTTAAACTTTTCGTCTCGGGCCGTAAACAGTGCCTGCTCTTCGCCCATGCGCCATCGCCGTCGGAAGGCACGCTGATTAGCCTCTTGCAACGTGAGGGGGCAACCCCCTAAACTGTCCGTGATCCTCAACACTGAAAGAGCCTCGCATGAAGCAGAAACTCATCCTGATCATCTCCGTCGTCATCGGCCTCTTCGCAGCCTTTCTGACCCGTTCCTATCTGGCCGCCAAGGATCATGAGATCGCGCGCATGAAGGCGGACTTCTACCGCAAAAACAAAAAGGTCGCGGTCATCGCCGCCAAGCGCGCCATCCCTTCCGGCACCGTGCTGACCATGGAGGACATCGGTGGGCTTGAGGTGTTGGAGAGTGCCGTCAAAGATCACGCCGTGCGGACTGAAGATATTCTCCTGCTGCTCAACCGCAAAACCGTGCGCGCTCTCTCGGCGGACGCGCCGATTTTTTGGACGGATATCGAAGGCGGCGACCCCTCCTCACGCGGCCTCGCCGCCGACATCAAGCCGCGCATGCGGGCCATCTCGATCAATGTCAGCGGCGCAGCCTCGGTCAGCGGCATGGTCAAGCCCAATGATCATGTCGATGTGCTCGGAACCTTCTCTTTCCCGTCAAAATCCGTTCCGGGCGAGATGGAACTGGTCACCCTCACGATGCTTCAAGATGTGCTGGTGCTGGCGACCGGACGCGAGACCGCCAAGTCCCGCTTGCTCTCTGACGCGCGCATGCCCGCCTCGTATAATACCGTCACGCTGGAAGTCACCCCGCGTGAAGCGGAGATGCTGGTCTTCGCCGAACAGATCAAAGGACGTATTTCGCTGGCGTTGCGTAATCCCGACGATGTCTATTTCGAAAAGACGCTGCCGCGTGTCGACTTCCAGATGATCCAGTCGGAGATTGAGTCGCTCAACACCTTCCGCCAACAGCAGCTCCTGCGTAAACGCGCCGCGGAGTGACCGCGTCAATATGCCCTGCGCACCATCCCATGTCTCATGAACTTTTTCCTCGACATCGCCTATCCTGACCAAGCCTCGAACCGGTTCGAGTTGCCGTCCGGCATCTACACCATCGGACGCGGCGAGGCCTGCAAAATCCGTCTGCGGCATCCGGAGATCAGCGAGCGCCATGCACTGTTGACGTTGCGCGAAACCGGTATCACCATCGAGGATCTCCACTCCAGCAACGGCACCGTCGTCAACGGCCTTCGGATCCAAGAGTCTGTCCGGCTGCATGCCGACGACGTGGTCGGCCTTGGCCCTTGCCTATTGCGTGTCTCACCCGTTGTGCCAGTCCCCATCCGGACTGAATCTCCCGCCACACCTACGCCGCCACCGTTGCCAACGCCTCCGCGTGAGCCCCCTCCGGCAACCGTTGTCGAGCATCGACCTCCGTCGCCCCCTCCCGCGCCGGCACCCGAACCGACCGACCCGATGGCCGCCATCCGGCGCGAAATCAAGAACCAGATCCACGGCGAACTGATCCAGCGCCTCGACCTCAAGCGCATGACCGTCTCGCGCATCGGCACCGACGAACTGCAGCAGAAGGCCCGCGAGACGATCCGCACCATCATCGCGGAGGTTCGCCGTAATCAGAAGCTGCCCGCCGGCATCGATCCCGCACGCCTTGAAAAAGAGATCTACGACGAGGCCATGCGCCTCGGGCCGCTGGAGGATTTCCTGGCCGACGACGCCATCACCGAGATCATGGTCAACGGCCCCAACCAGGTGTATGTCGAACGCAACGGCCGCCTTGAGTTGACCGGACAGACCTTCATGGACGACGAGTCTGTATTAGGTGTGATCGAACGCATCGTCGCGCCGATCGGCCGGCGCATCGACGAGAGCCAGCCTTATGTCGACGCCCGCCTGCCGGACGGCTCGCGTGTCAACGCCATCATCGCGCCGCTGTCTCTCATCGGGCCCTGCATCACCATCCGGAAATTCTCCAAACGCGCACTGACGGTCGACGATTTCATTTCCTACGGCACATGGACGCGCAGCGCCGCCGAGTTCCTGCGCCTTTGCGTGATCATGCGTAAGAATATCGTGGTCGCGGGCGGCACCGGTTCCGGCAAGACCACGTTGCTCAACGTGCTGAGTGGCTTCATCCCGCCGACGGACCGCATCGTGACGATCGAGGATGCCGCCGAACTGCGCCTCGTCCAGCCCCACGTGATCCGCCTCGAAGCCCGTCCGCCCAACATCGAGGGCCGCGGCGCGATCACCATCCGCGATTTGGTCCGCAACGCGTTGCGTATGCGTCCGGACCGTATCATCGTGGGCGAGTGCCGTGGCGGCGAGTCGCTCGACATGCTGCAGGCGATGAACACCGGCCATGACGGATCGCTCACCACCGTCCACGCCAACTCGCCGCGCGATGTGATCTCACGCCTCGAAACCATGGTGCTGATGTCCGGGCTCGAACTTCCCTCGCGCGCCATCCGCGAGCAGATCGCCTCGGCGATCGACCTCGTGGTGCACGAGTCACGCCTCAGCGACGGCTCGCGCAAAGTGACCTGCATCTCCGAAGTGGTCGGGCTCGAAGGGTTGCAGGTCGTGATGCAGGATCTCTTCGAGTTCAAGCAGACCGGCGTCGATGAACATGGCAAGGTGCTGGGCAATTTCATGCCGACCGGAGCTGTGCCGACCTTCTTTGAACACATCCAGAGCCGCGGCCTGCATCTGGATCCCGCTATTTTCGACCCCTCTAAACAAGGCGGTGACGCATGACGCCCGAAGCACTCACTGCGCTCGGATGGTCTGCGACCGCTCTGATCGGCCTAGCTTTCACGGGCCTGGGCTACACCGTCGTGCGCGCCTTCGGCTCCGGCGCGGGCGCCTACGCCGACTCCATGTCGGAGGAGGCCGCGCGCGGCTTCGAGGACCTCTTCCTCTTCATCCCGGCGAAGCGCATCTCAGAGATCGGCCGCGCCGCCGCTGCCGCCGTCTTCCTGCTCTGTTTCGTGCCGCTGTTCGATCATGCCAATCCGGTCTCGACCGTCGCCGGCACTGTGCTCGGCTTGACCTTCGGCGTGCTCGCACTGATGGCCCCCTCCAAGCTGCTCGATATCCTGCGCGAGCGCCGTCGCCGTTTGTTTAACGAACAGCTTGTCGAAGCGCTCGGCAGCATGAGCAATGCCCTGCGTGCGGGTTTCAGCATCAACCAGGCCTTTGAATCTGTGGTACAGAACGGCGAGAAGCCCATTTCCCAAGAGTTCGGCGTCATGCTGCAGCAGATGCGCGTGGGCATGAACTTTTACGACGCGCTGCAGAGCCTCGACAAACGGGTGGGCTCTGACGACCTGACGCTGGTGGTCACCGCGATCGACATCGCCCGCCGCACGGGCGGCAACCTGACGGAAATCTTCGACAAGATCAGCCTGACCATCCGCGAACGCATGCGCATCGAACGGCGCGTGCAGACGCTCACCGCGCAGGGCCGCCTGCAAGGCATCATCGTGGCCTGCATGCCGGCCATACTGGGCACGGCCATGACCTTCATCAAACCGGGCCTGATGATCCCCTTCTTCAAATCTGTCAATGGCATGGTCGCCATCGGCCTCACCGCCCTGCTCATCGCGATCGGCTGGTTTTTTATCAGGCGCATCATCCGGATAGACGTTTGACACGAATGGAAACGATGCATAAGTCCCTAACCATGATTCTGTTGCAAATATTTATCGAAAACTGTTGACGCAGGTCACCGGGTGGATCAATCCCCCCGCAGGAACCAAGGGGAAGTCGGTCAACACTGTCATCAGCAAACTGGTGGCGACCGGAAAAGGGGTCAAGACCGTACAGGAAGCCATAGGGAAACTCATCCTCAAAGACAAAACGTTTGCCGGTCTGGATGAGATCATGATCGTCACCGAACCGTTTGCCCGGAAAGATTTCTGGGACAAGCCGAACCAGATCGTCAAGTACAAGCTCTATCCACCGGGCTGGCCCGCCGTCACGACGTTTGATCCGCCACCGGCGTTCACCATCGTCAACACGTTCGGCACCGTCGTCGATCCGAATTATCTCTGGGTTCCTGTAAAAAACATACTGACCCTGCGGATGGGGCCCAACGAAGGTGTCGCGCACTTTGAGGTGACCTATCAAGGCAAGACCAAGAAGCATCTGATGTCATGCCGCGGCCCCTCCGGTTCGACGTCCCTGCCCTTCGGCGTCAGCAGCCTGCAGAAAGGCAATTATTTGATGACGATGTCGGGAACAATCACGGTGTGGGTGCCGGACCCCAATACCGGAGGATTGCTGTATCATACGGAGAATATCCCGGCCGGTTCTTTCCCGACGAAAACAGTTCTGCTGAAAACCCCCAAGACCTTCCTGAACAACGCGATCAAAGAGGCCAATGTCATCGCTGCACAGGTATTAGCCCAGAACGGCGCAAAGGGGTCAATTTCTCTGGTTTCGGTCGATGATAGCGGTTTTGTCATTGCCATCACCGTAGGGATAGGCACGCCGACGCAAGGCGGCCGCGCGACGATCTACATCACCGTCACCCGGATTTAAACGCTCGCGCCTGTTCGAGCCATTCGCGGGCGGCCGCCTCGTCGAGGGCCACGCTGTAGCGGATCGTCTGGTACCGTTCCAATAGCTTGGCGAGGCGTGTCGCGCGCTCGCCAGGCAACTCTCCCGCGACCCTGCCTTGCCATGCCGCCCAGCTCTCCGGGGGGCGCCGCCGCAACGGGGCCGGCAGGGCGCGACGCTCCACCCTGGCCATGGCGCGCGCCAACTCTGCGCGCAGGCGTGTCTCGGGAGTCATGCGATGCCGGCGGTTCCGCCGCCGCAACCACGCCACACAGCCGAGCCCCAACGCCACCACCGCTCCGGGGACGCTCCAGACCGTCTGCCAAAGAAACAGGATCACGATCTCACCGCCGTCGGCCAGGACTTGCAGGAAGTTTGTGTTCCGCAGATAGGCCAATGCACGCCGCCATGACGCGGTCAACAGGTCAAGCGCGAGCCTGAAGCGGCCCGGCCGCTGCAGGGCTAACGGACGTCCCTCCGGCGGCGTCGGATCGGCAATCAGCCAACGTCCGGACGCGCTGTCCCACACCTCGACCCAGGCATGCCCGTCGCGCTCCCGCACGACCCAGCGCGCCAGCCAGGGGTTCCAGCCGCTGCAGACAAACCCGCCGACGACCCGGGCGGGAATGCCGCACTGGCGGAACATCAGGGTGGCCGCGCTCGCGAAGAATGTGCAGGTGCCCTCCCTGCGGGCCATGAAATCGATCAGCGGATCGGGACGCGCCCTCATCTTCAAACCGAGACGATAGACAAAGCGGGCGGAGAAATCGGCCTCCACACGCCGCACCGCCTCGCTGACCGACGGCGCGTCCTCAAGGCCCGCGCAGGATTCAACCCAGCTCGAGACCGCCGCCGCCAGAGGTTCGGGCACGTCCAGATACACAGCCTCGTCACCATCCGGGTACGGCCATGCAGTATCGGTCACGCGCCGCGGCTCGACCTCAACCTCGTATGCGTCCGGAAACGGCCCCTGCACCGTCACGCTGCCGTTCGTCTCGGTCAGCGGCACCGCGCCGGCACAAGTCAGCGCCACACCCGTGCCAGGCAGGCAAAAGCCGCCCAACAGGCGCGGCGCCAGGATTTCCACCCGCCACGTCTCGCGCCGCCCAACAGGGACTGCGGCCGCACGCAGCGGGTAACGCGGGTGCTGCGGCCGCGCCGCGCCCCCGGCGGCAGCCGACGGCACCAACGGCACATGGGGCGCCACCACATCCCACCGGCCTCGCCCATACCGCAGATACACGCTCTCACGCAAGTACCCCGGCACACTGTCGCTGCGGATCACCGCCACCACGCGCGTCCGCATCCCGAAATCATGCGGCACCGGCAAAGTGAGATTGAGGTCGGACATCCGGCCCTTCGGTAAGCGCTCCGAAAAAAACATCCATCCGTGAAGTTGGCGTTGCGCCTGTTTGACCGCGCGTTCAAGCGGTTCCCGCAACGCCCATGCCGTGCCCGTCACCAGACACAGGGCCGCCAACCGCCAAGCGAGCTCCCGCGCACCGGGGGCCGTCTGTTCACGGCAGTCCTTCTGCGTCATCCGTTGTGCCAGATCCGCCGCCAGCATCAACGCGACTGTCCCGCCCACCATCCAGGGCGCGGCATCGCCGACCGCGCCCGGCATCGCGTCCGGTCGCCCCAGCGCGGTCATCGCAAGCGGGATTCCCCCCAGCACGGCCAAGGTCACGGATTGCGCCGACGGCCGGAAAAACAACGCGGTGACGCCGCATGCAAAAACGACTGTGATCACCCGATCCAGCGTACGGCTTTCGTCCATTGCATCGTCAGGCGGCACAATCCGCTCCACGTTCGCTGCAAGACAGACCACCGTCAGCACGATCCCGCCCCAGATCACCCACCGCGTGGAGCCCGGCAAGGCGCGGCCTCGCACCCAAGCCAACGCCGCCAGACCGCCCGCCACCACGAGTAACTCCATCCCGCCGTCGCGGCAGTACCACCAGGCACACCACAGCAGGAACAGCGCATTGAAGAAGACCGGCCAGCGGCTGCGGATCATAGGGCGCTCACCTCCCCCCGCAAGACCGCTTTCACGGGCACACGCATCACCTCCGGCGGCACACCGCCGCATGGGTTACCGCGCGACACGATCAAAACCGTTTTCAGGCCGATACCCCATGCGTCAATCATGCGCATCAACGAGGCGCGGCGCTCGTCCCACCGCGTGAGAATCAGGCAGACGCTCTGAATCTCGTGAATCTCATCAAGCAGCAACGGCTCCAAGGCATCCAGCGGATCAAGTCTGCTCGGCTCCACCGCCGCCAGAATGTCCAGTACCGCCTCGAGATAGCCGATCCGGCCTTGGCTCACAAAGCGATGGACGTCCGGACCGGCGATCAACAGCTCAAGCACACGATCCGTGGTGGACAGCACGTCAGCCACTGCGGCCGCCAGCGAGAGCGCCGCCTCGACAGGCGCGGCGCGCGTGAGCCCCGACCGCAGCCGCTCCACAGGGCCGCCCTCGTAGGTGTCCACCAGCACGGCGGTGCGCGAACGCCCCTCGGCCTGGAACTCCTTCACGACCGGCACGCCCAGCCGGGCCGATGAACGAGGATGGACATGGCGCAGGGCGTCGCCCTCGCGGAATTCGCGGCAGCCGTGGAACTCCAGCGCTTCGCGCGCCAGCTCGCGGGCAGCCGAGAGCTCCTTGCGGTTGCGCGTCCCCAGCGGGATCTCGAACGCCTCCAGACGCGTATACCGTGGATAGACCGAGAGGAGGCGTTCGCGCCGTTCGGTCCGGCCCCAACGCCAAAGCCCACCCGGGAAGGCCGAATCGACGCGCAGCGCCGGCAACGTGTAGACGCCGCGCGCCAAGACGAGAGTGGCCGCGGACACCCGCTCGGCGGCGCCCGCCGGCAGGCAGGCCAGATGCGCCCGCCGGCGCCTTAGGCTCATCCAGTCGGAAAAGATCAACGTGTCGATGGCCAGGTCACGCGCACACCGCCGCCCCAGATTCCGGACCGTGTAGTGGGTCTCGAAGGCGCTGCCGCACTCGACGCGGGGCGGCATGTCGATTTCAACCTCTAGGACAGGCCGCCAGAACAGTCCCGCCGCCATGCAGACGACGATCAACGCCAGTGCCGTAAAGGCCAGCGGGAGCAGACGGTTTTCAAAACCCACCAAGAGGAACAACAGCACCGGGCCGATACCGATCAGGCTGAACAGGTAGAAGCGCGGCGTGGTGTGCGCGACCAGCAGATAATAGATCCAGCACACCATCGGAAAATTGCGCACGAAACGCGACCGCCTGCCGTGCTGATAGCCGATTGGCGGATGGCGCAACCGGTGCCACAACCGCCCGACGCGTGTGGCACGGAGCGTCATGCGGGTACCGGCTCCGCGCGTAGCGCCTCGCGGACGACTGTCTCGCCGGTCAGTCCGCTGTGCCGCGCCTTGACATCCACCATCAGCCGGTGCGCCAACACCGGCACGGCCTGCCCCTGCACGTCATCCGGGCGCACGGTGTCGCGACCCGCCAAGAACGCGGCGGCCTGCGCACAGCGCCGCAAGTCAAGCGACCCGCGCGGGCTCGCGCCCAGCCGCAGCCGCGCGTCCTGCCGCGTACGCGCCACCAGCCGCACGATGTAGTCGAGCACCGATGCCTCCACCCCCACCGTGCGTACCGCACGCTGCACCTGCGCCAACGCCTCCGTATCCATCACCGGCCGCAACGCGTCCAACGGACGGTTGTTCGCCTGGTCATCCAACATCTGCAGCTCGTGCGAACGATCCGGATACCCGAGCACCAGCTTCAGGCAGAAGCGGTCGAGCTGCGCCTCCGGCAACGGATAGGTGCCGTTGTGCTCCACCGGATTCTGAGTGGCCAATACGAGAAAAGGAAGCGGCAGCGGACGCGTCTCGCCCTCGGTGGTCACCTGGCGCTCACCCATGGCCTCCAACAACGCCGACTGCGTGCGCGGCGACGCGCGGTTGATCTCGTCGGCCAACACGATGTGCGCGAAGATCGGTCCTGGACGGAACGTGAAGCTGCCGTTGGCGGCCGAGTAGATCATGCCGCCCACGATATCGGTCGGCAGCAGATCAGGCGTGAACTGGATGCGCGAAAAGCGGGCGGAGAGCGAGATCGCCAGCGCTTTGGCGAGTGTCGTCTTGCCGGTCCCCGGCACATCTTCGATCAGCACGTGGCCATCGGCCAGCAACGCGACCAGCAACTGGTTGATCGCCTCCTCTTTGCCGCGGATCACCGCCGACAGATTCTCCTTCAGCCGCGCCAGCATATGCAAATGCGCCCGTGTTGCATCCAGACATTTTTCCATATTGCCAGTGTAACGGGCGACCTTTGCCGCCGCAAGCACACAATCGACTGGGCTCCGGGCACCCCCCTGCCTGAAGGTGGAGGCGATGAGGACGGAAACCGCCGGCAAGGCACCCATGGCTCCCGCTCTGCTATTCGTCTTTTCCTGCCGCTCGGGTCTCGAAGAGCTTGTACTCGATGCTGTCCAGCAGGGCCTGCCACGAGGCCTCGATGA
>DAOTKE010000020.1:0-30850 GCA_035449085.1 Kiritimatiellia bacterium | reverse complement strand
GATT
Source organism: Kiritimatiellia bacterium (assembly GCA_035449085.1). GTDB lineage: Bacteria > Verrucomicrobiota > Kiritimatiellia > RFP12 > UBA1067 > DUPH01. The sequence continues at coordinate 30,846 of DAOTKE010000020.1, read as the reverse complement.
CGCTGGCCACTAGCCTGGCACACCCCTGTCACTTTCTTGACACACACCCGGCATTTTACATTTGGGGATTTTCGCATTGCCGGATTGGTGCGTGAAAACGTATGATACTAAGCCATGTCTAATGGATCCCAAAATAAGCGCGAAATGCCCAAGCCTCCCCCGATTTTACCTTCGCAGGCGGAAAAACAAGGAAATGATGCTGCCGGTGCCATGCCGCCCAAGCGGGTGTTCGGTGCCTGGCTGGTGGTGGGCATGTTGTTGCTGCTCATGTTGGGCATGGTGTATTACAAGCCGGAAGGTGAGTATAAGCCGATCGACCAGCTTGAGTTCCGCCGTATGGCCAAAGAGGGACTGATTGAAGAGGTCTCGATGGTGCGCGAGCCCAACGGCATCACCTACCTGCGCGGTATGAAGAAGGGAGTGGCCAAGGAACGTTTCCGAGTTAATGTGTTCCCTTCCGAAAATCTCGAGCAATTCCTGTTGTCGAACAACATCCCGTGCCCGGTGGTGAACAACAACAACTTTTTCGGGCCGTTTCTGCGCGAATTGCTGATGATCGCGCTCTTTCTGGGACTGCTCTATTTTGTGTTCATCCGCCAGATCAAGTCTGCCAACATGGGTGCGATGAGCTTTGGCAAGAGCCGGGCCAAGATGCTCAATCAGGACAAGAAGAAGGTCACGTTCGCGAATGTGGCCGGCATCCAGGAAGCGAAAGAAGAGGTGCAGGAGATCGTCGAGTTTCTGAAAGATCAGCAGAAGTTCCAGAAGTTGGGCGGACGCATCCCCAAGGGCGTGCTGCTGATGGGGCCGCCCGGCACGGGCAAGACGCTGCTGGCGAAGGCTATCGCCGGGGAGGCGGGCGTGCCGTTCTTCAGCATCAGCGGATCGGATTTCGTCGAGATGTTCGTGGGCGTGGGCGCGTCGCGCGTTCGCGACATGTTTGAGCAGGGCAAGAAGCACGCGCCCTGCCTGATCTTCATCGACGAGATTGACGCAGTCGGACGCAGCCGGTTCTCTGGCATTGGCGGCGGTCATGACGAGCGCGAGCAGACGCTCAATGCGCTGCTGGTGGAGATGGACGGCTTTGAGACATCGGAGGGCGTGATCATCATCGCGGCGACCAACCGGGCTGATGTGCTGGATCCGGCGCTGCTGCGTCCGGGGCGTTTTGACCGCCAGATCATCATCGACCTGCCGACGCTTGCGGGCCGCGAGGAGATCCTCAAGATGCACGCGCAGAAGATCAAGCTGGCACCCAACGCGGATCTCTCGCGCATCGCGCGCGGCACGCCGGGCTTCTCGGGCGCCGATCTCGCCAACCTGCTCAATGAGGCGGCGTTGCTGGCCGCGCGTGGCGGCAAGCAGGCGGTGGAACACATTGATCTCGAAGAGGCGCGCGACAAGGTGCTGTGGGGCCGCGAGCGCCGCAGCCGCGCCATGGAAGACCGCGAGCGCCGCATCACGGCATGGCACGAGTCCGGTCACGCGCTGCTGCAAGTGTTGTGCGAACACGCCGAGCCGTTGCACAAGGTCACGATCATTCCGCGCGGGCAGGCATTGGGAGCGACCATGTCGCTGCCGGAGCGTGATGTGCTCAACCGCACCAAGAAGGAATTGCTGGATCAACTGGTCGTGTTAATGGGCGGGCGTATTGCTGAACAGATGTTCACCGGAGATCTCTCAACCGGCGCGCGCATGGACATCAAGATGGCCAGTGAGATCGCGCGTAAAATGGTCTGTTCTTTCGGCATGAGCGAGGTTTTCGGATTCCAGTCGTTCGGCGACAACCAGGAGACGCTCTTCCTCGGCCGCGAGGTGGTGCGCCATCAGGCTTACAGTGAGGCCACGGCGCGCAAGATCGACGAAGAAGTCGCGCGGCTGGTATCGGACGCATATGCGCGCGCCTCACAGATGCTGTCGGAGCATCGCGAAAGGTTGGAGGTGTTGGTGGAACACCTGCTTGAGGCTGAGACCATGGACGGACGCGATGTGGAGGAATTGATCAAGGAGGGCCGGATTCTGAGCGATGAGGAACGCGCCGCCAAGAAGCAGGCGGACACGGTTTCTTCGGATGTGGCCTCCGCCGCTGGCGCTCAGCCGCCTGCGGATGAGTCCCCGGCCCCCGGTTCGGGGGCGGATGCAGCGCCGCCGCCGTTGCCGTGGCTGAATGAATGAGGTGGCCGGCCGCTTGCCGGAATGAGCCCATGATGGATTCAACACCACTACCCGTCCCGTTTCGGGAATGGAGATGCCGCGAACGGCGTTTGCCGTTGACGCGGACCTTGGTGATGGGCATCGTCAATGTGACGCCCGATTCGTTTGCCGATGGCGGCAAGTGGTTCGATGAGGACTGTGCCGTGGCCCATGCGCTCAAACTGGTGGAGGAGGGCGCGGACATCCTCGACATCGGCGGCGAGTCGACGCGGCCAGGCGCCGCGCCGGTCAGCGAAGCCGAAGAGTGCCGGCGCGTGTTGCCGGTGATCCGCCGTGTGACCGCGGCTTGCGATGTGCCGATATCGGTCGATACACGCCACGCCGCTGTCGCACGCGCGGCGGTAGACGCCGGTGCGTGTATCGTGAACAACGTCATGCCGCTTGTTGATGACGTCGCCATGGCGTCCGTGGCGCGTGAAACCGGCGCGGGGCTGGTCGCCATGCACATGCGCGGCACCCCGCAAACCATGGCGGAACTGGCGGTCTACGGCGATGTGGTGAGCGAGGTGGAGGAGGCGTTGCGCAAAGCATTGGTTTTTGCCGCCGGACAGGGCGTCATGATAGATCAGGTGGTCATCGATCCCGGCATCGGCTTTGCCAAGGACACGACTCAGAATCTGGCGCTGTTGTCGGCGACGGCGCGATTCGCGCGGCTGGCTCCGGTGCTGGTCGGCGCGTCCCGGAAACGGCTTATTGGCGAGCTTTGCGACGAGCCTTTAGCGTCCGAACGGCTGGGCGGCAGCATCGGGGTTGCGGTTTGGTGCGCGATGCACGGTGCCGCCGTGGTGCGCGTTCATGATGTCAAAGAGACCCGTCAGGCGCTGACCGTTGTGCGTGCGCTGACGGCATGAGGCGCGACCATGATTCGGAAAGTCAAGCGAACATTGTCTGTTTGGGTGTTGGCCGCCGGATCTCTGGCAGGCTTGGCGCAGACGGCAGAGGGGCCGCGGCTGCCTCGCGGGATCGTGCCGGCCGCGCCCGTCTATTCGAGCGACGGCACGGTGGCGGTTTTTGCGCCTGCGCATCAGGCCGGTTATCGGATGCCGGTCCTGACCTTTGTGACGCAGTTCAGTGCCGAGCTGCAGCGGGTGTTGCGGCTCAAGTTGGGGTCGCAACTCGCGCCGCTCGAGGTGGCGATCGGCGGGCAGAGCGATGGCGACACGCGTGTGTTGACGGTGCGCCTGCGCGATACGGACGGTGTGGTGCGAGAAAGGATCGAACTGCCCGATCCCGAGGCGGCGGATCTGGAGCGCTTCCGGCGCGCGATCTGCGTGGCGTTGCTGCGGGGCTGGATGGTGGAGGCCGGCGGGACCGAAGCCACCATGCAGAATCTGCCGGCATGGCTGATCGACGGACTGTTGCGTTACATCGACCGTGAACGGCGTCAAATGGATATCGACCGTACGCTGTTGCTCTGGTCGCGGGCGTGCCTGCCGCCTGCCGCAACTTTGATCGAGATGGATAGCCATGCGGCCACGCGTGAGCCCGCCGTCGCCGCGGTGCTGGCGAGCTGGATGATGGAACGGCGTGACGGAGCCTCGCACCTCGAAAGGGTGCTGCGCGCGGTCGCGACCGGCACGCCGTGGTCGGTCGGTCAGGTCGCGCGGCTGTTGTCCGGGGATGAGGATCCCCTCGCGTTTGACGAGCACGTTGACCGGAAGCTGCTGGCCGAGAGCCGTGTCGTCGCGCGGCCGGGGCTGACGACGGCCGGGATCGTCCGTCGTTTCCGTGCGCACCTGTTGCTGTACCCCGCGTTTTATGATAAAAGTCTGGGCGACACTCACCCGTGGTGCACGTTCCAGCAGGCGGTGGCCCGTTCGAAGGATCCCGAGGTGCGCGCCGCGGCCGCCGCTCAAAGCCTCCGCATGAAGATCGCGGCGGTTGGACGCGATGGTATGCTTCTTGCTGTTTCCGACGCTTACGGGGCTTTTCTCAATGCGTTGGCGCGCGGTGCGGAACAGGGGGAGTTGACGCGCCTGCTTCTTGAGGCCGATGGCATGCGCGGGACGTTGGAGCGCCGCGTGGCGGGCGGCGGGGCGCTTCAGCGGGACGCGGGTGGAGCTGTGCAGGGGGAGACCGGCGCGCAAAGGAAGTGACATGGCGAAGACGGACAACAATCAGAAAACGATCGTCGGCAAAATTCATCCGGATGTGCTGTCCTTCACGGTCGGCAAGGATCCGGTGCTGGATCTGGAGCTGGCGGTGTGGGACTGTCTGGGCACGGCGGCCCACGTGACGATGCTTTCCAGGATGCGCGTCAAGCCGCCGATCATGGGGACTGAAGAACGCAAGCGGGTGATCGCGGCGCTGGTGGAGATCATGCGCGAGGCGCATGCCGGAGCGTTTACGATCACCGAGGCCGACCAGGACGTGCATCTGGCGGTGGAGCGGCGGCTCACCGAGCGGTTGGGTGATCTCGGGCGTCGGGTGCATACCGGGCGTAGCCGTAACGACCAGGTGGCGGTGGACATCCGTCTGTACGCCAAGGATCAGTTGCTGGGGCTGACTGAAGAGGTTGCCGTGCTGGCCGAGAAGCTGGCGGCGTTCGGACGTCGCCATGCGCGGCTGCCGATGGTAGGACGCACGCATCTGCAGCCCGCGATGCCGAGTACGGTGGGGCTGTGGGCCACAGGGTATGCCGAGCTGCTGTTTGATGACTTGCCTTTGGTGGAGGCCGCCTATATCACGAACGATCGTTGCCCGCTCGGCTCGGCGGCCGGGTATGGGGTGCCGTTGCCGCTGGATCGCGCGTTGACGGCGCGGCTGCTGGGTTTCGCGCGTCCGCACCACAACGTCTTTCACGCGAGCAATGCGCGCGGCAAGAATGAGGCGGTGATGCTGGCCGCCTGCGGGCAGATCATGCTGAGCCTGTCGCGCCTGGCCGAGGATCTGATTCTGTTTTCCATGCCGGAGTTCGGCTATTTCGTGCTGCCGCCGGAGCTGTGTACCGGCAGCAGCATCATGCCGCAGAAGTACAATCCGGATGTGCTGGAGCTGATCCGCGCCAAGGCGGCGCTGGTGCTGGGTTACGGCACGGCGGCGAACACCATTCTGAAGGCGTTGCCGGGCGGCTACAACCGCGACCTGCAGGAAACCAAGGAGCTGTACATGGAGGGACTGCGCGTGACGCGCGCGTCGCTGCGCATCATGGCACTGATGGTCGCCGCGCTCAAGGTGCGTCCCGGGCGATTGCGCGCGGGGTTCGCGCCGGGGGTGTTCGCCACCGACCGGGCACTGGAACTGGTGGCCGGCGGCATGCCGTTCCGCGATGCCTACCAGCATGTGCGTTCTCATCTCGATGAATTAGAGGCGGCTGATCCCGATCAGGCGGTGGCCGCCAAGACGCACGAGGGCGGCACGGCGGGACTCGATTTCGATTTCTACCGCACGCGCGCTGGCGAGGTGCGCCGGTGGGTGCGCGAACGGCGCAGGCACGCGTCTGCGGCCTTCGCCAAGCTGCTGGGGGTGGCGTTCCCGGTGGTGTGAGCGTGACAGATTTTGTGTATCGAAGACGGGAGAAAGGATGACGAGCATGAGGATTCAACAGGTGGTGGCAGGCATCGGAATGTTCCTGGGGACGGTCGTGTGCGCGGCGGCGCAGGAGGCGGCGGCCACCGCGGCGTCGCCTGCGGTGAACGCGTACGGCATGTCGTTCAAGCAAGCCTGGGAGTATGGCGGGTGGATCATGTGGGTGCTCGCCGCGATCTCGGTGTTCGCCCTGGCCATGGTCTTCTATTTCATGGTTGTCTTGCGCCCTGGCGCGGTGACGCCGCACGAGCTGATGGTGGATCTGCTCGCGCGAATCCGGGCCAACGACCTGAATGAGGTGCGCCGGCTGTGTGACCGCCATCCCTGCGCACTGTCGTCGGTCGTGCTGGCCACGCTCGACTGCATGCGCAACGTGCCGCAGTGCGACGTGGCGCTGTTGCGGGGGGCGACCGAGTCGGAGGGGGTGCGCCAGGCTGATGCGATCCAGGGCCAGACCGAGTTTCTGTTGGACGTGGCGACGATCGCGCCGCTGCTGGGACTGCTCGGCACCGTGCTGGGTATGCTGACCGCCTTCGGATCGGTGGCGAGCGACGTCGCCAGCGCCAAGCCGGTGGTGCTCGCGGCCGGCGTGTCGCAGGCCATCGTCACGACGATCTTCGGTCTGGTGGTCGCGATCCCCTGTATGGCTTTCTATGCCTGGTTCCGCCGTCGCGCGAGCCGTCAGATCGCGAACCTGGAGACCGCCGCGGCCGAGATCATGACCGCGATCATCGGGGTGACCTCGGGGGCCAAGGGATCCGCCTATAACGACCGCTAGCCGGAGAGAGTGAGGAGCGCCAGCCATGAACTTCCGCAAGACCCGACGGGGCGTGCTTCCGACGTTCCAGATGACGTCCATGATGGACATCATTTTTCTGCTGCTCTTTTTCTTCATCACGACCTCGGTCTTTTCGCAATGGGAGTATGAGATCAACATCAGCCTGCCCTCGGCCCAGAGCGGCAAGGTGCCGGATCGCCTGCCCGGCGAGATCATCATCAACATCACCAAGGACGGGCGTGTCTCCGTCAACCAGCAGGATCTGACGCTTGACGCGCTCAGGACTCGTCTTGACCGTCTGGCGCGTTACTTCCCGGGGCAGCCGGTCGTGCTGCGTGCCGACAAGGAAACGCGTTACGAGGACCTGATCAAGGTGGTTGACACCTGCCGCAAAGCCGATATCTGGAACTTCTCGATGGCGACGAGCGAGGAGCAGAGCGACGCGACGGAGAAGAAATGAGGATGCGCTTCATAGGTCTGTGCGTGGGGATCCTGCTGGCCGGCCTGAATGCCGTGGCGGCCGCCGATCCCGTGGAGGTGACCGACCGCATGCAGTTGGCGGACGGGCTCTTCCGCCGCAGCCTTTTCGATCTGGCGGCGCGCGAGTACGCAACCCTGGCCGAGACGCCGGATGTGCAGGCGCTTGATGATGTGCTCTTCCGTCTGGGCGAGTGCTACCGCCGCCTGAAAAAGCTGCCCGAGGCCGAGGCCGCCTACAAGCGCCTGGTCGAATCCTTCCCGGCCAGCCGTCATGCGCCGCGCGCCCGGCTGCAGCGTGCCTTGATCCTGGTGGAATCCGGCGGGGCCTCGCTTGAAGAGGCGGCTGCTTCGTTCGCCAATCTGTCGGAGTCCTCTGTGCCGGCTGAAGTGCGCGCCGCCGCGCTCTACCACGGAGGCGAGACGCTGGAGAAGCTCAAGCGTCCGGACGAGGCGCTGGCGCGCTACGAGGTGCTGGTCAAGGAGTTTGTGGACACCGATTACGGGATGTATGCCGGACTGCGCACGGCCTGGCTGTTGACGCGGCGTAACACGGCGGAAGATCGCCGCCGCGCTTTGGGCATCTATCTGGATCTGATCCACAAGGCCAAAGATGCCAAGGTGGTGGAGGAGTCCTCGTATTTCGCAGCGCAGGTCTCGCTGCTGGACGGACGCCATGCGGAAAGCGCCGACCTCTTTCTGGCACTGCGCACCAAATTTCCGGATTCGCCGCGCGTGACCGAGGGGGCCCTGGCCGCCGCGTGGGCCAATTATTACACCGGACGCTTCAAGGAGGCGTCAGACTGGCTGGATCACGTGATGGGACAGGCGCAACATCCTGACCGCGAAGAAATCCTCTACCTTAAGGCGAACTGTCTGCGCCAGCTTGAGCAACGCACGGATGCTGTGACGGCATATACCCGGCAGTTGACTGAATTCCCTGACGGCAAAATGGCGCCGCAGGCCCGGTACGAACGGCTTTCGACGCTGTACAATGACGGCAAATATCAAGAGGTCCTGGAGGCCGCCGCGCAGATCGTCGTGCCGCCGCCTGACTTCGCGGACAACATTTACTGGATGAGCGCTGAGGCGGCCGTTGCCGTGCAGAAGGCCGAGATTGCCGTGCAAAACTATCGTCTGCTGGTGGACAAGTGCCCGACAAGCCCGCTCGCCAAGGATGCGCTCTATCGCTTGGGCTGGCTGTTGCAGAAACAGGAAGCGTGGGAGTCGGCGGCGGCCTGGTTCCAGCAGGTGTCCGACCGCTATCCCCAAGATCCGCTGGCCTCCAAGGCGCTTTACGCCGCGGGTGTCTGCCGGTCGCGGCTCGGGCAGAGCGAGGCAGCCTTGCGCGATTGGACCGCGCTGCTGGCCCAGTATCCGGAGAGCGCGGAGGTTGCAGAAACGCTCTACCAGAAGGCGATGGAAGAATTGCGCGCCAAGAATCCGCGTGCGGCCGGAGCGACACTGGACGAGCGCATGCGCCGCTTCCCGGACGATGCGCGCAAGGCCGAGGTGCTCTACTGGCGCGCCGCTGTGGCCCGCCAGACCGGCGATCGGGTGGAGGCGGAAAAGCTGTTCCGCGCCTGTCTGGCCGCCACGCCGCCGAAAGAGTTCGAGCGCGAATCGATGCTGGAATTAGGCCTCTTGCTGCAGGAGGACGGGCGCAAGGATGAGGCTGCAGGGCTCTTCCAGACCTTGCTGGACGCGCCGATCACCGACAAGCTGGGGCCTGACCGTCTGGCGTGGCTCGCGGAATTCCAGTTGGAGCAGAAACGGTTTGACGCCGCCGCCAAAGCGGCGCACGCCCTGCTGGCGCTTAAGCCTAACAAGGGCTGGATGCAGACTGCCTGGACCGTCCTTGGCCGGATTCATCGGGCCAAGGAGGAGCGCGATCCTGCGATGCATGCGTTTGCGGAAGCGTTGGCGACCGGCGCGTCGACTGCCTACGGTGCCGAAGCGGCTTTGCGATTAGGCGAGCTCTTGACGCACGCTGGACGTTTTGATGAAGCCGCAAATCATCTCAACGACGCGGCCTCGCGCGCGGCTGCGCCGGATCTGCTGGGGTTACGGGCGCACGCCTACATGGGGCTCGCGCGCAATGCTGAAGCGAAAGGGGACGTTGATGCCGCGTTGCGCTACTACATGAGTGTCGGGATTCTGTTTAACGACGCCGTGCTTGTGCCGGAGGCGCTGCACAAGGCCGCCGTCTTGCTCGACAAGCTTGGACGTGGACAAGAGGCAAACGCGATGCGCGAGGAGCTGCAGACGCGCTATCCGGATTCGCCGCTGTTGCGCCAGGGACGGATGCAGACGGAGCGTCGCGAGGAGAAGGGTTGAGCATGATACCGCACGGCTTTGGACAGCACCAGAGACAGGGCGAGCATCACATGATGTTGGCCTGTGTGGCCGTCTTGCTTTCCGCAATCATTCATGTGGTCTGCATGTACCTGTTTGCGGACTGGGCGTTGGGCGGCACTGCGTCCGGTCTGCGTCAGAAGGCGCGTGACTGGTTTGAGGGAGACCGTGTGCCGCCGATGCGTGTGGAGATGATGCGGACCGATCCGATGCGTATTGCCGAGAAAGTTCCAGGCGAACGCGATACCCCGAGCCGCGGGCCGATCGAGGCCGGTGACCAGGTGGAGGCGCTGAGCCAGAGCGCGAGCCCCGTGCTTACCGTGCCGCCCCCGATTCCGCGCGAAGCGTTGGCACCGGGCGTACCCGCGTTGAAAGAGGTGATCCCCGAACAGATCGACACCACGCCGTGGATGCCGCGCCAGGAGATCGCGCAAATTTTCGACCGTACCGTGCAGGACGATGTGGCCGCCTTGCCGCGGCGCGAGATCCCGATGATCGAACGGGTGCCCAAAGCGCCGGATATTGTGCCGTCGATCGATTTGGCCGGCCGCCGTTTCGGTAAAGATCCCGAGCCGCCCAAGCCCATGGAGGCTGCCGAAGTGTTCGATACGGAGATCAGTAAGGGAACCTTCAAACTGCCGGTCGCGCAAGTGCCAGAGACTGCAGCCAAGGTCAGTGCCGGCACGACCGAGGCACGTTTTGGCATGCAGCCCGGCGAAAAAACCGGCACGGCCATCGGTGGTGCGGATAGTGAACGGCTTAAGCAAGCGCAACAGGAACGCGTTGAGAAACAGCTTGAAGAGGCGGCCCGGCAGACGCCGGCCGGACAGACGGTCAGCGCGGAAGAACGTAGGGCGCGCGAGGCACAGGCGCAGATCGCGGCGCTGCAGGAGACGATCGACTACGTGCCGATCGACGATCTGCTGGCTGTGGGCCTGGAGACTTTCCGCGATCCGGCCGAGCCGGGACGTGTCTATTTCCGGATCGGCATCCAGCCGCGTGCCGACAAACAGGTGCCGGTCATCGCCAAAGACATCGTTTTCGTGCAGGATGTCTCGGCCTCGATGACCGAAGAGCGCATGGTCTTCTGTCGGCGCGGCATGGCGGCGGCGCTTCAAACGCTTAACCCGGGTGACCGTTTCAACGTGGTCGGGTTCCGCGATACGTTTGAGCCCTGCTTTAAGGAGTGGGCTGTCGCCTCGACCGAAAACCTCGTGAAAGCGGCCGCGTTCGTGAATGGCATGCGCGCCTTCGGTCAGACCGACCTCTTCGGCTCGTTGCGTGCATTGATGCGGTTGCCGCGTGATCCCAGGCGCCCGATGATCGCGGTGGTGGTCACGGACGGCAAGCCGACGTTCGGTGTTACCGAGAGCGCCAAGATCATTGGCGAATTTTCTGCACTGAACAACGGTATGATCTCGGTCTACATGTTCGGCACCCAGAGCAAGGCCAATGTGTATCTGCTCGACATGCTCACCTACTGTAACCGCGGCACGTCCACTGTGATGAACGGCAACCGCTGGGATCTGCCTGCGGCATTCCAGCCGGTTTACGAGGGGGTCCGCTATCCTGTCATGGGGGACATCACGGTGGTTTTTGACTCGGCGTCCAAGTGCGAGGTGTATCCCAAGAACTCGACCAACCTCTACAAAGACCGCCAACTGGAGCTGTGCGGTGTCTGTCCGGATACCACCGAGGAGCTGGTCTTTCAGGTGCGCGGCCTGGCATCGGACAAAGGCTATGATTCGATCTTCCGGCTAAGCATGTCGCGCCACGCTAAACTTGGTTCCGCCGCTTTGAAACGGCGTTGGGCGAATCAGAAGATGTACCACCTCGTGGCGGAGTATTCGCGTGAGGCGCGACAGCAGGTGATGGCCGAGATGCTGAAAGTCCATACACAGTATGGGGTGCCGATCCCGTATGAATCCGAACTGAAGTGACCGCCATGATCTCTTACAAGCTCGTGATGCCTGAGCACATGAACCAGTACGGCGTGTTGTTCGGCGGCAATTTGCTGAAGTGGGTGGACGAGACGGCCTGGATGGCGGTCAGTCTCGATTATCCCGGGGCGCGTTTTGTCACGATCGGCATGGATCGCGTCGAATTCAAGAAGAGCGTCTCCGGCGGTTCGATCTTGCGTTTTGAGATCGTCCGGCTTCGGGTCGGCCGTACCTCGGTCACCTATGACGTCCAAGTTTCGCGGCGCGAACTGCACCAGAGTGTGGAGGACGTGATCTTCAGCACGGACATCACGTTCGTGCGGGTCGATGAGAACGGCGAAAAGATTCCGGTCGCTTCCGCGTGTGACGTGTAACGCCTGTGCTTGATGCGATTCCCGGAAAAAGGGGTGTGAGATGTCAGGCCCAAGCAACAATGTGATCCGCTGCGGCATCTGCCCGAAGGCATGCCGCATCCCGCCGGGGTTCAGCGGTGAATGCCGGGTCCGGATGAACCTGGACGGGCGGCTGATGGCTGTGACCTACGCGCGTCCGTGTGCGGTGCATGTCGACCCGATGGAGAAAAAGCCGCTGTTTCACTTCTGTCCGGGGGCGGCGATCCTGTCGCTCGGCTCGGCCGGTTGTAACCTGCACTGCAAGCACTGCCAGAACGCGGACATGTCGCAGGGTAATCCGGAGGACATCACGGCCTTCGCGCTGCCGCCGGATGAGTTGGCCGCACTGGCCAAAAAGCAGGGGTGCGCCCATGTGGCCTACACCTACAACGAGCCGCTGGTCAACTATGAGTATGTGCGCGACTGCTGCATCGCCGCGCGTGCGTCCGGCCTGCGCAACGTGCTGGTGACGGCCGGGTATATCCGTGAGAAGCCGCTGGCCGCGCTGTTGCCGTATGTGGATGCCGCGAACGTGGACATCAAGGGTTTCAGCGAGGCGTTTTATCGGGAGGTGTGCGAGGCCAGTTTGGCGCCGGTGCTGGCTTCCGTCCTGCAGATGATCAGGGCGCGTGTGCACGTCGAGATCACGAACCTGGTGATCCCGACGCTCAACGATTCGGATGACATGCTGGACGGACTTTTTGAGTGGATCGCCGAAAACGCCGGACGAGAAATCCCGCTGCATCTTTCGCGGTTTTTCCCTTCCTTCCGCATGACGCATCTGCCGCCCACGCCGCTGGCGACGCTGTTGCGGGCGCGGGATCGCGCCAAGGCGGCGGGCCTCAAGCATGTGTACGTGGGCAATGCCGAAGTGCCGGACGGCGACGACACGTTTTGTGCGGGCTGCGGGACGCGGCTCGTGACGCGCCAGCGGTACGTGGTGACGGTCAACCGCGTCAAACCGGACGGCGGTTGTCCGGAGTGCGGCAGGCGGGTGTACGGAGTTTGGTCATGACGCATGCCGGGAGACTCACACGCCGTTGCTTCCTGCTGGCATGTTGGGCGGCACCGCTGTGCCGACGGCGGCTTGGCAGGATGCGTGTGCGCCAACTGGATCTCGCACGCGTGCGGCAAATGGCAGCGTGGGCGGGATGAGCGCGGGAGGGATCGTTATGCGGGGTATTCTGCCGGAAATGGTGCTGATCGCGTGCGCGGCGGTCGGGTGTTCGGGTGAGCGGACTCTGTCACGGAGCGAGGAGGATGTGACGATGAAAAAAGTGATGGTGTCGCCCTTGGCGGGGCGCTGGTATCAGGACAGTGAACGCGCGTTGCGCGACGAGATCGCGGAGTTGTGCAAAGACGTGACGGTCGTGCGCAAAAAAAACGTTTGCGCGGCGGTGGTGCCGCATGCGGGATACCGTTACTCCGGACGCGTGGCGGCCGGGGTTTATCTGCGGATCGACCCCAAATCAGTTGGCCGTATCGTGGTGATGGGGCCCAGCCATTACGTGGGGATGCGCAACCAGGTCAGCATTCCGGACGCGACGCATCTCCGGACGCCGCTTGGCGAACTGACGGTCGACACCGAGTTCGTGAAGCGCGCGCGAGCGCTGCCCTTCGTCACGCAGGAACCGCAGGCGCACGCGCAGGAACATAGCGACCAGATCCAGTTGCCGCTCATCCAGGCGTGTTTGGCCACCAACGTGCCGGTCGTGTGCGTGGTGTGCGGACAGTTTGATACTGAGAATCTGCTGACAGCGGCCGCGGCGTTCAGGGATCTGCTGGATGACCGGACGCTGGTGGTCGCGAGTTCGGATTTCACACATTATGGCGCGAACTATGGATATGTGCCGTTCACGAATGACGTGCAGCGTAAACTCGAAACGCTGGATCTGGGGATCTTCGATCTTTTTGCCCATAAAGACCTCGCCGGTTTTCTGAAGCGGCTTGACGAGACGGGAGCCACGGTTTGCGGCCGCGATCCGTTGGCTTTTCTGCTGGCGATGCTTCCCGGCGACGCCAAGGTCGAGCGCACGGCGTATGAAACGTCTGGCAGGCTCACGCATGACACGCGGAACTCGGTAAGCTATATCGGAGCGCTGGTGACCGGGGCGTGGTCAAGACCCTCCAAGCAAGTTCGGCCGGCGGTGACGGGCGCTGAAAAAATCCCGGATGACGATTGCGGCCGGCTCTTGGTTTGGGCCCGTGAGGTGATCACGGAGGCTTTCAAGCGCGGCGAACGGCGCGCGGCCTTGCGCGAGCCCGCCACCTTGACCGACGGAATGCGCCCGGTGCGCGGCGGGTTTGTGACGCTGCATAAGCGGGGCGAACTGCGCGGGTGTATCGGTGAGATCTTGCCGCGCCGCGAGATCTGGAAGGTTGTGCGCGAGCAGGCGCTCAATGCGGCGTTCCATGATCCGCGCTTCGAGCCGCTTGCCGAACGGGAGCTCGGTGAGATCGACATCGAGATTTCGATGCTGACACCGCCACGCCCGGTGGCGTCGTGGCGCGACATCGTGATCGGCAAGCACGGCATGGTGTTGACCAAGAACGGCCGCAGCGCCGTGTTTCTGCCGCAGGTCGCGCCGGAGCAGGGGTGGGGCATCGAAGAAACGCTTACGCATCTCGCCATGAAAGCCGGTCTTAATCCGGAGGCGTGGCGCGAGGGGGCCGAGTTCCTGGTGTTCGAGGCACAGGTGATTCGCGAACAAGGCGGAAAAGCCGATGATTAGCACGGGCGATACGCGGGAAGTTAGGAATTAGTGCCTTGCGGCTCGACAAGCACAATAAAAAACAAGTTGTTTCTCACACGAAGCCACGAAGGGCACGAAGGTGGATGCCGTTTTAAAAGAAGCCTTTGTGGCCTTTGTGCCTTTGTGTGAGATTGAATTGGGTTGCGGGCTACGCCCGCGTTAGGAATTAGGAATTAGGAGTTGGGAGTTAGGAGTTGAACGGATGGCCGCCACTGAAGACGAGAGCCTTTATTACGATACGCACGCGCATTTTGAGGGCTCGCCGCTGGAGACGGCGGCGGTCATGGAGCGTGCGCTGGCCGCTGGCGTGGGCCGGGTTGTGGCAGTTGGCGGCAGCACGGAACTGAATGCCGGGGCACTGGCGGTGGCGACCGCATATCCTGAGAGCGTCCGGCTGGCGCTCGGATTCGATCGCGATCAGGCCGCATCTGCATCGCCGGAAACGTGTGTCGAGACATTGCGTCTGCTTGCGTCTGATCACGCGCTGGCCGCAGTGGGCGAGACCGGGCTGGATTTCCACTATCATCCTGAAACCGCTGAGGCGCAGTGCGCGTTGTTCCGCGCCCATTTGCGGCTGGCCGACGAGTGGCGGCTGCCGGTGATCATTCACACGCGCGACGCCGACGAGGCCACCTTGCGGGTGCTGGACGAAACGCCGTGGCGCGGCGAGGGTTTGCGCGGTGTGGTGCACTGCTTCACCGGCGACAAACACTTTGCCGCGCGTCTGCTAGAGCGGTCGCTGGCCATCAGTTTCAGCGGCATCGTGACCTTCCGCAACGCCGACATGTTGCGCGAGAGTGCGGCGAGCGTGCCGGACGACCGGCTGTTGATCGAGACGGACACGCCGTTTCTGGCGCCGGTGCCCAAGCGCGGTCAGAAGAACGAGCCGGCCTTCGTGGTGCATGTTGCCGAGTGCCTGGCGAAGGTGCGCGGCACAACGGTCGGGCACATTGCGGCAACCACGCACGAGAATGCCGCACGCCTGTTCGGCTGATCCGGTGGCGTTCGGTTGGCGTGGTCAGGCTAGATCGATCACCGTCTCTTCGCGCGTGGCGAGATTTTTGCGCTTGGCGCGTCCGGCGGCGACATCGTCCGGCCCGATGAAGATCGCGTCGGCGGCATCACTGGCACTGGCGCGCGAGAAGAATGGCTTGGGTTTCTGGCGTGCCAGCATGAGATCGACGCGTTCGCCCTTTTCGCGCAAGCGGCGGGCGAGGCGCGTGGCGGCTTCGCGCTGTTCGGGGAACATGTAGCCGATGACGACACCGTGTTTTTCAGCGGCGGCGGTCTCGCCCAGCAACTCCTTCAGCACTTCGACCACAACGACATCGCCGAAGCCGAGTCCGACGGCTGGCGTGGGGGCTCCGCCGATCATGGTGAGCAGGCTGTCGTAACGGCCGCCGCCGAAGATCGCGCGGAAGCACCGCTGTGTGTCAAAAGCTTCAAAGACGATGCCGGTGTAATAGGCCAGGCCGCGGATCACCGCGATATCAAAGACCAATCTGCCGGCGATACCATAGACCTCGGCAAGGGCGAAGAGTTCACGCAGGGCGGCGAGCGCGGGCGAATCGGTACCGGCGAGCGCGGCTGCCTGGTCAAGTGTCTCGACGCCCAGCAACTCGAAGGTCTTCGCGACCGCGCCATCGTCGAGCCCTTCGGTGCGCAACAGGGCTGAAATTTCGTCATCGCTGATTTTGCCGCGTTTGTCGAGCGCCAGAAAGACGGCGGCGTGGTGTTCCGGCGCGATACCGGAGGCGGCCAGCAACTCAGCCAATAACGCCCGGTTGTTGACATGGATGCGGTAGGCATCGTCGGGCATGCCCATCGCGTGCAGCGCGGCAGCGGCGGCGGCAAGGATTTCGATCTCCGCGGAAACGCTCTCCTCGCCGACGATGTCCAGGTTCCACTGGTAGTGTTCGCGCTTGCGGCCTCGGGTCATGCGTTCATAGCGGAAGCACTGGGCGACCGTGAACCATTTGACCGGAAAGCTGAGCTGGCCCTGGCGCGCCGCAATCATGCGGGCGAGCGTGGGCGTCATCTCGGGACGCAGGGCAAGCCTGCGGCCGCTCTTGTCCTCAAAGTGATAGATCTGTTCGGAGACCTCCTCGCCGCTCTTGCGCTGCAGGAGGTCGAGGCTTTCAACGACGCAAGCGTCATACGGCTGGAAGCCAAAGCTGACAGCGGCGTTACGCCAGGCGTCAAAGACGCGATTGCGCCAGCGCATGTCTTCAGGGTAAAAATCGCGCATGCCGCGCGGAGGGTCAAAGGAGAGAGACGTGGAACTCATGAGATTTACTTGCCGGCCAGCATGTCACGCATGCGTTTGCCGGGCTTGAATTTGACAACGCGGCGGACGGGGATCATCACCACGTCCTCAGGTTTGTTGGGGTTGCGTCCGATACGGGCCTTACGGGTGGTCACCTCAAAGACACCGAATTCTCGGAACTCGACATGCTTGCCGGCGCCGAGTGCGTCGATGATGCCGTCGAGTGTTTTTTGGACAACGTTAAAGACTTCGATTTGTGTAAGACCGGTCTCCGATGCGATCTGTGCAACCAGTTCGCGCTTGGTCAGCGCGGTGCCGGATTCGTTCAGAACGTCGTTTTTCATGGGAAGACTCCTCGGGGTGGAGGGGGAATTAAGGACGCAGGGCGTCGGTTAATGCGGCAGCCTGCGTGGCGATGGCATCCGCAGCCTGATCGGCCGGTACGAGCGTGATCTCTTTCGAGGTGCGCAGTTTGATTTCGACGCCGCCTTTGGCCAGTCCCTTGGCTCCGACCACGACGCGGATCGGGCAACCGATCAGGTCGGCGTCCTTGAATTTCACGCCGGGGCGTTCCTCACGGTCATCGACCAGGACGTCGAGCCCACGGGCGGCCAGCGCCTGCTCGAGGCCGTCCACGACCGCGCACACGGCGGGATCCTTGGGGTCGAGCAGCAACAGGGAAACGGCGTACGGGGCGACCGAGATCGGCCAGATGATGCCGTCGGCGTCGTGGCTTTGTTCGATGACGGCCTGCAAAGTGCGGGTCACGCCAATGCCATAGCATCCCATGACCATCAGTTCACTCTGGCCCTTGTCGGTCAGGTAGGTGGCCTGGAACGATTCGCTGTACTTGGTGCCAAGCTTGAAGACATGGCCGACCTCGATGCCGCGTTTGAGCTGCATCGTCTTGCCGCAGCGGGGACAGGCGTCGCCCGGTCCGACGACCACGAGATCGTCGAACGCGGTGACCGTCGCGTCGCGTTCGAGCGCGACGTGCGTCAGATGGGTGTCGGCCTTGTTCGCGCCGGTGATACGGTCGGCAGAGCCGCGCAGCGACCGGTCGGCGTAGATCGGGACGGAGAGTCCGACCGGGCCGGCAAAACCGACCGGGGCGCCGGTGACCTTCTCGATGGTGGCCTCGTCGGCCAAGGCGAGCTGCTTGGCGTTGAGGAGGCGTTTGAACTTGTGTTCATTGAGGTCGCGGTCGCCGGGGATCAGGGCGGCGACCGGTTGGCCGTCGGCCAGATAGATCAACGTCTTGATAAAGCGACCGGCCGGGCAGCCGAAGAAGGCGGTCAGGTCGTCGATCGTGCGCGCGCCTGGGGTGTCGGCTGCGGCCGGGGGCGGGCATTCCGGGTCGGCGGCGGGGGTGTCGGCACGTTCGGCGCGCTCTTGGTTGGCGGCGTAGCCGCACGCCGGGCAATCCACGATGCCGTCCTCGCCCGAATCGGCGAGCACCATGAACTCGTGGGACCATTTGCCGCCGATGTCGCCGGTGTCGGCCTCAACGGGGCGGGCATCCAGACCGCAGCGCCGGAAGATGCGGACGTAGGCGTCGAACATGGCCTGGTAGGAGGCGTCGGCGGCCGCGAGCGAGGTGTCGAAGCTGTAGGCGTCCTTCATGATGAACTCTTTGGCGCGCATCAGGCCGAAGCGCGGGCGGATCTCATCGCGGAATTTCGTTTGGATCTGGTAGACGGTGCAGGGGAGCTGGCGGTAGGAAGAGATCTCGCCGGCGAGCAGTTCGGTGACGACCTCCTCGTGGGTGGGGCCGAGGGCCATCAGGCGTTCGGCGCGGTCCTTCAGCCGGAACATGCCGGGCCCCATGGTGGCGAGGCGGCCGGAGCGCTCCCAGAGTTCGGCGGGCTGGAGGGCGGGCATCAGGATTTCCTGGGCGCCGGCGCGGTCCATCTCTTCGCGGACGATGCGGGAGACCTTGTGCAGGGCGCGCAGGCCGAGGGGCATGAAGGTGTACAACCCGCCCGAGAGCTTGCGGACCAGTCCGGCGCGGACCATGAGCTTGTGACTGACGATTTCAGCCTCTTGCGGATCATCCCGCAGGGTGGCGAGGAGCAGACGCGACCAACGCATATTCAGAGAATCCTTCCTAACCTACTATCGAACAAACAATTGTGCAACATTTGACAGGATTCCCGGCCATTGCGCAAGCGAAAAAAGGGAGGAGAAAAAGAAGGGGAAAAATAGGAGAAAACCCTTGCCTCCAGTGGCGGGATCGGAGACAATGGGATTTGATAAATGCGGACTTAGGAGTGTTATGATTTGCCGGTCAATCAAAGGGTTCACGCTGGTCGAGTTGTTGGTGGTGATTTCGATTCTGGGCGTTCTGGCGGCGGCACTAACGACTCAGGTGACCAAGGCGCGTGAGGCGGCTCGGGCCATGAAGTGCAAGACGAATCTCAAGAATCTGGCGCAGGCTGCCTTGGCGTATGCGGTTGACGATCATCCAAGGAGAGCCGGAGACTGGATGCCGTCAGCGAGCATGCCTTGGGCTGGGTCGCATGAGGGTTCCTGGGTCGAAAAGGTCAAAGGATCATACGCGAGGGTATACCATCACAACCCCGGTTGGGTTTCCTGGACGTGGAGCGGGGGCGCTTCTTTATGGAGGGGCCAGCCGACGCAACCGCAAAGCGGTGCGACTAGACCGGCATGCTTTCATGGAGATGCTGGAGTCACCTATCATTCGCTGTCGAACGGTGTCTTGTGGAACTACGTGGGTGCGGATATTGCCTCCTACGTGTGTGAAGCGCACCGGGATGTCTGCAAGCGCAAAGGAGTGCATAGTCATAGTAGGCCGATTCGGCGTTCCTATGTGATGAATGGCTATTTTGGGTTTGACTATCGGGCAGGGAGTGCCTCGACGGCTGTCGGACGTACGGTCAAAATCGATTCTCTGTCGTCGCGCGGGAATGCCGCGGCTTTGCTGATGTTCGCGGAGTTACCCGCGTTCAAGGTGCGGGGAAATCGCTTTGAGGAGTGGATTGATACCACGACGGACGCGTCTGATGGTGTGCTGCAGACCCACCTCGCAAGGTACTACTACGACGAAGGACAAAAAAAATGGGTTACCATTGATCCGTCTGAGGAGATCATCGGTTTCAACCACAGGGTCGCGAAGCGCCGTGTGGCCCATGTGGCCTTTGCGGACGGGCATGTGGATGGCATACCGGAACCGGAAAAACTGACGGAATCCCTTTTGAAGGATTTGACGTGTCTGTTGTGCAATGGCGTGGATGTGCCGGCCGATCTGGAGAATTGGTCCTCGGCCAGGCATACCCATGTGAAGTGAGGGGCCAGAGGTTGCGGTGCGGACGCGAGATTTTGCGGATCGGGAAGAGTCGGGAGTGCTGGATGAAGAGAGCGGCTTTTAGGTTATTGTGTTGTCTTGGGCTTGTTCTGACGGGCCTTTCGGCGTTGGGGCAGAGTGACTCCTTGCCTGTCGAGCGTCGCATGCTTTTCAACAATTGGACCGGGCGGCACCAATTGAACGATAAGCGGCAGGACTATTATCACGAGTTCTGGACGCACACGGGAACGGAGGCCCCGGGGCGTGCCGGTGATGCACGGAAAGCCCTTTTATTTGGCACGAACCATGTGTACGCGGCGATCTCTGAGGATAGCACGCGCACGAACATATGGCGGTTTACCGCATGCCGGGTCGGCACGTCGGCTTTTATAGCGAACGCTCAAAGTATCCCGCCCACTTCTTACAGCGATGTCATCCAGACGAATTATCAGGCGAACCTTCAAAATACGCCGGCTGCCATGATCGAAACGCCCTATTATCCTGAGGGAATCGGAACCCTGTATTTTGATGCGATCAACGTGACGGCTGCGGAGACCAACCAGCTCACGATCGAGATCGCGACAAACATGCTGGAGTATGTCTATCTGGGCGGTGGAACGACAAATCTCATGCTTGAACATGAGACGATGCAGTTTTCCAACAAATGGGAGGTGCTGGATGTCTTGCCCGTCAATGTCTCGGACGGCGTACCCATCAGATACAAGAAAACACTGAACTACCGCGGCGCCGCGCGGTTGAGAATCAGGCGGACGGGGCCCGTGTCTTCCTCCGGTGGCGAGGATAGCGCTTTTGTCGCGGTGGACAATATTTGTGTCTCGTACCCGCCATCGGATGTGGTGATGGAGCGGCCATCGCCCATTTTTTCGCCGGATTATCCCGCGCAACAGGAGCCGTTTACCATACGCTGCATGGTCAGCAATGTGTCTAATGTTTATCTGCGGACCGAGCATGGCGTGACCGGATATAGTCGGTCTCTGACCGTTCATTATCGGTGGCGGTATTTGTCGCAGCACTCGAATGAATGGGCGAGTTTGCCTATGACCTATGTCCAGGGATCAGGGATCAACGGAGATGGCGAGATCTATCAAGCCACGCTGCCCGCTCAGCCACAAGTCGGAGACTTGGAGTACTATTTCGTCTGTGATTTTGGGGGATACCGCTATCAGCCCATCGACTTCACTCAGACCTCCTACAATTTCTGGCCGGATTCTCCAGAAGAGAGCGAATGGCTGTCCCCTCGAATGCTTCGCGGTGGCACGCAGGCGGAGGGCGGGCGCGAGTTTTACACGCGGCTGCGTCCGTACCCGTCGCCCTACGGGACGGTCTCGGTGGTGACAGGGCCGGTCCTCGACGAAAATCCGGTTCCGATGACGCTCATCAGCAACAACGTGTGGCGCGGCATGATCCCGCTGGCAAGCGGAGGCCCGACCAACCTGCAGTTCTACTTCCGCGGTGAGAACAAATATGATCCTGACAGCCAAAGTTTCCTGACCCATTACTGGGTCGAGCCGGGGCAAGCGTTGACCGGCATCGTTCCGTTCGGTGGTGTGTGTGGTGCGCCGAGTTTAACCCGGCCGGCGGATAATGTCCGGATAAGTGTGACCGCGCAGGGTGGTGGCTTTGTTCAAGTCGTGTTCAACGCGGACACGCGGGAATATATGACCAGCCGCGCCGAGTATCAGAATTTCAACCTGTGGGCGGCGCCGTCGGATGTGTTCACCGACAGTAACGGGCAGGTGTCCAAGCAGCGTTTCCCAAACACGTTTGACTCTTGGCCCTCGAACGGTTCGAGTGTTGTACAGGAATATTTCAAAGGTTGGCCAAGCGTGACCAATGAGTACAGTGTTTACCCGTACAACACGTTCAACGGCTGGTTGAGCAGCGGGTCGGCGTATGTGGTCGACAGGCTGCGGGCTGACAATTTCAATACACCTGATCTTTCGGAGATTGGATTCCGTAATGTGGCGATCCGCTTGAAAGGCGGTGCTGCCGGCTATGGCCTTGGTTACATTCACAATCAGGCCAATAACACGCTGCAGGACGGCATTGACCGGATTTCTTTCAAAGGCAGACTGGGGCAGGAGGCCCTGCCGCATGAAGCGATCTACTACACGCAAGGGTTCCTATGGCAGAACTATCTGGTCCGTGCCAACGTCGGGGCGGATGACTTGTCTCCGCAGGAGCCGTCGCTCTCGGTGCTCGGGTACTACCAGGATTACAACAATTTTTACGAATACCGGATGACGCAGGTTCCAAACACCGCAAATTTGAATAATGACAGACGGATCCGTCATGAGCTTTACCGGTGGCGGGGGGGCGTCCCGGTTCTGTTGAAATCCGCGACCCTCTCTGCGGATTTAACCCTCACGACACGCACGCAGGTTGAGTTGCGGATGTATACGGCCCTCAACAACACCACCACGCTCAACTGCAAGTTCGGCACTGCAGACAATGTTTTGCAGTATACCGATTCAAGCATGAGTGCGCTGACGCGCGGAACCTGCGGATTCCTGTCGGCCGAGTGCCGGTCCGGATTCGGCGAGGTGTTTTCGCAACCGACAGCGCTCAGTGGCGTCAACGCCATCGCCGTAGCCGGGTCACCGTCGACGGTGTTGATGACCTCAACGACGTTTGCCACGGACATCCAGAACTGGTCGTTTGCGCCGGCCGGTCGCTGGGCGGCGCATGATAACTTTGCCATAAAAGGGATTTACACGGTGATCCCCACGCAGAAGCTGGGCGTGTTTTTGCAGAAAACACAGTTCGGCACGGATGAGCCGCCGCAGGCGCCGGGAACCACTGCTTGGACGCTTTTCAATGAGGTGACGCTGACAGGGTTCGGATATCAAGAGTACGATGCGCCTGTCTATGCCTGGAGGTCTCATTTTCTGATGCTGCAGCCGATCGGGCGTACGGACGGCCAACGTGTTGACGTGATTGTTGATGAGATCAATCTGTCGGGGTGGCGCGGGCAGCAGTCATCCGATTTTAGCATTCAGGACAGCGAGGGTGACAATCGGGTCCGGGCGTCGGAATGGGCGGCTACCGAGGCATGGGTGGTCAGCAGGGAGAAAGCCGGCCTGAATGAGGGACGCGTGCCGGGGGCCTTCAATATCACGCAGAAAAGTCCCATGACGTCGATTCAACTCTCAACGCGCTATGCGAACACGGATGAAGGATGGCTGACGAATACGACCTATATCTACAGTGGGCGGATCAAACTTGACGGGGCCGGAAAAACCAATTATTTTGCCGAAAACTTCATCGGCAGCGTGCGTCTTTCCATTAACGGCGACGTCGTGTTGAATTCAACGGACCCGTATTCGGCGTCAACAAATACGGTCGTGCTGGACTCCGGGTGGTACAGTTTCGAACTGCGCTTGGGGTGTGGTTCCGTGCAGGTGGGCCCGGCCGGCGGAGGAGTGATCGGCGGTCTGGGTGTCGCGTATAGCCGCGACAAGGGTGTTTCTTGGGTCGAGATCAAAGATCCCGGAAATGGCAGTTTTCTTCTGGCGGAAGAGCATACGATTTCTCTTGATCATCTGCGGGGGGGGCGCGTCATCAATTCGGCGGGCGTAGAGGGGGAGTGGCTGGACCAGGCTGTCCGGTCCCCTCTCCTGGAGCGCGGGGTGGGCATGCTTGAGTTTGACTACATGGTTCACCGGCCGCCGGCGAAGCTTACGGTGCAGTTTGCGTCGGAGGCGGACGATTCGTTGTGGCACGACATCCGTTCGATCGTCGTAACGGAGGCGATGACCAATTTTAAACACGAGCTGGTCTATTTGGGGACGAATGTTTCGGGATATTTGCGTGTGTTGAATGAACGGAGCGCGGGATATACGAACGCCTGGGTTTCCATCGATAATGCCGTGGCGTGGGATGAGCCTGTGGTTGGTGATGCCGATTGGCGCGCGTATAACGTGAAGGTGACCGACACCGATCCGCAGCGGGTGATGATCGACGAGAGCAAGGCCTGTTTCTTGAATAACAGCCAGACCGAGGAGACGGATCCCCATCAGACGCTCTATCCGGAAGCGTATGTGAAGACGCCTTTGTTGCCGACCGGGATCGGCACGCTGACGTTCATGGCCCGGGTGTATACCGATTCCCCCCCCCCGCCGACACTTCATCTTTACGTAACGACTCATCCTGCCGGTCCGCGTGCTGCGGATCCGGAGTGGACACTGGTGGCATCGTATTCCGTCACGAACATGCTGTATGACACGTATCGGTTTCAGCCGCCCGACGGTCGAGCGTACCGTGCCGCGAAACTGGTTGTGCCGACAACCGGTGGCGGGCAGCGGGTGTGTATCGAAGAATTGGCGGTAACCGAACCGGTGCTTCCCGGTTTTGAGATTGTCAATGTCCGCGCGCTCTGTGCGGAGGGTGCCGGCTTCAGCGAGGATCGTTTCCAGCCGTTGCACTCTGACGAGGTAGGGTTTGAGGCGCGGCTCAGCAACATCCGGCTCTCACCACAGAATATCCGCCTGTATGTGGATTATTACGTGGGCACCAATGTTTGGGGGGTTGAGAACTGGCCAGCCGGTGAGGTTAAGCGCCTGGAGATGGAACCTGTCGCCGATTCGGACATCCCCCATCTCTACCGTACAGACATTTTCAATGTGGTGCCGGCGCAAGAGAAGAATCAGGTTGTCCAGTATCGTGTGCGCGCGACATATGAGGATGCGAATAACACGGTATTGGAAGCGTATCAAAGCACCTTCGATAAGCCGTCGTGGTATGATCCGGTCGATCTGAATCAGCGGTTTGCCTCCACCGGCGGTTGGACGGCGTATTACATCGTGTACGATGTGCCGGTCGGTGCCGTGTGGTTGAATGAGATTAATGTGTATGAGGAGGCTTCCAGTGACGTGCCGGCGCATAGCGGGCTGCACAAATACGTCGAAATTGCGGTCCCCGCTGAGGTCAGTCTGTCCGGGTGGCATCTGGATATCGTGCCTCTCAATGACTATGAACCTGTCTATACGATCACCTTCCTGGGCGATCTGCCGACGCAGCAGCCGGTCACGAACGGCTACGCCTTTTTTGTGGTTGGACAGGATCCGTACGCGCAACCCAGTAACGTCCGCAATGCCCCACCGTTACCGAAACTGGATTACAGTGACCTGAATTTTGCGTCCAAGTTTCAGGACTACGCGCGGATGGGGATCCGCCTGCGTCGGCCCTGGGGCATGTATGAACACGCCGTTGTCTACGACCGCGTGCCGCACTGGGGCTCTTCATTCTCAGGGTCGGATTGGGTCGCCGAGCATCCCGGTCTCGGGTTCCAGTATGTAGGGAAGGAAGATCATGGCGGTTCGCTGAACGTGGTCACGAATTCGGTGCGGTATGGGTTGCCTCAGGCCTCTGACTGGGCCCCCAATCTGCTGGCGTGGACGCCCGGCGGGTTGAATGTCGGCCAGACCGTGGAACACTTCGATGTGCTGGCCCCTGGGGTTTCGAATGTGGTGGTTCGTTCGGTGTTGTCGCCTATGCACGGTGTTCAGAACGAGCAGGCGGTTCAGTTGCTGGCGTTTAAACTCCGTCTTGGCACCCCGACAAATATTGTTTATAAGTCGGACGACTGGTATCGCATCAAGTCGGTCAAGGTGAATGGCGTCGAGCATCTGTCGGGGGGAGAGGTGGACACGTTTGATTTGCCCCTGCTGGCTACAGAGTATGCCGACCTGAATGTTGTCGTCACGTTCGGGATCCGGCAGGATGTCGGCAGTTTGAACTTGGGCAGCGAGATCTTGACTTGGCTGATGAGCTTTGGTGACGCGCCGCTTGCGCCGACCTACTATTATGGCCGCGAGCTGGAGTTGTATGAGCGGTATTGGCTGAATGCCAATCCCACGACGACCAACTACCTGGAGGGCGGTATTATTAAGGTGGAGCGGGAGGACGCGACGACCAACTACTTTATGACCGCGTGGCTGGCGTTGAATGGTACCAATGTGTCCACGCTGCTCGGTGACCATAACAACGGGGACGCCGTGTTTAAGATCGAGGCCACGGACAGTCTGACCAAGCCGGACTGGACCATGTTGGCGCAGTACAAGCTGACGCCGACATCTTTTGACGATAACCACACAACCCGCGTGTTCATTCAGAATCCCTTCCTGCAAACTGATTTCTCGGCAGCTCACGGCGGACAGCTCTTCTTCAGGTGGGTGATCGAATACGAGGATCCGCGGTTCAGCAAACCGCCGTTGGTCAGCACCAATTCACCGTGACGTGTTCGGTCACGTCCATAGGGCTGGATGCCGCGCGTCCGGGCCGTTAGCGGGGCCGGGCTTGGGCGTGGCGGATGGCCCGCGTCAGTATGCCCACGATAAACAGAATCACAACGAGCAGAAGCGAACGCCGCTCGATGGGTGTGAGCCGTGGGCGACGCTCGCGGCGGGGGCTTGTCGGCCCGTCCGAGTTGTGCGGCGCACGTTTTTTTGGGCCGACAGGGTTCATGCTTTCCACGTTACCGCGGATGAGAGTCGGATGCAACCCTGGAAACTTTTGCCCGCTTACAAAATCGCGAGGATCAGTCTTGACGGTGCGTCGGGGACAATCCTATAATCCCTCCCCAATGTAGCTTTTCGACAATTCGAATTCGGGATCTTTTATGGCAGGCGAGAAAACAGATCAGACGGCTCAGCGGGCGCAAAACTTTTTCAACAAAGGCAATGCCGCTTTTGAGCGCGGCAATTTTGATATCGCGATCGACTTGCTCATGCAGTGCGTGTCGCTCTCGCCCGGGTTCTCCAGAGCACGTAAGACGCTCCGTGCCACCCAAATCGCAAAATTCCGTAAGGAAAAGAAAAGCGGTTTTGCATTGAAAATGCAGGATGTCAACGCGGCGGTGCTGCGTATGAAAATAGCCGGGTTGCTGAAAGCCGGAAAAACCGAGTCCGCATTGATCGAGTGCGAAAAGTTGCTGACGCTGAACCCGCTTCATCCTCAGAACGTCGAGATGGCGGTCGAGGTGGCAGAAGCGTCCGGACATCCTGAGGCCGCGCTTTTTACGGTCGAAGCGGCTTATGAGAACAATCCGGACGACATGCAGTTGCTGCGGCGCGTGGCGGATTATTACATGACGGTCGGCGATTATGTCAAGGCGCGCGATGCCTATGTGAAGCTGAATGCCTATCTGCCCAACGATCAGGTCATCTTCAAGCAGCTCAAAGATGCTGAGGCGCGTGTGACAATGGCGGCCGGGTGGGAAGAGGCGGCGGGCAAGAAAGACGCGTATCGTGACCTGATCGCCAACAAAGATCAGGCGAAGAAACTGGACATGCAGGCGAAGGCGGTCGTCACCGGTGCCGATGCGGATGTGCTGATCGAAGAGGCCCGTGCTCGCATCGAACAGGAGCCGAACAATCTGAACTACTACCGTGCGTTGGCACGGCTGTTGTCGCAGAACAAGCGTTTTGACGAGGCCGTTGATGTGTTGGAGTCGGCGCGCAAGATTAACGCCGCCGACCCCGAATTGGACCGTGCGATCACGTCCACCCGGATTTCGGCCTTTGAGGCCAAGATCGATGCGTTGAGGGAGGCGGGCGATGTGGATGGCGCGGACGCCATGGAAACGGAGATGAATCAGTTCATCTTTGATGATTTGAGCGCCCGCGTGCAGCGTTACCCGAACGACCTCAAACTGCGTTACGAACTGGGTATGCAGTATTTCAAGTATGGGTATTACGACGATGCGATCGGCCAGTTCCAGCTTTCTCAGCGCAGTCCGAAGGAACGCATCGAGTCCCTTTACTATTTGGCGATGTGCTTCTCGCACAAGGGACAGCGTGACATGGCGATCATGCAATTGGAAACCGCCAATGACCAATTGCCGATCATGGACGACCTCAAGAAAAAGGTGGTGTTCGCCCTCGGCAAACTGGCTGAAGAGGCGGGCGACATCGAGAAAGCGTTCGGATACTATAAAGACGTCTACGGTGCGGACATCGGCTTTGAGGATATTTCCGAGCGCATGGAACGCATTTACAAACTGCGGCAATCCCAGCAGGGCTGATCGCGACTTGGAGCGGCGGAGACGGGGCGCCAAGACTCTGCACGGCTTGGTCATTCAGCCAGGATTGCGGGATTTTCATGATTAAACCGTTTTGTTCCAATCCTGTAATCATGGCTGGAATAAACGGCATTTTGGGCCGTACAGGCGTCTTCGGTCACCAGGGCGCCGCTTGTCGGACGCCCAACAGACGCGCGGCGTTGCCCCCTAGCACGAGTTGCCTCTGCGCCGAATCACGTACTCCGGCGCACACGAAGTCGATACCGTCGCTGAAGCTCAGCCAAGGCCAGTCCGTGGCGAACAGCAGCCGGTCGGCAGGGTGTTCACGCAGGATCCGCTGCGGATCTTCTTCTTTTGCATTTATCGCCAAGATAGACGTGTCCAGAAAGACGTCCTGTCCCAGAAGGTGGATCAGGGCCTCATCCCATTGACGCCAGCCGCCCAGATGCGCGGCGATCAGACGCAACCCAGGCACATTGCGAAGGACGCGGCCGATCCGTGCCGGGTTACATACGGCATCAAACGGGAAGCCGATGTCGAATCCGCAGTGGCATTGAACCACCAGGTTGAGGTCGCGGCAGCATCGGAAATATTCCAGCATCTCGGGCGAGTCCACGACACACGGCTGATAGTACGGGTGCAGCTTGATGCCGCAGATGCCGTTCTCCGCCACCTGTTGCAGGTGCGCAAACTTCTCTTCATCCGCGGGATGAACGGAGGCGAACGGAATCAGGTGTGCCGCAGCCTCAGCGCCGCGCTCTCCCGACCGTATGGCGTTTGCTTCGGCCAGGATCCCATCAAACTGGGCAGGACGTGTGGCGATGGGACACACGACCGCATAGTCAATCGCCGCCGTGCGCATCTGCCTCAACAGTCCGCCGACCGTGCCGTCACCCACTGTGGCAATCTTGCCGTTCGCCTTGTCAACAAGTTTCTGCAGGGCACGTGTTGCGAGATCATCAGGAAAGGTATGAACATGAACATCAATGAGCATGTCATTCCCTCACATGATTACCGCTCATATCGACGAGGCGGCACGGACTGGAAACTGAACAGGACATCCGGGAACATCTTGGGCGTGATGCCGGCTTGCCGCAGCGCGTTGACATGCGGCCAGAACTCGCCGGCCTCCGCCAGGTCGTGCGCGTCAGAGGCCAACGCGATCTTTACGCCTTTTTCCGCACACAGGCGGATGAATGGCGTTTCAGGCTGATAGGTGTGGAAGTTAATCTCGGCCGCCACGCCGCTGTCGGCAAGCAAACCGGCGACCGTGGCAAACAGGTGGGATGGCACATCGAGACGGTTACGTTTGAAAAAGCGGAACGGGTGGGCCAGCACATCGATGTCGTGTTCAAGCAGTCGCTCAACGTCACGCAGGAAGAGTTTCTCAGCCTCTTGTTGCGATGTCTGTCCGGGGACAAAATCTTGGATCGCATGCACGGCACCGATGAAAATATCCCAATCGAAGTCGAGGTCTTCCGGCGCGAGCAACAACTGGCCGTCGTTGAAAAGGTCCAGTTCCAGGCCGATCTTGACGAACGGCGAGCGTAGCTTCTCGGCAAACTGGCGGTAGGCGGCCATGCGGCCACGTCCGGGTGTTTCCCAGACGGCTTTCGCCATGGCGGGATCGGATTGCCAGTGAAATTTCATGGCACAGTGCCTGTCGAAATAAAGCTGGAAGGCGTGTTCAGTGATGCAGAGGGTCGAGACGCCCAACGCCTGCGACAGCGCCACGCACGGCGCGGTGTCAACGGTCGTGCCGCAGTAGGCATGCTCGGTATGGCAGTGCACGTCAATGATGTTCGGCACCTGCATGCCAAGACTCAACTCCTCGATCTCCACGCGCGAATCGACCACGCGAATGAGGCTGAATCTGAAAGGCGGCTCGCATAGCGCAGGAACCGTATGGTAGAGAATGCGCTCATGCACGCGTGCTTTCTGCCCCTTGTGGTAATGGCCGCTGAGCGAAAGGATGACACCGGCCTTCTGATATGTATCGATGATCTCCGCCGCATTGGTCGGCCGATACGGATAATGTGAATCGATCGCCGGGTAGATCGGCGGATGCTGCACGGCGATCAACGGCAGATCCGGATTTTCTTCGGCACGTTTTTTGAGTGCCGCGAGATCCTCCGTCGCACGTGCGCATTCGTGATTTTCGTTGTAGACGTCATTGAACAAAAACAGGCCATACCCGTTGATCTCATGAAGGCCCGGCGTACTTCCGAAAAGCGCGTTGAATGCGGATGGGTCGCCGTCATGGTTGCCCGGGACAACCAGATAGGGGATGCCACTGCGCAAGAGTTCGCCATGCAGCGACATAAGATCCAACGAGGCGTTGCGGTCTGCGCCGTCTTCTACCAGATCGCCGAGAACGAGGGTTGCGTCTGGTGTGATTCCCATGTGACGCAGGCGTAAAAAGACTTTCTTTAACAAAGTCTGCGCCAGTTCGCCGCGCATCTGTTGTGTTTGGGCGGTCTGACGGGCCAACCCCATGTGGTGGAGATCGGAGACAACTAATAGGGTTAAGCAATGCTCACTCATGCGTCCATGCAACTTTCATCACTGTAGGCTTAGCACAACGGAAACCACGGTCAAAAAAAAGCGGCCCTAGCGTACGGGAACTTGTTGTGCCGGTCAACAGGAAACGGCCAAAAAACAGAGGCAAAAACAGAGGCTCGTGTGCGGCGATTTTTCTCACGCAGTTTGTCGGTGAGGCGAACTTGTCGCTTTCATTTGCAGGCACTACCATCCCATAGGGCAGACCGGAAACACACCGGTTCCCATGATTGGCACCT
>DAOTKE010000019.1:0-31019 GCA_035449085.1 Kiritimatiellia bacterium | reverse complement strand
TGAACAACTGGAGCGCCAACCACGGCGCGATCAGCTACGGCCACATCGGCGCGGACCTGATCACGCTCGCGGCCATGCTGCGCATCCCGGTCGCGATGTCCAACGTGCCCGAGGAGCAAATCTACCGTCCGCATGCTTGGGGCCTGTTCGGCGCAGACGATCCGACCGGCGCGGACTACCGCGCCTGTCGCAATTTCGGCCCGCTCTACGGCTGAAAAAAATGGGAGTCAGGAATGAGGAGTTGAATGCGGAACCATGACAGGCCCCGTCTCAACTCCTAACTCCTAACGCGGGCGAAGCCCGCAACCCAATTCAATCTCACACAAAGGCACAAAGGCCACAAAGGCTTCTTTTAAAACGGCATCCACCTTCGTGCCCTTCGTGGCTTCGTGTGAGAAACAACTTGTTTTTTATTGTGCTTGTCGAGCCGCAAGGCACTAATTCCTAACTCCTAACTCCTCCTTTGCCCGACGGCCTACGCGGTCTTGAGGATCGTCGCCAGATCCTCGTCGGCCGTCTTGATCGGGGTGAGCCCGAACTTCTCGACCAGCACGTTGAGCACGGTGGGCGAGACGAAGGCCGGCAGGCTGGGCCCGATGCGGATGTTCTTGATGCCGAGCGCCAGCAGGGTCAGCAGGATGCAGACCGCCTTCTGCTCGTACCAGGAGAGCACCAGCGAAAGCGGCAGGTCGTTGACGCCACAGCCGAAGACCTGCGAGAGCGCCACTGCGACCTTGATCGCGGAGTAGGCGTCGTTGCACTGGCCCATGTCCAGCAGGCGCGGGATGCCGCCGATGTCGCCCAACTGGCTCTGCAGGTGGTTGAAGCGGAACTTGCCGCAGGCCAGCGTCAGGATCAGCGTGTCTTTCGGCGCTTTTTCGACGAACTCGGTATAGTAGTCGCGCCCCAGCTTGGCACCGTCGCAGCCGCCCACCAGGAAGATGTGCTTGACCGCGCCGGACTTGACCGCCTCGACCACCTTGTCGGCCACGGAGAGGACCGCGTTGTGCGCGAAGCCGGTCATCAGCGGTGTGCCCTGGGTCTCTTCCTGCCAACCGCCAAGGCGGATAGCATGGTCGATCATGGCCGAGAAATCCTTGTGGCCGTTGGCATCCGCCGCGATGTGCGTGACACCGGGCCAGCCGACTTCAGCCGTGGTGTAAAGGTTGCCGGCGTAAGAGGGCTTGGGTGGCATCAGACAGTTGGTGGTGAACAGCACGACGCCGGGCAGGTCGGTGAACTCCTTCTGCTGGTTCTGCCAAGCCGTCCCGAAGTTGCCCTTGAGCTGCGGGAACTTCTTGAGTTCCGGATAAGCGTGCGCCGGCAGCATCTCGCCGTGTGTGTAGACGTTGACGCCCTTGCCGGCCGTCTGTTCCAACAGCATCTTGAGGTCGCGCAGATCGTGGCCGGTGATCACGACGAACGGCCCTTTGTGGTGGCCAGTCTCGACCTGGGTCGGCACCGGATTCCCATACGCGCCGGTGTTGGCGGCGTCCAACAGCTCCATGCACTTGAGGTTGACGTTGCCGAACTCAAGGATCAGGCCGAGCCACTCTTCGACCGAGTGGTCGTCACCGAGCGCCTTCATGCCCTTCTGGAACCAGCCGGAAACGGTCGGGTCCGTCTTGCCGAGCACGCGGGCGTGGGCGGCGTAGGCGGCCATGCCGCGCAGGCCGAAGAGCAGCGTGGAGCGCAACGACACGACATCCGTGTCACCGTGGAAAAGGTTCTCGGGCGCGAAAGCCGGCGCGCCGCCAGCGGTCGCGACCGCCGCGCGGATGCGGTCACGCATCGCCGTCAGGTCAGCCGGGTCGAAGTTCACGTTGGTGACGGTCATGAAAAGCGCGTCCATAAAGAGCGCTTCGCACGACGGACAGGCGGGCTTGCCGTCCAGCGCGCGCGCCAGCGTCACGAGCCCGGCCGTGATCTCATCCTGCAGGTTGGAGGCTTCCGGGGTCTTGCCACAGGCACCCATGCGGGTGCAGGCCTTGCCGCCCGCGGTTTGCTCACATTGGAAACAGAACATGTCGTTCATGTGATTCTCCTCGTTGTTGTGTTGTGTGTGATCCCGCGTCCACGGGGTGGCTGCGGTGGTGAAAAAGACTATTCCTCCAAAATCGTACCGTCGGTGGCGATCGTGACGATATGCCACGGGATCATCTTGCCGCTGTTGATCAGGGCCTGTTTGGCGGCATTGGCGATACCTGCGCAACAGGGCACCTCCATCCGCAGCACGGTCACGCTGCGGATCTCGTTGGCCTTCAGGATGGCGGTCAACTTTTCGGTGTAGTCGCCCTCGTCCAGCTTGGGGCAGCCGATCATCGTCACCTTGTTGGTCATGAAGCGCCGGTGGATGTCCGGGTAGGCAAAGGCCGTGCAATCGGCGGCGATCAGCAGCGCCGCGTGATTCAGATACGGGGCATTGACCGGAACCAGCTTGATCTGGACCGGCCAGTTGACCAGCGCCGACACCTGAGTGACGCCCTGAGCCGAGTCGTTCGCGGCGGCCGCCGGCTGTGGCGGCCGCACGATGGCCTTGGCCATGCGCCCCGGGCAGCCGCCCGCGAAAGGCGGATGGGCTGGAGTGGGGGCGGACGGTGTGGCCGGCGCAGCGGCAGCCTGTTTCGCGGCGGCCATGCGGGCCGCCACGGCGGCCTCGTCGTAGGCTGCGGCTTCGCGCTCGACGATCCTGATCGCGCCGGTGGGGCATTCGGGCAGGCAGTCGCCCAATCCGTCACAATAACTGTCGGAAATCAGGGTCGCTTTGCCGTCCACCATTTTCAACGCGCCTTCGTGGCAGGCATTGACGCACAGGCCGCAACCGTTGCACAAATCCTTGTCGATGGTGACTATTTTCCGTTTCATTCGCTCCTCCTTGCCCAACTTGAGCGTTGAGCGTTACCCATGACGAGTTACAAGTTTCAAGTTTCATGTCCGGCGACCCGTCCGCTCGGCAGGCTTGATGATGCGGTTGCGTTTCAGTGAGCGGACAATGCTTTCTAACGTGACATTCTGCAGGAGTTCGGTCAGCCGCTCGTTTTCCTTGGACATCAGCTTGCCAAGCGCGCAGCCGTCACCTTGACAGATATCGTGTCTCAGCAAGCAACCCTTGTAATTGGGGGAACCGCCCGCCGCCACATAGATCTCCAGCAGCGTGATCTCGCTGGGCGGCCGCGCCAGCCGTGCGCCGCCCGCCGGGCCACGCTCGGTGGCCAGAATTCCGGCGCGCACCAGTTGCTGCACGACCTTTGCGAAGTGGTGCGCGGAAAAACCGAGACGCTCCGAAATCTCGCGCGCCGACTGGAGGCGGTCGGGCTGTTCAGCCAGGCTCGCGCAGGTGTGCAGCGCGATCGACATCGCCTCCGAGATGTTCAACAGCCCAAGCATGAGAAAACGCCTTTCGTTCGCTAATTCGGCATAACAGTACCAAATTACCGAAACGCCGTCAACCGGGGTTTGAGATTTTTTTCAATATGCTTTTCCTTGGGCGGATTTTGTTGGAGAATAGCACTCCTTTTTGTTGAGGAAAGGCGGTCGGCACGATGCAGACATTTTCAAGATTTTCGAGGCTGTCAATCCTGGCGGCAATCCTGGCGGCGGGAGCGGCCCACGGGGAACGGTCCGAAGAAGCCGAGGTCTGCGTGTACGCCGCAACGCCATCGGGGATTCTGGCAGCGGTGGCCGTCAAACGCGAAGGCCGGTCGGTCGTGATCGTCGAGCCGTCGCGCTGGGTCGGCGGTGTGCTGGGCGCGGGCCTCAAGCCGATGCAGGACTGCCCCAACTACACCGCCACCGGCGGGTTGACCCAGAAACTGCTGCAAACGTTGGGTCACCCGGCGTGGGACGGAAGCGGGCCGTGGGATGGCAGTCCCGCGCTTAAGCGAATGAGCCCGAAGGAGGTGCGTGAGGACTTCGAGGCGTTGCTGAAAAAATGGGAGGTGCGCGTGATCCGCGATCACCGCGTCGCGCGCTGCGAAAAGAGCGGCGCGGTCATCGCTGCGGCGGTGTTTGACCGTGCGCCGTTCGATGCGTTGGGCTGCCCGGTTGCGGAACCCGCCGAGCGTGGCGCGTTGCGCGTGTCCGCAAAAATCTTTATCGACGCGAGCTACGAGGGCGACCTGATGGCGAAGGCCGGCGTCTCATACCGTGTGGGACGCGAATCCGCCGCAGAATTCGGTGAACCGTATGCGGGCGTGCAGCCGCCGATGGAGGAGGCGCCGATCGATCCGTTTGTGGTGCCCGGCAAGCCGGAGAGCGGACTGCTCAAGTGGGTCGAGCAGGATCACGGTCTGCCGATAGGCGCAGCCGACGGCTACACGCAGGCATACAACTACCGTTACTACACGACGTCAGAGCCGGCGTACCGTGCGCCGTTCAATCCGGAGGGCCGTCCTCCAAGAATTTCGCTTACGCACGGAGGCGAACAGAAGTCAAAAGGTGAAGCGGGGGACTTCGAGCTGGTCGGTCGGTATGTGGCGTGGCTGACGGAGACAGTGAAGGATCAAAATGAACTCCGCAGGCGGCTGGCCGGGATCTTTCCCGGCTGGATGAACGCCGGCGAGTGGAACTACCAGCGGGCGTCGCTTTTCACGATGGCGCCGGTCGGGGTCAGTCAGCGCTATGCGGACGGTGATGATGCGGAGCGGGCGCGTGTGTGGAAGCTGCACCAGGACTACCTGCGTGGGCTGCACGCCTTCATGAGCGGCGACCCGCGCGTGCCGGAGTGGTACCGGAAAGAGGTGGCAGAGATCGGTCTGGACGTGCGCCACCATCCCGAGACGCAGGGTTGGCCGCACCAGCTCTATGTGCGCGTGGCGCGGCGCATGGCGGGACGCTACATCATCACGACGCACGACGTCTACAACAGGACGACGGTGGACGACCCGGTGTGCCTCGCGCAGTACGGGATCGACACCTATCCCGCGCGGCGTATCTGGTACGAGCGCGACGGCAAGGTGTGGGTCGGGCTGGAGGGCAAGATGTTCGTAGGCGGATCACGCGGGCCGACCCGTGTGCCGTATCCCATTCCCTACCGCGCGCTCACCCCCAAGGCGGCAGAGTGTGCAAACCTGCTGGTGTCGGTGAGCTTCTCGGCGACGCACCTGGGGTACGCCTCGGCGCGCATGGAGCCTGTCTTCATGATGTGCGGCGAGTCGGCGGGGATTGCCGCCTGCCGCGCGCTGGCGGAGGGAAAGACGGTGCAGGAGATCGATTCGGCGACCTTCCGCGCCGCGCTGGAAAAGGCGGGCCAGAAACTGGTCTGGGATCCCGCGAAGGATGTCGCGCCTGAAGCCCGGGCCAGCTTTTCGTATGCGGCGTTATTGAACGCATGCGATGCGAACGGCGACGGAACTGTCACCCGTTCCGAATGGGAGGCAGGAAAAAGGGAACACGCTTGGGCGTTCAGGCTGATCGACAGGGATGGCGACGGGAAGATCAGTGCGGCGGAGTATGCGGCCTTCCAGGCGTACAAAGCGAAGAGCCCGGACTGGGCGAAGCGCAAGTAGGAGCGGGAAGCGTGAACCGGCCGGCCGTTACGGACGTTTTCTATGATGACCTTCTGTTGAAAAGCTTTGAGGTGACTGATGACGATCATTGAACCGCACATCCACATGCTGTCGCGCACCACGGACGAGTATCAGGCGATGTACCGGGCCGGCATCCGCGCCTGCGTGGAGCCCTCATTCTGGCTGGGCACGAACCGCCGCTATGCGGGGTCGTTCTTCGATTATTTCCGCCTGATCCTCGAGTTCGAGACCGTACGCGCGGCGCGTTTTGGCATCGACCACTACTGCGCGATCGCCATGAATCCCAAGGAGGCGGACGACCGCGGGCTGGCCGATGAGGTGATCGACGGGCTGGGCGAGTATCTGGATCACCCGCGCTGCGTGGCCCTGGGCGAGGTCGGGTTCAACCTGATCACGCCCAACGAGGAGCACGCGATGATCCGCCAGCTCCGCATGGCCGAGGAGCGCAAGATGCCGGTCATCCTGCACACGCCGCATGTCGATAAGCTGCGCGGCACATTACGCATCTTGG
Source organism: Kiritimatiellia bacterium (assembly GCA_035449085.1). GTDB lineage: Bacteria > Verrucomicrobiota > Kiritimatiellia > RFP12 > UBA1067 > DUPH01. The sequence continues at coordinate 24,980 of DAOTKE010000019.1, read as the reverse complement.
AGATCATCAAGGCCGAGGGGTTGACCGTCGAGCGCATTGATGTCGACCACAACACCGAGGAGACGATCAAACACACGCTTGATTCGGGCTGTTACGCGGGCATGACCGTCTACCCCTATTCCAAGCTCAATCCGCAACGCGTGTCGGCGATGGTCAGGCAGTACGGTCACGAGCGCGTGATCGTCAACGGCTCGGCCGACTGGGGCGTTTCGGACCCGCTCTCGCTCATCAAGGTGGTGGAATACATGCGGGGTGACGGTCACAGTGACGGCGTGATCCAGGATCTGGTCTTCAATACGGCCATGCGTTTCTACAGTGCCTCGCCAAACTGGAAACCCAACTTTGAGATCGAGCCGCTCGACCCCAGCGTTTACCAAAGGTGAGATAAAGACAAACGAAAATAATTGTATTATTATAACCCCTGTGAGGTGGGGTGTGTGACGTGCGCCAGCCTCTGTATTCCTTGGTGTAATTGAGGAGAGATACAGGAGAACCGCATGAAAACGACTGGAAAAGGTTCGGTGTCCATCGTAGCCCTGTTTCTGTTCGCGCTCGCGAAGTCGGCCGGGGCGGCTGATATCTACAAGGCGGACAACGACGCGGCATTGAACGATCCACAGAGCTGGGAGGGTTGTGTGCTGCCCGGCCCGAACGATAGGGCGGTGTTTGATGAGCGCGTGACAGCCAACCGTCTGACGTTCTGGTTGACCGGGCCTCTTGAGCTTCAAGGGATGTTGGTCACGAACCGAACCGAGTCGCCCGTGTCATCCTCACAGACGATGCTGGTCAGCACCAACGGTTCGGATGCCGCCACGCTTGCCGTTGGAGCGGGTGGTGTGAACCTATCCAATTCCGGGATGGCTTTGACCTGGAACGTGCCTCTCGTGCTGTCCGACTCCCAAACATGGCTGGCGTCCCGCAACACGCTCACGTTCAAGGCACCGGTTTCTGGAACCGCCGACTGGGTTTTGGCGGGGCCGTGCAGCAATGTCTATTGGGATTGTGCTTCGGAATATGCCGGTTCGCTGTCGATACCGGATGTGTCGGCCAACGGCATCTGTCGTTTCAGTAAAGCCGGAGCTTTGGCCAAAACGTTCATGTTGTCTGGACCCAACACATCGACACGCCTGGAGTGGTATTTTCCCGGCACCGTGGCGTGGGCGTCGCTCTTTGCCGACCGTTCCGCAACGGTGTCAAACGTCCTGATTACCGTCATGAACGGCGCAACGCTTCAGTTTACGGACGGAGATCAATTTTCTTTTCCCGGCGGGCGTTTCGTCGTGGACAACGGGAACGCGGTGCAAAATGGCGGCACGCTGCAAGGAGCGCAATTGCAGGTCGGTTATCAGGATTTTCCCTGCGACTATACGCTGGATGCGGGTGACATATCGTTAACCTCCTATCTCATCACGGGAAATCGGATCTCCTCCGTACTGACGCGTCAAGTCTTTCGTCAGAATGGCGGTACGGTGTCGGCATCCGCCGTGGGCCTAGGAAATATTACCAGTTCTCACCTTGGCATCGCCCCTTACGAAATGAATAACGGGGCCCTCTTCGTCGGTAAACCCAAGGCCGTGGATACAGGTATCCGGCTGTCATGGAACCAGAACGGGAATGATTATCACGCCTCCGGCGCATTCCTGATGAACGGGGGAACTGTTCACGCCGACAATATTGCGTTCGGCCGTTACGGTAACGACACTCACGCCGTCACCAATGCGTATTCTCTGTTCAAGATGCGGGGCGGGACCCTCTATCTCGGCCAGAACGGCATCTACACCGACCGCAGTTGGAACAACGGCGTGCGCGGTGCCGGATACGGCGTAAAAGTCAGCGGAGGCACGCTGGGTGCTGACGATCACTGGGCGGCTGCGGCCGACATTTTGCTGAGTGATCTCGACGGCGGGGCCGTTTTTCAAACCGAGGATGCCAGCGGTGTCGCCAAGACGGTTCTGCTGAATGGTTCCGTTTACGGCTCCGGCGGCGTGACCAAGCGGGGCGGTGGATCGTTGATCCTCGCCGGCCCTCTCGCCTACCGCGGTGTGACCCGCGTCGAAGAGGGATCTTTGGTCATCCAACCGCCTGACACCTCCTCTTTCCGGTGGACAGCGAATAGTCTGGATTTGCCCAACTCCTCCAAGGTCTTGTCGTGGCAAGATATTCATCAAGGCGTCGCCGCAACGAATTCGGAGAACCGTGCGCCTGTTCTCGTGAAAAAAGAATTGAACGGGCATAACGTGGTCCGGTTCACCAGCGCTTCGACCACCTATCTGGCGGTGGCTGGCGGGGATAATCCGCTTGGAGGTGCCACCTCGTTCACGATCGCACTGGTCTTCAAGACCAGTACTCAAGGGGTCAACAGCGGCGGCTCCGACCAGTGGTATCGTCACACCGGATTGGTCGACGGCGAGCAACCGGGGAAACAAAACGATTGGGGGTTGACTTACAATGCTGCCGGACAGGTGTGCGCCGGTGCGGGGGATCTGGCCAGTAACTCGGATACATCGGCGTATACTCAGTCTGGCTATTCGGTGGCCGACGGACAGCCGCACGTGGTGATCTACACATGGCGCGGCACCAATATGACTGTCAATCTTGACGGACGTTCCGTGACCGTATCGACTGCGGCAGCCTCTGTTGTGCCACGCATGGTCGCCCCAATGCGTTTCGGGTCGGTGAATGGCGAAGCCAACAAATATTTCAACGGTGACATTGCCGAGGTTCGCATTTTCCGTAATCAGGCACTCTCGTCTCAACAGCAGGCTCGGCTTGGCATGGAACTGGCCGCCACATACGGTGTCGCGGGGACGTTGTTTGAGGTGCCCGTATCGGTGGAGCCGACCGTCGCGGATCGACCTGCGCCGCCGCCGGACACGCCTGAAGCGCCGTTGCCATATCCGGTGGAGGTGTGGGATGCGAGTACGCTCGTTGGCGAAGACGACAGCGACGTCGCGGTGTGGACGACAACGGGAGGCAACAAGGCCGCCACGCTGGATGCCGCAACGATCAATCTCTCGGGCGGCGGGGTTGGGGTGCTCTCGGGACGTACTGCACCTAAGCTCGCTCGTTACGCGATGAATGGGAAGCCCGCAGTCCGTTTCTCTGCTGAACAGAAAAGTGTGCTCGGAATTGCAGCCGCCGACAATCCGCTGGCGGGATGTACAAATTTCACGGTCGCCTTGGTGCTGCGCAGTACGGCGGTGATAGAGCTGGGGAGCGTGCAAGATGCCCACTGGTACCGTTATGCCAGCCTGTTAGATGCGGAGGAGCCGACTCAACAAAACGACTGGGGGATTTCCTTCGGTGGTTCAGGCCGCGTCCATGCCGGTCTTGGCAATCTCGACGCGACCCTGCACAGTAAGCCGTTTGATTTGAATGACGGTGAACCGCACGTGGTGGTGGTGAGCTATAACGTGACCGGCGGACGGCTCATGATGGCGGTCGACGGGGCAACGTCTTGGCTCAGCGTGACGGCGCGTACAACGCCGCGAAATGTCCGCCGTTTGTTGCTCGGTTCCACCAATGGTGAGAGTGGTAAATTTTTCACGGGGGATATCGCCGAGATCCGCCTTTACCCGGAGTGTGTCCTGACAAGCGAAGAAATGGCCGGGCTGTCGCAGGCGTTACTCAACAAGTACGGCATCCCGCCCATCCCCACGGGTGGCACCCTGTTGGCGGGGGGCAGTGCGGAGGTGTTGAGCAGCGGTTTCGACGTTTCTTCCGGGGCCAGCCTGGTCTTCCCGCGTTCTTCCTCCGGCAATGCGTATACGCTGAAACAGGGCCAAACGCTTGCTGGTGAGGGCACGGTGCGCGGGTCTGTGGCCGTCGGCGAGGGGGGTGTCCTCGACATCGGCCAGGCCGCCGCCCTGTCGTTGGATGACCTCAGACTGCAAGAAGGCGCGCGTGTGGTATGGCATCATACCGGGGGCGCGGGACAGGTGTTGAACGTGAACACGTTGGCCGCAACGGGGACCCTGACGCTGGAAATCGCCGGTGGGCAGGAACTGTCGGCGCGCGTGCCGGTTCTGTCGTATCAGTCGGCAACGGGGTTGGAGAACGTGACGTGGCAGGTTCTGGGAGGGAAGTCGAACTCCCAAGTGATGGTTAACCCGGCGACGCAGACGCTTGATGTGGTTTCACCGTCGGGTACTCTTCTCAAGATCTGGTAACACACAGGTAAGGACAAGGATGACAAAATACGCGTTGGGTCTTGCACCGTTGCTGGTGGTGTGCTCGCTGTCCGCCGATTATCGGCCGGCACCGGCCCCGTTGATGACGACGTGGGGAGCCGCCGTCACGCCGGAGAACGCTTGGCGCGAACATCCCCGGCCCCAGTTGGCGCGGGAAACGTGGCAGAACCTCAACGGCCTGTGGGACTACGCCATCACGCCGAAAAACGGCGGGCGTCCGTTCGAATGGCAGGGGAAAATCCTCGTGCCGTTCGCGATCGAGTCCGCGCTATCCGGCGTAGGCCGCCCTCTGGAGCCCGATGAGCTGTTGTGGTACCGCAGAGCGTTTACGACTGCAGTTCAACCCAAGCAGAGGCTGCTGCTGCATTTCGGCGCCGTTGATTTCCGGACGCAGGTTTGGGTCAACGGGATCGAGGTGACCGATGTCCCGCATGAAAGCGGGCATCTGCCGTTCACGCTCGACATTACGAGGGCGGTCAAGGCGGGCGAGAACGAGATCTGCCTTTCAGTTTGGGATCCCACTACGGAAGGAACCCAGTCCGTCGGCAAACAACACCTCAAACCGCATGGCAGCCGATACACGCGCGTCTCGGGTGTCTGGCAAACAGTCTGGCTCGAGAGCGTGCCCGCCACCTATCTTGCCGGATACAACATCGTCACGGATGTGGACGCCGGAACCGTTCAGGTAACGGTCTCGGCCGAGGGTGACCTGGCAGGCGCGTCAGTGGAGGTTGAGGCCCTGTTGGAAGGTGCTGTCCAGGCAAAGGGGATGCTTCGGGCTTGGCGACAACCGGTGATTCTGAAGATCGCCAACCCTCGCCTTTGGTCGCCGGATGCTCCTGTGCTGTATGACCTGCGCCTTACGCTCCGGGCGGCTGATGGTAGCGTAGATGTGGCGTCGGGCTATTTCGGCATGCGGAAAATCGAAAGCCGCGCAGATGAAAACGGCGTCCTCCGCTTTTATCTGAACAACCAAAAAACCTACCTTTCCGGTACGCTTGACCAAGGCTGGTGGCCGGACGGACTGTTGACCCCGCCTTCAGACGAGGCCATGATGTTTGATATTCAGCTTCTGAAATCGTGTGGCTTCAACATGATGCGAAAGCATGTCAAGATCGAGCCGCTGCGCTACTACTACCTCTGTGACAGGCTGGGGATCCTTGTTTTTCAGGATATGCTTTCCGGGCTGGGAGATGGTGAGGACCGGTACACCCTTTACCGCCGCGAATTTAAGGGCATGCTGGATCTCCTGCAAACCATTCCCAGTATTGTGATGTGGGTCCCTTATAACGAAAGCTGGGGCCAGCCCGACAAGGCCAAAACCAACATGGCGCTGGAATGGGCCAAACGTTACGACCCGACCCGTTTGGTCAGTGGCCCTTCAGGATGGAAGGATCAGGGGATCGGCGATACGCTCGACGTTCACAAGTATCCGGGCCCCGACATGCCGCCGCTCTCAAAGACGCGTTTGGCTGTCTTGGGAGAGTTCGGCGGAATGGGCTTGGCCATCGAGAATCACCTTTGGGCCAAAGGAGAATCGTGGGGCTATGTGAACGACAGAACGGCCGATCAGTCTTTCCAAAGGTATGCCGCACTTTTCTCGTCACTGGAACTGCTGGTCTCCAAAGGGCTTGCCGCTTCGGTCTACACGCAGACCAGCGATGTCGAAATGGAGATCAATGGTTTGGTGACCTACGATCGCAAACACGTCAAATACAACGTGGCTGAGATCGCGAAGCTCAATCACCAACTCTATCGTGCCTTGGACCGCGCGATTCACGATCTGGTCCCTGCGGCGGACAAACAGGCCCAAACGTGGAAATTTACGTTCGAACAGCCTGGTGTTGGCTGGGAACAGACTGACTATGATGACCGTACGTGGGCAACCGGAGAGGCGGGTTTTGGGAACGCCAGGATCAAAGCGGAAAGAAAAGAGGCGGCTGTCAGGACACTCTGGGAGACGCCCGCTATCTGGTTGCGTCGTTCTTTCGACTACGAGGGGGCACCGCCGGAAAAAGCCAACCTGTTTATTTTTTATGATGAGGATACGGTCGTATACCTGAATGGCGTGCCGATTCGCGTCCTGAAGGGGTATAGCACAGTCTACGTCCGAGAGGCTGTTGATCAGGCCGCGTTCAAGACGGCTATCCGTAAGGGCCGTAACACGCTGGCGGTCCACACCACCAACACCACCGGTGGTGCGTATATCGATCTTGGCATTGAATACGGCACCATTCCATGACGCGTGCGTGCGCCGCAATATGACAAGCTACGGTTGACTAGGGGGGCGGCTTGGTTTAATATGGCCCAATCTTCTTTAATTGTAGGAGAGGTTTTTTAACCCGCATGAGCAAGGGAGCAGTCCCCATGATGGAGCAAGCAGGAGTGATTCGGGCGAGTGTGTGTGCCTTAGCCGCCGTCTGTATGACGGCCGTCTACGCGCAGGAAGAGGCCCAACCGGAAGCCGCTGTCGGGCAGGCTCCAGCCGCCGCACAGCAAGAGGCCTCTTCAAAAGTTTTCATGCCGCTGGTGCGTCTGGTTCAAGTACGCGGCAAATGTGAGGTGCTGAATCCGGATTTGGGTTCGTATGCTGCCGCGGTTGATAACAAGGTATACCCTCTTGGAACGCGTTTTCGTACCGGCCCAGAAAGCACGGCGACACTGGTGTTTTCGGCGCAAGAGAGTGCGCAGCTCATGAGCAGCACCGAAGTCTGCGTGGAGGCCCCCGACAAACAGCCGGACAACCGCGTGTTGCGTCTGATTTCCGGGATCGTCAAAACCAGTCTGCGCGAGAATCTGCCCGAGGGCAGTTTCAGTGTCAGCACGCCCAACGCCGTCTGCAAGAATGTTGAGGGCCGCGGCGAATATTCACTCTCCACCACTGCCGTCACGGAAACCCTCCAAATCGCCACCATTACGGGAGCGGCGCGCGTGGAGGGGCCCCACTACCACATTCCCGCACTGCGTGCGGCCAACACCGTCAATATCCAAACCGCTGCCGACCGTTCGTTCAGCCGACTGACCAGCGTGTCGGGCGATTTCGTGATTGTCCTGAACAAAGGCGAGGAGGAGCCGGTCAGCTACGGCATGTCGCCCAAGGCGGTCGTCAAAATCTGGCGCGAGAATGCGCCAGTGGGCGGCCGTCCGGTCATCGCGACGCTCGTGGTCAGTCCTACGGGTATCGCCAAACACCGCTTTGCTTACGCGGAAGGGCGTTCGGGGGTCGCAACCGGTGAGCTCGTTCAGGCGGTCACGGAAGAGCAGGAGGAGGAGGCGTTGCCGGTTCTGCTTTCGAAAGAGTCCGCCAAAGAGGAAGCGGCGGGGCAGGACGAGACCGCCACCGACCTGTAACCGGTTTTAGGAGAGGGTTTCGGAAGAACCGGCGGCCTGCGCAGCCTCCGGTTTTTCTTGTCAAACGTGTGTTTGCGCGAATGTTAATCCGTTTGGACTACTAGCCGTGTTTATCTATCATTTTAACCGACTCATCCGCAGCCGTATCCTGTGGGGATTTTTTGCCATCATCATCGCGATAGCATTCGTGGCGGTCGATTCCTGCTTCCGGAGCCCGCAGGATTCGATGACTGCCGGTTCGATCAACGGCAAGAAGGTGCCGTACACGCAGTTTGAGCAGACGGTTCAGGCCATCCGCGGTTTCGGGCGTGATCGCGACACTGAGACCGCCGCAAACGTCGTGGACCGCCGCGCGTGGGAGCAGATTGCCGCCCGTCAGACCGCCGAGAAAAATGGCATGGGGGCCGTCAAAGAGGAGATCCGCAACGCCCTGCGCGAAGCACCCGGCTTCCAGGGGCCCAACGGGTTCGATATCAACCGCTACCGCATGGTGCTCGCCGAGCAGGGCCTGACGCCCGCCATGTACGAGAACCTGGTTGCTCACCAGCTCTCCCTGATGAAAAACGCCGTACTCGTCGATTCGGCCACCTGGGTCTCCCCGATGGAACTGGAAGATGAACTCGCCGCCATGACGGACCGCTTCACGGTGCAGACGGTCACCATCAGCAACCGCTTCGCCCAGTCCGAGATGCGCCTCAGCGAAGAGGATCTGCGTAAGTATTACGAAGAGAACAAGGCCTCGTTCGCCCGGCCGGACCGCATCTCCGTGCGCTACATCGCCATCCCGGTCTCGAACTATCTGGCCCATGTCTCGGTGCCCGAAGACGATCTGATGGAGTATTACGACAGCCACGCGAATACCTACACGCGGACGACCACGAACAACACAACAGAACCGATCCCCTTTGCTGAGGTGCGCGACAAGATCCTGGCCGAACTCCAGCTCGAGGAGGCCCGCTATTGCGCCTCCACGGCCGTCACTTTCACGATCTACGGCAAACTCGCCGACGCAGGGGACAACGCGTTAGACGTCGCGGCGGAGCAGGCCCAGGTTCCGCTCAAGACCTCGCCGCTGTTCGCGGCCGACGAAACGCTGTATTGGACCGAGAACAGCAAGGCGTTTGCGGACGCCGCCTTCGAGTTGGATCCCGACCGCTCGGACTCGCGTTTCGGCATCGTCAAGGGCGACACCTTCATCTACGTCATCGAACGCAAGGAGTTTTCGGCCGCCCATACGCCGTCGTATGAAGACGTGCTCAACGAACTGCGGCCGCGCGCCCAGGCCAAGGCCCGCAACGATGCCTTCCAGGATTACGTGAAAGAGCTGCGCAAAGAGTTGCGAACCCTCATGGACGAGGGCAAGAGCTTCGCCGATGCGGCAACAGCCAAGGCGCTCAATGTCTCCACGTCGCTCACCTACTCGGTGAATGAGATCCAGAACCAGACTTTCCCCAACAGCTTCTCGATCGCGTACGGCGCCATGACCCTCAAGAAGGGCGAGCTGTCTGAGGCCATTCCGGCCTCGGCCGCGCAGTCGCTGCTGGTCTACGTGCAGGATCGCCAGCCGGGCGATGCGCTGGCCGCCGAGATGATGCGCGCGCAGGTCCGTACAGGTATCGCCCGCCGCCGTTCGAGCAACCTCTTCTCGGATTGGCTGACCTGGAACCTCAGCAAGCAGGATTTCAAGCCGGCCCGCCCGCTGGGCGAGGACGACGAGGACGAAGCGCTCGATGCGGATCCCGAGGACCCGGAGAAGCAGTAAGCAGGCGGCGGCAGTGCCGGGATTGACCGCTGCGTGATCACTCCCGCAGTCTATCCAGCCGCAACCGCTCGCGGCTGTCGAACAACCGTCTCACGCCGAGCTGCACCGTCAGCAGGCTGCCGAATCCCGCGCCGGTCGCGATCAGGTACATGATCATCATCTGGTAGCGTACCGCGGCCAGCGGATCGCTGCCCGACAGGATCTGCCCGGTCATCATCCCCGGCAGACTCACCACACCGCACACCGCCAGCGAGTTGATGATCGGCGTCATGGCCGTGCGTACGCTCTCGCGCCGCAGGTCGGCCACCGCCTCTGCCGCGGTCTGGCCCAGCGCCAGCCGGTTCTCGATCACGTCGCGCTGTTTCCAGGCGTTCTGCGTCAGCGTGTCCATGCCCAGCGCGATGCCGGTCATCGTGTTGCCGAGGATCATGCCGAGCAGCGGAATCGCGTACTGCGGCGACCACCACGGGCGCACGCCCACCAGGGCCAGCACGGCGAAAAGCGTCACCGTGAAACCGGCGGTGAACAACCCCAGTACCGCCAGTCCAACCGTCCAGCCCGCCGCAAAATGCCGGTGCTGCCGCCGCGTGACCTCCCAGGCGCCGGTCGCCAGCATCACCATCGAGAAGCAGAAGGTCCAGAGCGGGTGCGCGTTCTGAAACACGCCTTTCAGAACCGCGCCCACCAGCGCGAGCTGCACGAAGGTCCGCGCCGCACCGATCATCAGCGTGCGGCTCAGCCCCAGACGCTGCCAGGCGAAAATCGCCGCCAGTGCGGTCAGCGGGAGCGCGGCCAGCAGAATATCCCTCCATGAAAGCGCGATCACATCCATGCGTCCACCTCCCGCCACACGCCGCCCGCCGCCATGCGGTAGCCGCGCGGCGCCACGCGCGCGAGCTGTTCGGGATCATGCGCCACCCAGAGCGCCATCATGCCGGCCGTGCAGCACCCCATGACCAGCGCCTCAAAGGCCTGCGCGTGCGCCGCGTCGAGATGCGCCGTGGGCTCGTCCAGCAGCACCACCGCCGGCCGGTTCACCAGCGCGCGCAACAGGCCGAGCCGCTGTTTTTCGCCGCTGGACAGACGCGCCACCGGCCATCCGAGCACCTCGGGCTCAAGTCCCAATGCGCACAGGTCGGCGGCCTCGGGAGCGTAAGAAAAGTGCTCGCCCACGCGGTCAAACCACCACTGGCTCTCCGCCGGCACGTAGGCCACGCGCCGCCGCCATTGACTGGCAGGGATTGTGGATGGTGCGCATCCTTCCAACTCAATGTGCCCTTCCCACGGATCCATATCGGCCAGGGCGCGCAACAGGCGCGTCTTGCCGCAACCGGACGGCCCGCTCACGCCGACAATCTCGCCCTTGCGCAACGCGAACGTCACCGGGCCGAAACCGCCGTACAACAGATCCTTCGCCGCAAAATCACTCACACAACCCCCTCTCACATTCGCGGGGAAAGTGTATCAGCCGCCGGATTCGATCACAAGCCGAGGCCGGAATGTTCGCGGACCCCGCATTATTTTTCTGCGGGGGTTGACAGATCGCGCGAGTTGAGCGTACACTAGCCGCTAGATTCTTCAAGAGAGGTGTACTATGGCCAAATCCGACGCATTTGCAAAGACATCCAAAAAGCGCTTTGAAGTGGCGGAAGCCAATGAAATCAAGTTGGGCTTGGGCGGAAACTTCAGAGCCGAGCAGATCGGGACGCTGGGGATTTCCGGCGGCGAAGGCAATGTCGAATGAGTCTTTCGTGCCGGGCGCGTGAAACGATCCGCTCATGCCACATCCCTCGTCTACCTTTGAACTGGCAGGCATCCGTTTTATATTTGATGGTCTGGCACCGGGTGATTTAAACGCCCACTTCCGTCGATTTTCCGTTGACGCGTCGACTGGCTCGGCCGACCTCCGTTGCACCGTCATATGCAGGGGTGTGAACCCTGATCTCGTTCAGTTACGTTCCAGCGTCGCATGGAGTTTCCAGGAGCAGGATGGTGTCGCCTGTCTGACGGGGGCCAACCCCGCTGGGGAGGTGATGTGGCGCCTGACCGGGCGCACACCGTTTGAGCAGCTTCAGTTTGAGTGGCACCCCACCGCTTTCGACGCGATGTATCGCAATGCGGTGTACGGCTCTTTCAACATTGTCGCCATTCTGGCGTTGGTACTGCGCCTGTTGCCCCTCGGCGGAGTGGTCTTGCACGCCTCAGCGCAGGTGATTGACGGCGCGGGCATTCTCTGCACCGGGCCTTCGGGCCAGGGTAAGAGCACAATCTCGCGGCTGTTCCACCAGTGCGGCCGGACGGTCCTGTCGGACGAACATCCGATTCTGCGCCCCGACGGAGCCGGGTTCAGAGTGTACGGTTCGCCGTGGCCAAGCTCCGGCGGTTTTGCCGAAAACGCGTCGGCCCCGCTGAAAAAGATCTACTTCATCGAGCACGGCCCCGCGCAGGAGATCCAGCCCCTGACGCGCCGCGAGGCGGTGCTGCGGCTGCTGGATGTGGCGATGGTGCCGTGGATGAACCCTGCGTTCTTTGACCCGCTGATCCAGACGCTGGAAACCGCGCTCCGCGAAGTGCCGGTGGCGTTGCTGCGCTTCCGGCCGGACACGTCGGCGGTCGAGACAGTCTGCCGCGACCTGGGCAAATAGGTTTCGGGTTTCGGGTTGAGTCGGACGGGGCGGACTCTTCCTTTCTCCTTCATCCGTTGCCGACAGCGGGTGACCTTGCTATACTGGCGGCATGAACGGTGTGGAAACATGTTGGCGGGTCAGGCTGTGCGCGTGGGGCACTATCCTGATCGGATGTGCCGTCGCGCACGCGGCGACCGTCTATGAGCCCGCGCCGTTCGAGCATTATCAGCCCATTCTTGACCGTATGCCTTTCGGCGTGCCGCCGGCATCTGCTGGCGCCTTGCTGACTCCGGAGGAGCTTGCTCAGCAGAAGAGCGATGAGCAACTTCTGGCGGAACAGCAGCAGGTCGCCCGGCAGATCTCCTTCACCGCGCTGAATATTACGCCTCGGGGGCAGACGGCGGTCGGATTCATCGACCGTTCGGTCAATCCGCCCGAGAGTTACTATCTGGAGGTCGGCGCCTCGGCGAACGGCTGGACCGTCGTGGGCGCGGATTACGGCGAGAACTGGGCGCAGTTTGAGAAGGACGGCGTGACCATCACCATGCACCTCTACAAGGGGTTGATCGAGGGGCCGCAGATGAACGGCACGGATCTCGCTTCGTTGCCCACCGTCATTCCGTCGGACGACGTCCCGGTTGCGGCCAAGCCGCAGGACGAGTTGCCTGTGGCGGCTGAGCGTCTTCCCGTGCCGGGCCTTGTGCGTCTACCGGCATCCGCGCAGACGGCTCCTTCGGCTGTCTCGGTGTCAGCCGCCGCAGGTCCCGATTCTGCGCCGGCCCCCGCCAAGTCCTACCTCGAGCGTCTGCGCGAACGCAGGGCGCAGCAGACAGCCGAGCAGCAGGCGACCGAGAAGGCCAGGCTCGATTCGCTCCGCGAATTGGCGCAGAAGGCGGCGCAGGCTGAAATCGCCAGGCAGCGCAAGCAGGAGCAGGCGGAGGCCTTGGAGCAGCTCCGCCTGCAGCAGGCGGAAGAGGCGTTCCGGGCCGCCCAGGCGGCGGAACTTGAGGCGCAGGCCCAGGCTCAGGATCAGCCCGGCAACATGCAGGAACAGCACCAAGAAGCTGAGCCGGTACCCGAAGAGGCCGAGCTGGAGGAGCCATGAAACCTGCCGCGGACGGCACGGAGGCCGTCCCTCCATGAATCGAAAGAACTGGAGGGTCGGGCTCCGTCCCGACCTAGAAGGGCTGCGCGTTCTGGCCGCTTCCCTCCTGCTCGCCGTCGGCCGCGCGACGGCCGGGCCGGAACCGGTCACCGTCACCTTCCTGCAGGGCTACGACCCCGACCAGCCGGAGAGTCCCGTCACGCGCCAGATTCTCGCCCTCGCCCGCGAGGAGCCGCGCCTCAATCCGCAGAAATGGGGCGGCCTGACCCTGCCCGGCGCCGGCGGCCGCGCCCCGTTCATGCTCTCGCTCGCCGGCGGCACCGCGCCGGATGTCTATTTCTGCTGGTTCCACATCATCCGCCACGACATCGGGCAGGGCTTCTGTTACCCGCTCAACGAATGGATCGGTGAAGACACGGACGGCGACGGCCAGATCAGCGACGATGAGGCGCGCTGGCCCGGCTGGCGGCAGGTGCCGCCGCTCTGGCGCCAGGTCGCCACGCGCGCCGGCAAGGTCTACGGGCTACCGATGGCCGGCATCTGGTACTACGGCATCGTCTATCGCAAGGACCTGGTGCGGCAGGCGGGGGTCGATCCCGAGTATATCCCGGCCACGTGGGACGAGTTCTTCCGCTGGTGCCAGCGCCTGACCTTCCCGGGCAAGCAGGTGGCCGGCGCCAAGGTGCAGCGCGGCCAGCGCGCCTTCGGCCTGGAGAACCGTCCATGGAGCTGGCTGCCGTGGATGCAGGCCGCCGGCGGCTCGCCGATCGTCTCCGTGCGCGTCTCGCCCACGACCGGGCGCAGCTACCGTTTCGCCATGGAGGAGACGCGCTTTGTCGCGCCCGACACCGGCGAGGATCTCTCGGCGGTGGAGGCCGTCTGGCAGGCGAATTTCGATTCGCCCGAGGCGATCGCGGCGGCCGCCTTCACCCACCGCCTGGCGTGGTCCCCCTGGCTGCGCGACCCGCAGAGCGGCGAGCCGGTCGACCTGACGCCCGCCGACCTGGCCGCCGGGCGCGTGACGCTGACTGACGGGCGCGAGATCGCCTTCACCGAGCGTGACGTGATCAAGGGCGTGGCGCGCGCGTTGCCGCGCCTGACGCAGGATCTGCCGCAGCTCTTCGCCCAGGGAGAGGTGGTGGCGCTCTTCTCCGGCGCGGAGCTGGTCGAGCAGCTCACGCGCGACCTCAACCTGCCGCCCGACATGGTCGGCATCATGCCCTTCCCCGCCGCGCGTCCGGACCTCAAGCCGGTCTTCCAGGCGCACAAGCATTTCTACAGCATGACCGAGAGCGTGGGGCGCCGTCCCAAGGCCGAGCGCGACCTGGTGTGGCGCTGTGTCGAGCAGCTCGCCAGCGAGGCGGTCAACGACGAGACGGTCAAGCAGAAGGTGCTGGAGGGTCACGCGCGCTGGTGCACACCCGCCGATCTGGAGCGGCTGGGGTTCACCGAGTATCTGGACGAGGTGCCGCCGGGCATCCGGCGCAATTACGAGCGCATCGCCCGCGGCGAGATTCTGGCGCGCACCGAGCCCTTCGCCGGCTTCTGGCAGGCGGTGTCGGATCTGATCGACCGCCGCCTGCTCGGCGTGCTGCTGGCCGACACCGGCGAGCGCTTCGACTATGCCGCCGCGCTGCGGCGCATCAACGACGACGCCAACCGCGGCCTGATGTTCCGCGCGCCGGAGGCGGTGCTCGCGCGCCAGCGCCCGCTCGCCCGCGTGCTCTTCGGCATCGCCGCGATCACCGCGCTGGTGTGCTGCGGTCTGGCTTGCCGGCGCAAGCCAGAGCCTGCCGGTACGGCCGCCCCCCAAACCTCCCCCGCGCGGCCGACCGCCACCGCCCACCGCCACTCCCGCCCCCTCTCTCCCTGGCTGATGCTCGCGCCGGCGCTGCTCTCGATCGCGGTCTGGAGCTACTATCCGCTGATCCGCGGCGCGGTCATGGCCTTTCAGGAGTACCGCATCGTGGGCGAGACCACGTGGGCCGGGCTCGACAACTTCATCCTCGTGGCCACGGACAAGGGCTTCTGGGCCGCGTGGGCACGCACCTTCCACTACGTGGGCCTGACGCTGCTACTGGGCTTTCTCGCGCCGGTGCTGCTGGCGCTGATGCTGGCCGAGATCCCGCGCGGCAAGATCTTCTTCCGCACGCTCTACTTCCTGCCGCATCTCACCAGCGCGCTGGTGATCGCGCTGCTCTGGAAACTGATGTACGACCCGACCGAGAACGGGATGCTGAACCAACTGCTCGGTTTTTTTGGCATCGCGCGGCAGACCTGGCTGCAGGACCCCTCGCTGGCGATGCTCTGCTGCATCCTGCCGGGCGTGTGGGCCGGCGCAGGCATGGCCAGCCTGATCTACGTGGCGGCGCTGCAGGCGCTGCCGCCCGATTACTACGAGGCGGCGGCGATCGACGGCGCCGGTATCCTGAGCCGCTTCCGCCACATCACCTATCCGCAACTGCTGCCGCTGATGGTGATCAATTTTGTCGGCGCGTTCATCGCCGCGTTCCAAGGGATGGGCAGCATTTTCCTGCTCACGTTCGGCGGCCCCGGCGACACCACCAACGTCTTGAGCCTCGCGATCTGGAAAGAGGCCTACAACAATCTGCGCTTCAGCACCGCCACCACGATGGCGTGGTTTCTGGGCGTGGCGCTGATCGGCTTCACCTATCTCCAGATCCGCATCCTGCACAAGGTCGAGTTCCGGCGTGCCAGCACCAACTAGAGGCCAGCGCAGACCCGCTGCTCTTCCTGCCCCCTTTCTCCTTTCCTCCGCCCCTTGTGTCCGCCTCACGCTCATGCTATCATCCCGCGCATGTTTCTTCAGCGCCATAGCGACGGGATCCTGCGCTGGGCCGCACAAGGCGTGCGGATCGCGGTGGCTTTTTGCCTGTTCGCGCTGACCGTGCTCCAAGGTCTGACCTTCTGCCTCTGCACGCCGGACGCTGACGGCGACGGCGGTCATTGCCACGACTGCGGCACGCCGCCGACGCCTTCAACCACGCATCTCGAACATCTGTGTGAGCACCTGGCGCTTGCCGGTCCGCCGCCGGGCGAGCCGGTGCCCGCCGCGGTCAAGGAATTGTCCGACCTGTTGCTGGCCCTCGCTGCCCTTCCGTCGTGTGCCTGTGTGCCCGTCGCGCCCGGCGACGCGATCGCGTGCCACATTGAACGTCCACCGGGCGTGCTGGCGCCACAGTTCCTTTTCCTGGCGCGCTCCGCGCAAATCCTCTGTTGAAGCCTCCTCGTGACGGACGCGCGTCACCCGCCGCCCGTCCGGGTCTAGCGGGTTCTTGATTACTGTTTCCCCCACGAGGAGGTTTACCATGTTCCGCATTGTCCAGCGGACTTTTTCCGTACCGTTCATTCTGTCTATCGGGGCCGTCGCCGCCGTCGGCTGCCGCAACATCGCGCCGGCGCCGATCGACTGGCCTCACGAGTCCGCCGCCTGGTCGGGCGCGGTCACGAACAGCATCACGCTCACGGCCGCGACGGCACGTGAGCTGGCGCTGGTTCTCAATCCCGAGATCAACGCGCTGCGCCTCAGCCGCCAGAACGCCGACCGCGAAGTCCTCGCCGCCGGCTGGTGGGAGGACCCAGCTCTCGACCTCGATGCGCTGCGCGTGTTGCGCGGCGGCCCGCATCCCTGGATTCTCGGCACCGGACTGCGTTTCAGCCTGCCGCTGACCGGTGTGCCCGGCCTCGAGAAACGTGCCGCACGCGCGTATGCACAGGCCGACGCGCTGGCTGTGGCGGCCGCCGAACGCGAGTTGCTCGCTGAGGTCGAGCGGTGCTGGAGCGCCTGCGCGACCGACCGCCGTTGCGCCGCCGCGCAGGAGGCCTATCTGGAGCGCCTCGCCGAACGCGAACGGCAGGTCGCCGCGCTGGTGGCCGCCGGTGAGCTGCCGCCCGAGGAGCGCGAACGCCTCACGCAGGAGCGGATAAAGCTTGAAACGGCCTGCCCCTGCTGTTCCGCCGAGGCCGTCGCGCGTCGGCACGCCTTGCTCCGTGCCATCGGTCTGCATCCCGACGCGCCGGTGGATTTTGAGGCCGATGAAGAGCCGCAGCCCGACGCGCTCGCCGCCCTTTTCGGCGTGCCGCCCGAGCATGAGCTTGATCTCGTGCGCCATCCGCGCGTGCAGGAGAAGCTGGCGCGTTTCGCAGGCAGCGAAGCGGCCTTGCGCGCCGAGCTGCGCCGCCAGTATCCCGATCTGGAAATCGGCCCGGCGGTCGAACACGAGGAAGGCGGCGCACGCGCGGGACTGGGAGTGGGCTTCAGGCTGCCGCTCTGGAACCGCAACCGCCGAGGCATCGCCGAAGCCGAAAGCGCCCGCGACAGCCAGCGCCTGGAGGCGGTCACCGCCTGGCGCGCGTTGGTCGCGGAGTGGCACGAGGCGCGCGCCATGCTGGCGTCGGCCGAGAGGCTGGAGCAGAGCCTGCGCGAAGAGCGTCTGGCCGCCGCCCAAGCCGCCGGCACGCGCACCGAGCGCCTCTACCGTCAGGGCGAGGCATCCCTGACGGACTTAATCGCGGCCGAAGCCGCAGTCTATGAAGTCCGTGAAGCCTGGATCGAGGCCACACGCGGACTGAACGAAGCCCGCATCCGTCTCGCGCTGCTGAACGTCGTTGGGAGGCCGGAATGAGCATGTGGCACCTTTTGAAGTGCGGCGGCTTGCCGCCGCTTGGCAGGGACGCCGCGCCGAGACCAGACCGTCCTGCCGGTTGGACGGCAGGCTCGACAGTGCCGGCAGATCCGGCAGCGCGGCTGTATCAGAAGACCAGCAGGAACGCCTGTCCCACATTCGCGCTCTCACACTGAACTCACTTTCCTGGAGAACATCATGAACCGTATCCCTTTATTCGCATTCCCTGCACTCCTGTCAGCCACACTTTGGCTGACGGGATGCGGAGACACAAGGACGCAGGACACCGAACGGGAGGCGCACGGTCACGACGACTGCTGTGACCACGACCCTGATCACGGGGAAACGCCGGACACCGAACGGGAGGCGCACGGTCACGACGACTGCTGTGACCACGACCCTGATCACGGGGAAACGCCGGACACCGAACGGGAGGCGCACGGTCACGACACCTGCTGTGACCACGATGACGATAATCATGGCCACGCCCCTGACGCGGAGGCCTTCACCGTACCCGAAAGTGCGCAGCGCCTGCTCGGCCTGAGCGTCGTGACGGCGATGCCGCGTCGCGTCACCGGCACGGTGCGTTTCCCGGGCCGCTTTGAGCTGATGCCGGACGCGCGTCGCGTCTACAGCGCACCGCTGCCCGGCGTGGTCGAAGTCAAAGTGCGTCCGCCGAAGCGCGTCTCTGCCGGCGAGGTGCTCTTCACCCTGCACGCCCCAGAGTGGACACGGGTGAACGGCGAGGTGCGCGAGGCCGCGGCCGCCCTGGCCCTGCTCAAGGCTGAGCGCGAGGCATTGCGCAAGCGGCTGTCGCAGCTTCGTGAGGCCGGTGTGCGCAACGCCGAGATGGAGCAGCAGCTCGCGGTGAAAGAGGCCGAGACGGAGAGGGCCGAGCAGACCCGCCAGAACGCCGAGGCCGCGCGTGCCGCCATTCTGGCGCTCTGCCGCGAACAAGATGGCGCGCTGACGGTGACCGCGCGCGAGGCGGGCGTGATCGAACGCGCGCCGGTCTCATCGGGTAGTTGGGTTGAAGCCGGCGCCGAAATCGCGGCGGTCGTGCGCGCCGGCCGTCTCTGGTTCCGCGCCGACGGCATTCCGGCTGAGATGAGCCAGGTGCGCGACGGCCAGGCCGGCTTCGTCGAGCCGCTCGCGGCGCGTGGCGCGCAGCCGTCCGCGACAGGACGCGTTGAGCTGGGCCTGGCGGCCGATGACGCGGCGCGGATCCATCCGCTCTATCTCCTCGCGGAGGCGTGGCCGACTTGGGCCGGGCCGGGCCGATCGGGCGTGCTGAACGTGATTGTCGCGGAAAGTGCGCCGGAGCAGGTGGCCCTGCCCGAAGCGTGCCTGGTGAGCGACGGCCTGCGGCAGGTCGTGTTCGTGCAGGATCCGCACAACGCACAGCGTCTGATCAAACGTCCGGTCGAGATTGGCGCGAGTGACGGCGACTGGGTGGCCGTCGAAGGCGTGAAGGACGGCGAGAGGGTGGTGTTGGATGGCGCGTATGAACTGAAGCTGGCCGCGCCCTCATCCGGCGGCTCGAAGCGCACGGCGGGACACTTCCATGCCGACGGACAATTCCATGAAGGCGAACACTGAAACGCCCGGGAGAAACCCTCATGTTGAAAAAGCTGATTGATTTTTGCCTGGGGAATCCCTGGCTGACGCTGTGTGTGACCGCCGTCGCGGTGACACTGGCCGTCATCACCGCCAGGCGGCTGCCGGTGGATGTTTTCCCCGAGCTCAAAGTGCCGCGCGTGGTCGTGCAGACCGAGGCCGGCGGACTGACGGCCGAAGAGGTCGAACAGTTCATCACGGTGCCGATCGAGTCCGCCATGAACGGCCTGCCGGGCGTCAAGGCGGTGCGCTCATCGTCGGGCGGCGGACTTTCGTTCGTGTGGGTCGACTTCGACTGGAACATGGATCTCTACCGTGCGCGGCAGATCGTGTCGGAACGGCTCGCAGCGGTGCGCGCCGCTTTGCCGGAGGGGCTGGAATCCGAGATCGCGCCGATCGTTTCGGTGACCGGCGAGATCATGATGCTGGCCCTCACCAGCCCCGACGGTTCGGTGTCGCCGCTGGAACTGCGCCAGCTCGCCGAGTATGATCTGCGCACCCGCCTGATGGCGATTCCGGGCATCGGCCAGGTGGTGGTGATGGGCGGGCGCCTGCCGGAGTTCCAAGTCAACGTCGCGCCGGAGCAGTTGGCCGCGTATGGCGTCACGCTCAGCGACGTGATCGAAGCCTCCGCCGCCTCGCACACCATGGCCGGCGCGGGCTATCTGGCGAACGTCAAAGGACAGGAGATTCCGTTGCGTCAGACCGCGCGCATCGAGACGATCGACGAGTTGCGGCGCGTGCATGTGCCGACCGGCGACGGGCGCACGCTGCGTCTCGGCCAGGTGGCGGAGGTGACGCTGGGCGGCGCGCCGCGGCGCGGCTCGGCTTCGTACAACGGGCATGACGCCGTGGTGCTCTCGGTGCAGAAGGCACCGGGCGGCAACACGCTCGCGCTGACCGACCGCATCGAGCAGGTGCTGGATGCCTTCGAGGCCTCCGCGCTGCCGGCCGGCGCGACGCTGCACCGCGACGCCTATCGGCAGGCTGACTTCATCCGGCTCTCGATCGACAACGGCGGCGAGATCGTGCGTGACGCCGCGATCATCGTGGTGCTGGTGCTGGGCCTGACGCTGCTGCGCGTGCGCACCACGCTGATCACGCTCCTGTCGATGCCGTTCTCCATCGCCGCGGGTCTGCTCTTCTTCCCGGCACTCGGGTTGGGCATCAACATCATGACGCTCGGCGGACTGGCCGTCGCGGTGGGCGACGTGGTGGACAACGCGATCATCTTCGTGGAGCTCGCCTGGCGACGGCTGGATGAGAACGCGCGCCGACCGGAGGAGATCCAGATGTCGCGCGTGGAAGTGCTGCGCGCGGCGGGTGCTGAAGTGCTGCGCTCCATCACCTTCTCGACGCTGATCATCGTGCTGGTCTTCCTGCCGCTGCTCTTCCTCTCCGGGCTTGAGGGCCAGTTCTTCAGGCCGTTGGGCATGGCCTACCTGCTGGTGTTCGGCGCCTCGCTGCTGGTGGCGCTGACGGTGACGCCGGTGCTCTGCCTGCTGCTCTTTTCGCGACCCCGCAGTGGTCGCGAAAGGGAGGGTAAAAAAGAGGGCAAGACCGATGGCTTGACGGTGAGCATGCTGAAGGCGCTCTACCGGCCGCTGCTGCACGGCTGCGTGCGGCACGCGTGGCTGGTGTGCGTTGTGATGGCGGGCGTCACCGCCGGTGCGCTCTGGCTGGCCTCGACCTTCGGCGCCAGCTTCCTGCCGCCGTTCCATGAAGACTGCTACACGGTCTTTGTCAGCACGCCGACCGGCACCTCGCTGGAAGAGACCGAGCGCGTGACGCAAGGGGCGATGGAGGCGATCCGGCGCATCCAGGGCGTCAAGAGCGTGACGCGCCGCACCGGCCGCGCCGAGCGCGACGAGCACGCCGAGCCGGTCAGCGCGTCGGAACTGCTCGTGCGCGTGGACATGCAGGCCGACCCGCTGCGGCTGCGCCATGAGATCAACGGCATCATCCGGCAGATTCCCGGCGTGGCGACGATGATCGGCTATCCGATCGCGCACCGCATCAGCTCGGTGCTCTCCGGCACCGAGGCCGAACTGGCGATCAACGTCTTCGGCGACGACCTGGCCACGCTGCGCGAGGCGGCGGCCGCCGTCAAGCAGGTGCTCGACACCCTGCCGCAAGTGGCCGACGCGCGCGCCAACCGCGAGATCATGGTGGACACTTTGCGCATCCGTTACCGCCTGGAGGCGCTGGCGCGCGCCGGACTGACCCTGAAGGAGGCCGGCGAGCAGGTGTCGGCGGCGTTCGACGGCGTGACCGCCGGACAGGTCGCGCGTAACCAGCAGCGCTGGGATATCGTGGTGCGACTGAAAGAAAACCAGCGCAAGGAACTCTCTGACGTGGGCGCGTTTCTGCTCACCACGCCGGACGGCGCGCGCGTGCGGCTGGACGAGGTGGCGGACGTGTACCGCGAAGAGGCCTCGAACCTGATCGTGCACGACAACATGCGGCGCAAGGCGCTGATCTCCTGCAACGTCGCGCCGGGCTCGAATGTCGGCGATCTGGTCGCGGCCCTGCGCGAGCATGTCGACCCAGTGGTGCATGCGCACGGCTGTACCGTCAGTTACGGCGGCAGTTACGAGGCGCAGCAATCGGCGTCACGGCGACTGGCGTGGCTGTCGCTGGGGCTGGTGCTGACGATCATCCTGCTGCTGGGCTATGCGCTCGACAGTTTCCGCGCCGCGCTGGTGGTGATGGTGAATCTGCCGCTCTGCCTGATCGGCGGCGTGCTGGCGATGCTGCTGGCGGCACCAGCGCCGCTGCGGGACAACCTGCTGGCGCTGGCGCGCGGGGACGGCACGTACATCGCGCCGGTGCTCTCGGTGGCGGCGTTGGTGGGCTTCGTGACCGTCGCCGGCTTTGTGATCCGCAACGGCCTGCTGATGCTTAACCGTTACCGCGACTTGCAGGCGGAGGGATGCAACTTACGCGAGGCGATCATTGAGGGCTCGATCGAACGCATGGTGCCGATCCTGATGACCTCGCTGACGACGCTCTTCGGTCTGGTGCCGATCGTGATGGCGTACGACAAGCCGGGCGGCGAGCTGCTGGCGCCGCTGGCGATCGTGCAGTTCGGCGGCCTGATCAGCGCCACGCTGCTCAACCTGCTCGTGCTGCCCGCCGCCTGGCGGCTGAGCGGGAAGTGAGACGGAAAGGCGGGAAGAGGCAGGAGGAGCAGGGGGCAGGCCCGGCGGCAGTCACGGCAGCACCGGGCCTCGGCTGTCTCCGGCACTCGCGTCTCTGCCGGCACTGGCCGCTGCCCTAGATCCTCCGCGGCGCGGCGATCCCCAGCAGGCCCAGCCCTTCGGCCAGGACCTGCGCGACCATCGCGCAGAGCCGGATGCGGCTGTCGCGTACCGCCGGCTCGGCCTTGAGGACCGGCGAGCGCTGGTAGAAGCTGCTGTAGGTCTGCGAGAGGCTGAAGAGGTAGTCGGCCAGCACGCTGGGCTTGCAGGTCTCGGCGGCGCGCAGCACGGCCGCCGGGAACTGCATGAGCTGCAGGGCCAGCGTCTTTTCGACCGGCTCATTCAGCAGCAGGACGTTGCCGAGCGGGTCGCGGCCCGGCACCTGTTCGGCATACTTGTCGAGCAGACTGCAGACGCGCGCGTGGGCGTACTGCAGATAAGGCCCGGAGTTGCCCTCGAGCGCGAGGGCTTTCTCCCAGGTGAAGACAATCAGCGTCTGCGGGTCGTGCGAGAGGTCGGCGTACTTGATGGCGCCGATGCCGATCGCGGCGGCCAGCGCCTTCTGCTCCGCCTCCGGCATGTCGTTGTTGGAAGCCTTGATGATCTCCAGGGCGCGGCGCTCCGCCTCATCCAACAGCGCCTCCAGCTTGATGACATTGCCCTGGCGCGTGGAGAACGTCCCCTCGGGCAGACGCATCAGGCCGAACCAGACATGCTCCAGACGCGCCGTGCAGCCCAGCTTGGCACACACCGCGAAGAACTGCCGGAAGTGGAGCTGCTGCCGCTCGTCGGTCACATAGATGATCCGGTCGGGATTGAACTCGGCCACACGGCTGCGCACCGTGGCGATGTCGGTCGCGGCGTAGTTGAAGCCGCCGTCGCTCTTGCGCACGATGCAGACCGGCATGCCCTCCTCCTCCAGCCTCACCACCAGCGCGCCGTCGCTTTCCACCGCGAGGCCCTTCTCCTGCAGCATCTGGATGGTCTCGGGCAGCATGTCGTTGTAGAAGCTCTCGCCGCGTGTGAGGTCGAACGACACATCCAGCCGCTTGTAGATGCGGTCGAACTCGTTGCGGCTGATGGCGATGAAGCGCTCCCAGATCGCGCGGTTCTCGGGATCTCCCTGCTGCAGCTTGACCAGCTCGGCCTTGCAGCTCTCGAGCCAGGCGGGGTCTTCCTTCGAGCGGTTGTAGCTCTGCACGTAGACGCGTTCCAGCGCCTCGACCGTCAGCGCCTCACGTTCGGCATCGGACAGGAAGGTGCGGTAGCCCTGGATCAGCAGGCCGAACTGCGTGCCCCAGTCGCCCAGGTGGTTGTCGGCGATCACGCGATAGCCGAGGGCGCGGAAGATGCGGTCGAGCGCGTTGCCGATCACGGTCGAGCGGATGTGGCCGATATGCATCGGCTTGGCCACATTGGGGCTCGAGTAGTCGATGACCACGGTGCGTCCGTGTCCGGCAACCGGGATGCCGAAACGGGGCGCGGCGGAGAGGGCGGCGACCTGCTCGGCCAGCCACTCCGGCGACACAGTCAGGTTGATGAAGCCGGGGCCTGCGATCTCGGCGCGCGTCAGCATCGGCGGCAGGGGCAGGGCGGCGAGCACGGCCTCGGCCACGGCGCGCGGCGGCCGGCGCAGGAGCTTGGCCGCCGGCATCGCGTCATTGCACTGGAAATCGCCGAAACGCGCGTCGGTCGCCGGCTGCACCCGGATGCTCTCCCACTCCTGCGCCTCGCCGAACGCGGCCCGGAACGCCTGCCTCAACCACTCCGCGAGTTGCGACTCACACCTGTTCACTGTCTCTTGCATGCCCAAACCAACCTTTTCTTGCGTGTTGAATCGGGTGTCCAGCATACCTGTCCGGACGCCGCACGTCACGCACAAAGCGGGTCTGGGGGCTTAGTCCTCCTGACATCTGACCGCCATCGGTGGCGCATCCCTTTCTGTTCGGTAAATTTGATTGGCAAGTGATATCTGATATCGCATACTCTCTGTGACCATGGTGATGTGTTATGAGGTCTAACCCGAAGCGTGTGCAAACGCAGATTGGAGTCCAACATGGCAATCGGAAAGATAGAGATCGGTACTGAGATTGGAAAAGGCTGGCGGCTGTTTCAGGCGAACATGGGGGTTTTGATCGTGGGCGGCATTCTGGCGACGGTCGTCTCGGCTGTCACCTGCGGGTTGCTGTCGGGACCTCTTGCGGTCGGAATGCTGCTGATCGCACGGCGTTTGTTGAAGCAAGATCCGATCAAACCTCAGGCCGGCGACGTGTTCAAGGGGTTAGACGCATTTGTTCAAGCCCTGTTATTGGTGATCATCGCGGCGGTCGCGATCATGGTGTTAAGCCTCGTTCCGGTCATCGGACAGATCGCCGGCCTGGCGGTCAGTGCCGCCATGATCTGGGCATTTGCGTTCATCGCGTATGAAAAGAAAACGGCGATCGACGCGATCAAAAAGATCATGGATTTGACCAAAAACGGT
>DAOTKE010000018.1:0-31374 GCA_035449085.1 Kiritimatiellia bacterium | reverse complement strand
GTGTTTCCCTGATAAACAACGCGCGAGCCCAGTTCAAATAAAAACGCCCTGCTCGTTACTCCCTGATCCGTGAATGCGGTAGTCCTTGTCCATCACATTCTCGCACGCCGCAACCAGCGACAAGGCTGCGTTATACCGGAGGCCGAACCGTAGATCCGCCACGGCATACCCGGGGGTGCCGCCGGGAGGAATCCGCTGGGTGTCCTCCCGATCGGCAGCGGTTAGCCGGTCTTCGCATCCCGAAGCACGGCCGAGCGTCTCCACCCAATAACGCTGGTCGCCACTCTCCCATCTGAGTCCGGAATAGACCGTCAACGGCATGGTTCGCACCGGCTCGCTGATCCGGCCTCCGTCGGGGCCGTCATAGTCGGTGTATCCCTCGACCCACGTGAATCCGCTTCGCCAGAACCACCGCCGCCCCAACCGCACGTCCAGTTCACTTTCGACACCGTGCACGTAGCCGGCGCCGCCGTTGATCTTGGTGTAGATCCCGTCGCCGACCGACTGCCGAACGATCATATCACGGATGCGTGTGTAGAAATAGGCGGCATGCCACGTCACGGGACTGGCGGTGAGACGCGACCCGACCTCGCCCCCCAGAAAGGTTTCAGGATCAAGATTCGCAGATGGGGTCTCGATGTCTGTACTGCGGCTGACATCAAAACGGGTCAAGTCTGAGAGCCCCGGAGCACGAAAACCCTGAGAAGCGGAAACATACAGCCACCAGAAATGATCGATCACGCAATAGGAGAGGCGGGCGAAGCCCGACACGTCGTACCAGTGCGCATCCATGGAGGCGGGGGTGTGCGGGGAGGTGTCGAAGTTCTCATACCGGCCGATATCCGCGCGAGCATAGGTCGCGCGCCCACCCAATGTCAGTTCCCATCGCTCCGCCAGGCTCACACGATCCTGAAGGTACACCGCAGCCGTATGGTAGGCGGAACGGTCGGCCACAGGCCCCTGTATGCCCACAGACGACAACGAACCGTCGGCACGGTGGTTTCGGCGGAAACTGTCGATCCCGTCGCGGACATATTCAACCCCATACGCCCATGTGCCGAATGCCGTCTCTTTGATGAGATCGGCTGTCGCGCCCCACGTCCGCACGTCAAATCCGTCCACAGTACGGGAGTAATTGCTTTTCACGACGTCCTTCGTCTCCTCCTGCCGCTGGAAATAGAGCGTCGCCTGCGCGTCGTCATACAACACAGTGGCTGCGCGATCCACATAACGCAGGTACGAAAGCGAACGCGCCTGATCGAACACATGACGACGCTCTGTACCGATCGTGGTCCCGTGCCACGAGATACCGTAAGGGGTTCGATGGGTACGCCACACGTCATCCTGATCGACTCCATAATGCGCCAGAATCAACTCGCGGTCGCCCTTCAGATTCAATCGCACTTTAGCATCGATGTCCAGTTCCCGATAGCCGGTACGCCGCTGGCGCCCCGTACGCCTGCCCCCTTCGAGGTCGCCGAACTTTTTATCGGTCATGCCAAACAAACCGGCCCACAGGTCTGTCCCGTACTCGCCCTCGGCACGGCCGATGATCGACCGTTCAGCCGAAGCGACACGAGTCGAAAGCCGTCCGCCCCACACTTCACCGCCATCGGGGGCATATTCTGGCATCCGAGTGAATACCTGGAGCGTGCCGCCGATCGCATCGGACCCGTAGAGCGCCGATCCGGGACCTTTGAGCAGTTCGAGGGTATCCAGCGAAGTAAAGTCGACCGTGTTCCAGTACTGATTGGCACCTTCTCGAAAAACCGGTGAATTGAGACGGATCCCGTCAACCAGCATCAAGGTCCTGAATCCCGTGAATCCACGAATATAGGGCGATCCTTGGCCATACGAGGTTTTCTGCACCATCACCCCGGTTGTTCGTTCCAGTGCCTCCGGCAGAGTCCGGGCCTGAGCCTCGCCCAGATCCGCTCCCGAACGAACGCCGGTGGATGCGGCAACTCGGGCCACCGGTTCCGCACCCCGCGAGGCCGTCACGATGATCGGCGGCAGATTAGTGGGATCCGCACTGACCGCCCTGGCGACCATTCCTAACGTCAGCAGAAAAATATAAGTCCGTGTCATGTCCGGTTAAACGCTTAACGGGTCTGATGCGTTCACGCGTAAAACGATTGTCCTTTGAAACTGAATCGCTCTTGACCCGCTTTGAAGCATCGCCTACGCTATACCCGAACATTCAATGGGGCTGGGGCATGCGGCGCGGGATCGCCGCAAAACCCGCCATGACCTTAAAAGGAGCCTTGCATGAACGAGAAGAGCGCTGTGCCTTCCTATCTGGAGTGTGCGCAACCCAATCCGGCCGCCAACCGTGCGCCGTGGTATAAGAACACCGCCCCGACCTATGCGGGTATCTTTCTGTGGTTTATCTTCTGGTCAGGAACCGTTTCGATCCAAGGCGGGAACGCGGGCGGCATTTTCGCGGCCGGCTGGGCCACAGCCCTGCTCGGCATCCTGGCGGGCGGCGCGATCTGTTATCTGCTCTTCTACCATGTCTTCGGCCGTCTGGGCCAGAAGACCGGCCTGCCGCTCTACATCGTCGGCTCCTCGACCTTCGGCGCGAACGGCGGATTCTTCCTGCCGGGCTTCCTGATGGGCCTGCTGCAGTTCGGCTGGGTGGCCGTAAACATCGCGGGCTCGACCTATGCGCTGAATCTCTTCCTGAAATTCCCGCAGGGGTCGCCGGCGCTCTATGTCATTATGATCGTGTGGGGTGTGGCGGGCGTCGTGATGGCGCTCAAGGGCATCAAATACGTGGCGATGATCTCCACCTGGCTGCCGATCATCCCGGCCCTGGTCCTGCTCGCGGCACTGGCCAAGACCGTCGGCGGGCTTGGCGCGTTTGACCCGGCCGCATTCGTAGCGGCGGCCAAGGCTGGCAATCCATCGGCGCTGCCGGCGTTGGGCAGTACGGCTATCATCTTCGCGCTAATCACGCAGATCGTCGGCTTCACGGCCACCGCAGGCGCGGCGGGTGTGGATTTCGGAACCGGTGCGCGCAACAAAAAAGATGTGGTGCTGGGCGGCCTGGCCGGCATCTTCGGGGCGATCGTCCTGACTGCCGGCATCGCGGCCCTGATCGTCGCCGGTTTCTACGGCACGGCGGCCGGTCAAGAGCTGATGGCGCAGGGCAAGGTGGTGCTCGACCCGGTGGCGCTTCTGGCCAATCTGTTCGGCGACAAGACCGGCGGCCTACTGGCCTTCCTGCTGGCCGTTTGCGCCTTCCCGAGCTGTTGCTTCTCCTCACTGATTGCCGCCAACTCCATTAAGACGACACTGCCTAAAGTCAATCCTTGGGTCTCTTGCGGCATCGGCTGCGTGATCGCCGAAATTCTGGCCATGACCGGGGTGGCGCTCAAGTTGCCGGTGATCTTCGGCTTCTTCGGGGCCTCCTTCGGGCCGATCTGCGGCGCGATGACCGCCGAGTACTTCATGAACAAGGGCCGTTGGAGCGGGCCGCGCGCGGGCTTCAACCCGGCCGGCTGGATCGCCTGGCTGGTCGGCTTCGTGATCGGCGCACAGCCGCAGCTCGTCGCCTGGGGCCTGCCCCTCGGCAAGCCGCTGCCGCTGAGCCTGATCCTGGCTTTCTTTGCCGGCGCGGCGATCTATGCGCTGCTCTCGAAGATGCAGACGCCGGTCCTGCCTTATCCGCAGGCCGACGCCCAGAGTGCTGATTGACCGCTCGGATCTTTAAAACGCAAAGACGCTGAGATGTCGATTCACCTTTGCGTCTTTTCTCTCAGGCGGGCGAACGCCTTTGGTGCCGGGGAGAGGCAACGCGTCGGCGGCACCTACGGCGCACCGGGCAGCGGCGCTCAGAATGTGGACGCTGCCCGCTTCTCCGGCACGGGCCCACTGACCGTGCGGCGCGGCAACGGCGGGACGACATTGACTGTCAATGAAGCCGCATGCCACTCTAGCCGTGCTCACATGAGACCGGCCACGGCCGCGCCGATCACGGGCGATTCGTCCACGCGGATCAGCTCGTAGGCGATGCCGCGCGGCTGGAGCAAGGCGGCCAGCTCGCGCTGCACGCGCTGCGCGAAATCCGCCGTCAGCGTCCGGTAATAGGTGGAGCCGTCCACGTTCACGCACACCGGGCGGGCCGGATCACGTCCCTCGCCGGTTTTGAGAATCGCCGAGGCCAGGTTCACGGCCGTCAGCACCGCCGCACGCGCGTAAACCGGCGTGCAGAGCCGGATGACCGCCTCCCTGTCACCAGCCGAAAAGGCCGCGTCCAGGAACGGATTATCGGGCGTTGGGCGGCCACCGCAGAAATCATCGAGATGCTTGTTGGAAAGCTCGGCCCATGAGGTGATCCGTGCCGCAGCATCAGCCGTAAAGAAGCCGGCCTGAACCGCCGCGCACAGCACGGTCAAGCCGAGCCGGCCCAAGTAGGCACCCGAAATCATCTTCTCAAACGTGTAATGTCCCGGGTCAATCGTCTGCGCGTCCATGGTAGCGTCAAAGACCGACTGACGCGCACCGCGGAAGGCACCGGATTCGATATTGATCACCATCGAACCGGACGGATCCAGATCCGTGCGCTTGGTGATGCGGTCATTGCGCTCCACATACGCCGTGTTGGTGCCGGTGCCCAGAATAAAGCCCACATAGGCCGAATAGGGTTTGGCAACCCCCGCGCTCTTGCCCGCCAACAGGGTGGCCACCGTATCGTTCAGAATCACCACGCGGCGCTCATACCCGCGCTGCGCCAGATGCCGTAACAGGCCGGAACCGATCATCTGTCCCACCACGGTGGGCACCTCGATCTGCTTGCTCCAGCGGATCAGGCGCGCGTCACAGTCCGGCGTGATCTCCGCAGGATAGGAGAAGCAGAAACCGATCGACTCCGACTCGGCGATGATCGGCATCAGGAACTCCGCGAAGGCGTCAAAGAAGTCTTCGGCGCTGAGTGTCCCCTGTGTGCCCGGCATGGCGCGCTTTGAGAACGAGCCGATCTGTGCGTGTCCCTTATCGTCGATGGACACCACCGCAGCGCGCAGATTGGTGCCGCCCGCATCCAGCACCACCACAGGGGTCCCCGTCTTCACAGGCCGGTCAATCGAGATGAACGACGGGATCATCATCAGCGATGACGGCCTGCCGGCCAAACCGGCCTCCATCTCATCGGCAAATGCGGCCAGAAGCTCCTCACGGTCAATCCCGTCTGCGTCCAGCCCGTTCTCTTTTAAAAACTGTACTTCCCGTTCCTGCATGATTTCTCCCCCGTCGTTGATGGCAACAGGCGCATTTTCAACGTCGCCCCCCTGTTTTGTCAATCCCCTACCGTGCTGAGCTGTTCGTAGAGCCCGGGTTTCCAGAGCCCTTTAAATTCAGCGGGGATCCTTTCGCGAGCCAATTTGCGAAACGGTTCCACGTCAAGCGGAACGAACTCAACCCCTGCGGCTTCGATCTCTTTGCGGTACTTTACCTCGGCGCGCTCCACTTCCTGATTGTGCCACGCCGTCGCGGCTTCAAAGGCGCGCATCACACACGCCTGCTCAGCTTCCGTGAAGCGGCGTGTGAATCGAGGCCCAAGGGCCGGCAGATAAAAGCTGACGAGGTGCCGCGTCTCCATGATGTATTTCTGCACCTCGTGCAGGTGGTTCGCATACACTGTGGCCAAGGGATTCTCCTGGCCCTCCACTACGCCGAGCTTGAGAGCCATAAACATGTCGGTGAACGGAATCGGGGTGACATTCGCACCGAAGACCTGCCATGACTTGATGAACACTTCCAACTCGGGGACACGCAGCTTCAAACCTTTCAGGTCGGACGGACGCAACACCTTCCGCGAGGTGGTCGACAGATAGCGCGGCCCACGGAACCAGGGACTGAGCAACCGGATACCGGCCCGTTGTTCCATCGTCTGACGTAAAGCCGTGCCCGCTTGACCGGCCCAGGCACGCTCGACCTGCGCGTAGTCGCGCCAGACAAAGGGCGCCTCAAAGGCCCCGTACTCGGGCGCGTACCAGCCGATCACCGCACCGCCGGTCACGATCATGTCGGCACACCCCAGCTTGAGCCCCTCGATGATCTCGCGCTCATTCCCCAACTGGCCACTGGGATAAAGGCGAACCTTCAGGGCACCTCCAGAGTCTTCCTCAATCTGGCGCGCCATGCGCAAAGCGGCCAAGTGCAACAGCTCGGTCGGACCCTGCGCATAGGCGATCCTGAATATCTTGGGCGTGTTCGCCTTCTGTCCACACCCACACACCAGCAGAAACAGAGCGGAAAATCCGATCAGAAAATATTTCATTTCAACGCTCCTCCCGTTTGCTGCGTCAGCCATAGCGACAACTCTGGCACAAACGCCACCAATAGTAATAGTATCAGCAGCATCACATAAAAGGGCCAGAGTGCCCGCACCAGTGTCTTGACCGGCACGCGGCTGATACCGGCCAGCACAAAAAGCAGCATACCGACCGGCGGCGTCAGGAGCCCGATCATGATGGCGAGCTGAAACACCACGCCAAAATGAACGGCGTCGATTTGATAAGCGGAAAGCATAGGCAATATCAGCGGCGTGAGAATGATCATGATGCTTCCGCCCTCCATGAACATGCCGAGGATCAGGATCAAGCCGATCAGTAGCAGCAAAAGCGCAGTGCGGCTGCCGGTCATCGCCTGCACGCTTCCGATGATGCGCTCCGCGTCCACCGCATGAGAGATCAGGAAGCCGAAACACGAGGCGCACGCGATGATCATCATAATCGACGCCGTACGCCTGGCCGTCACCGTCAGGATACGTATGAGATCGCCAAACCGCAGAGAGCGATAGATCACGAAACCGACCAGCAGACCATAACCGACCGCCAGCGCACCCGCCTCAGTCGGCGTCACCAGCCCGCCGAAGATCCCGCCCAGAATGATGACCGGCATCAGCAGCGCCGGAAGGGCTTCGCGGAAGCTCTCCCATAACTCGCGCCGGCTATGGCGTTCGCCCGCCGGATAGCCATGGCTATAGGCCATCCACGCACACACGGCCCATGCCCCCAGCGCCAATAATACCCCGGGGATCGTGCCGGCGAGGAAAAGCTTTCCCACCGACGCGCCGGAGACCGACGCATAGATGATGAAACCCACGCTCGGCGGGATGATCGGCCCCATCGTGGCGGACGCCGCGTTGAGGGCCGCCGCGTAGCTGCGCGGATAGCCCTGCTTGACCATCATCGGCACCATCGTCGAGCCGACGGCCGCAGCACTCGCCACCGCCGCACCCGACACCATCGCCACCAGCACGTTGACCGCCACCACCACGTAAGAAAGGCCGCCGCGCGGCGGCCCGATAATGGCCAACGCCAAACGTGTCAGGCGATGGGTGATGCCGGCCGCGTTCATGATCTCGCCCGCCAGCAGGAAAAACGGCAGAGCGAGAAGGACCAGCGAATCCGCACCCACGCATACGCGCTGCGCGATCACCATCGGCGACAGGTCGGTGCAGGTCACAACATAGATCAGAGAACTCAGCCCGAGCGCATAGGCGATCGGCATGCCCAGCAGCATGAGCCCCAGCATTCCGCCGATCAGGAGTTGCATGCGTCACCTCCCTGTAGAGCCTCGGCCAGTTCCTCGGCCGTCACGTCGTTTTCGGCATATTCGCCGCGTCTCAGGCGCCGCAGCGTGTACCAGACACCCAGAGCGGAGGTGCAGGGCAGGGCCGCGTAAAAAAAGAGGTTCAGCGGCCATTGCAAGGCGGAGGTGTACGTGCCGCGTGTCGACCAGACCCACATCAGCCCGAGCACCACCAGCGCCACATGAAACAAACAGACGCCCGCCAGCATCGCGATCTCAACCGCACGGCGCGGCCCCGCCGGCAGCTTCTCCACAAAATATTCCACCCGGATATGCTCTCGTTCCCGGAGGGTCACCGCAGTGCCGAACAGCGTGAACCAGACAAAAAGATACCGGACGACCTCATCGCTCCAAGAGAGCGACTGATTCAGCACGTAACGGCAAAAGACAGACACCAGCACCAACCCGACCAGTCCCGCTCCCAGCCCTGCCAGAGCCCCGTCCAGCATCCTATCCATGCTTTGCGTAAATCCGTCTTTCATCGTGCCTCCTTGATTCGAAAATTGAACGTTGAGCGTTGGAAGTTACCGCTTGGATCCTTCGCGGCGCAACCGCTCGGCGAACGTGCTTCTTTCTTTTCCCCTTTTCCCGCCCACCGCGTTCTCGAACAGATAGACCTTCAGGGCGTCGCGGTCGTCTTTCCGCCCGAACCGGACATGCTCGCGCATGGCCTGTTCCGCTTCGTCGGGATCGCCCTTCCGGATTCTTTTCACCAGAATCTGGTGCCACCCGTCCGGCGGCGGTTCAAAACGGATCGATTTCAGGCTGTTGAGGCTCATGTACCGCTGAAACCAGGCCTTTTGTAACATGTCGCTGAACACCGAATATCCGCTCATCCGCCCCAACTCGATATGAAATTCCCAGTGGATCTGGCTGCCCAGCGTCTGGTCCGGCGTGTCCGCGCGCATAAAGCGGTCAACCTGCCGGGCTTTATGCATGAGTTTTTCAAAATCTTCAGGTGCCGCGTTCTCCGCGCACAACCGTGCGGCCTGGCATTCCAGCGCCTCGCGCAGGATCAGATCGTTGTCGATGTCCTCCAAGGTCAGCGACCTCACGCGGCACCCCACCAGCGGCAGGTTCTCCACATAGCCGTCGATCTCCAGCATGTAGAGCGCCTCGATCACCGGGATCGTGCTGACCCCCAGCCGTTCGCTGATCGTCTTGCGCACCAGCCGCTCGCCGGACTTGATCCGTCCGGCAAGGATATCGTCACGCAACACACAATAGACACGCCGCGACAGCGTGTTTTCCGCCCCCTCTGCCTGTGCCGCCTTGTCAACCGAATAATTTGCCATGCCATTTAATATATTAAATAGACGTATTTTTTGTCAAATGGCTTTTTTATGTGTTGAACGGACATTTATGATATATGATAATGAGGATCATCATGAACCGTTATGGAACCATTTTGCGGCGTTATGCTGACTCGCCATGTACGGGCGGTTGAGTCCCTCACCGAACAACAAGGAGTCCCCAAGAAATCGGAACGTCTCATTGCGCATGTCATTCAGGCGGCGATCCTCCTGTTCGCAGGCCCTGTTGGTCTAAAACCATTGCACTCTGGCCACTCGATAACCGGCCGGCCGGTGCGTTCAACGGGCGTTGTCTCGTGGCCGCCGCCAACAACCTGAGCGCTCCGTCGGGGAGTTTGCCGACCAACAAACAGTTTGCAGCCGCAATCCCCAATCCCGACTCTTTTGTCATCCTTTTCGACAATCCGGCCAACAACTATGGCAGCGCACGCATGCAGAGCCGTAATTTTCATCACAGCAGATTCGGCTGGCAGGTGGATTTGACCAACAGTTTCACGGTCGAAGGCGGGTTCCGGCTTTACGGTGATCCCTCCGGCACCACGTCACTCTTCTTCGTCGCCGGCAACCGCCGTTCCTCCAACGGCTGGATGTTGACCCTGCGGCGTGATGCCGCCGACGAGAAGACCCTCTTTCATCTGTACGCCCAAACCGCAGACGGGACGTTTTTGGAAAGATTCTTCCCGGACGCCGACATGACCGGAAAACGCGAACGGCACGCGCAAAGTCATTTTCAAAGAGGCAGCCCTGCAGTTGGAGACCCACAAGCCTGGCGAAGACACGCCTGTGTCGGTCATCTTAAACGGCACCCCGCTTGCGCAGATCCAACGGGCCGAGACCGAACTGTTCCCGGTTGTGGCGGAACGCAACGGCTCCTGCCTGGAGATCGCGCTGTACAAATGAATCGGGAGAAAGAACTGTGTCTCTCCCGTCTCCATGCGTATCCGCCACCTTGTTCGCAAAGTCCTCCGCCCTAGTTTTTCTCTCTCTTGATATATCAAAATAGATGATTTTTGGTCAAGTATCAATTTTCCATGTTGACTATTAAACACTAGTATATCATAACACTGTCGTATTCTGAAAAGGAGGTTGTTATGAAGCGACTGGTGTTGTTCCCTTGCGTGTTGGGGCTCGTCTGCTTGGCATCCGTCTCACCTGCGCAATCCCCGCGCCTGATCGGCTGGTGGACCATGGATGAGGAACCGGGCGCGACCACCTTGACAGACGCTTCCGGTTACGGTCGCCCCTGCACACTGGGGACCGGCACTTCGATTGTGGACGGACGCTTCGGCAAGGCCGTCTATTTCGATGGTACGACCAACGCTTGGGCCCGATTCTTGTCAAACACTCACCTGACCAATCTCACCATCTCTCTCTGGTTCAACGTGCCGCCATCTTACAC
The DNA here is from genome assembly GCA_035449085.1 of Kiritimatiellia bacterium. GTDB lineage: Bacteria > Verrucomicrobiota > Kiritimatiellia > RFP12 > UBA1067 > DUPH01. The sequence goes on along the minus strand of DAOTKE010000018.1, from coordinate 21,063 downwards.
CAACAGCACCTACCCAAAACTGGTCAATTTCAATACCCTCTACTATCAGTTTTCAGCATCGTTGCCGCAACGCTTTAACATCGGGCTTGGCAGCACACCGACGCGCGCCGAATGGACCACACCTGATCAGATCCCATTCAAATTCACGACCAACCAATGGCATCATGCCGCGCTCGTCGTGCAGCGGGCCTACACCAATGAGACCGAGTGGGTTGCTCAGCCTGTCTTTTATCTGAACGGAATCCGTTGCGGCAGCGACGTACAGACACCGAAGACGTATTTGCCGGACAACATTGGCGCGAATTACGCTTTCCTAGGCAATACATCGATTGGCGGTATGCGCCCGCTCGACGGCGCACTCGATGAGGTGCGCATCTACAATGACGCCCTGTCGGATCACGAGATTCTGGCGCTCTACAACAATCGGCCGCCCATGGCTGACGCCGGCGCCGATCAGGTGATCCATCGTGGTGTGACACGACTGCCGGGACGCATCGTGAGCACCATCGATTTCAGTCGTCGCATAGCAGCCACCTCTCTTTGGAGTGTCGTCTCTGCGCCGGCCGGTGCGACGCCCGTCATCGAACACCCGGATCTTCCTGAAACTGCCGTCAGCCTTCCCGAAGCTGGCACCTATGTTTTCCGCTTGACGAGCTTCAGTGAACTGGGCAACTCGTCAGACGAGGTCACGATTGAGTGCCTGAATCAAGCGTCAATCGGCAACACCGCACCGAGTGTGACCGCCCTGTGGCCAGCCACCAACACCGTGTTCGGCGCATCCGTCCCCATTGCTGCCACTGTCACTGACGACGGTCATCCAGGCCCGGTCCGCCTATGCTGGTCGAAAGTCAGTGGCCCCGGCGCAGTTTTCTTTGACAACGCCTTCACGAACGAGACCGCCGCTTCGTTCTCCGCCGCCGGCACCTATGTCGTGCGTCTTACCGCCGACGACGGTGACTTGTCCGGTCACGATGTGATTACCGTCACGGTGGCCGCGCCTGTCGGTGACTTGACGGAGGGATTGATACACTGGTGGCCAATGGATGACGAACCGACCACCAAGAAAGCGACCGACCGTGTCGGTGACATGACGCTTTCGCTGTCCTTCTCGGCGCTATTACAACCGGGCAAAACGGGGCTGGGCTTCCGCGCGCCGCGTCTGGATGCGGTCGGCATCGGCTCGACCTTCCCCGTCCTCTCTTCCAACATGACGTTTGCTTTCTGGTTTTACCATGACGGTGCCTACATCGACCCTGCCGGCAGCGGCAACCTGTATCAGCGCGTGATCCATGTCGGCCCCAACTTTTACATCATCTATAAGCCGGGAAACCGTACTTTTGATTTGTCAACGCGCGGGATCGGTACCGGCAGTGATCAACACACGTGGATGTGGCCGAACGACATCATCACCCCCAACCGTTGGTTCCACGCCGCCTTTCTTTTCAACAGCGGTGCCGCCGCCGGCGGTTCACGCCAAGTCATGTATCTCAACGGGGTCAAGATTCCCTCGAATCCGCTTAACACCCCTTTCCCCGGGGCGGTGGACTTCGTGTCGCCTTTCTTTGTGGGAAACAACAGCACCCAAAACGGCACCCGTAACTTCGACGGCGTGATTGACGATCTGCGCATCTATTCGCGATTCCTGCAGGATGAAGAGATCCTCCGGCTTGCGGCCGATCCTAACAATAACCACGCGCCGGTGATTGAAGCGCCGACCACCGTCAAGGTGAAGGCCGGACAACCGTTCGCCAACATCGCGACAGTGACCGACGACGGCCACCCGTACGGCGGTTCACTGGCCACCCGCTGGTCGGTCATTGCCGGTGATCCGGCGGCCGTGTGGATCGAGGACACCAACAACCCGGCCAGCGCCATGCTGATTTCACGTAGTGGGCTCTACACGTTAAGACTGTATGCGGACGACGGCGAGCGTCGTAGTGCCGTGAACCTGACACTCACCGCGACGCCAACCGGCACCCTTTTCACCTTGCAATGACGCTCATATCTCAAGGGCTGCCGCATCCGAGATCGTATCTGTTATCATGACCACGCCCACTTCATTACTCCGTAAGGAATTGACTGCCGGAATGCGCAACATGCGATTCACAGCCTCGCGGCTCATCCTATGTGCCATGAGCCTGAGTGTGCAGGCTCGTGCATGCCGGGTTCTTCTGCTGGCCGGACAACTGGCGTTAGGCGCGTCGTTGGCCGACAGCCTGTGCCGTCGCGCAACCGCGCTTCCGCAGACGCCCTCGCGGACGTTGGCATACTGGCTGCCGGATGAACAAACCCGCGCGCCCTATATCCTTGACGCATTTGCATACCTCGACAATCGACTCAACTGTGACAGAAAATGACAGGAACCTGAACATGAGAACACAGATCATTTGCATGATGATATCGATAACGGCAGTACGTGGTGCCGTAGCCGCCACACCAGCGTTTTCTGCCGTGACACCCGACCCGCGCCATATCGCCAACGGATGGGAAATCCCGAGTCACCACTATGCCGACCAGCCGTACATCGTCAAGACCGATGACGGGGCCTGGCTCTGTGTCATCACCACGGGCAGCGGACGCGAGGGGGCGCCCGGCCAGCACATTGTCTCCATGCGCAGCACGAACCGCGGCCGCACCTGGGAGGAGGAGGTTGACGTCGAACCTGCCGACGGCCCCGAGTCTTCGTACGCCGTGCTCCTCAAGACGCCCTATGGCCGGATCTACTGCTTCTACAATCACAACACCGACCGCGTGAAAGAGGTCAAGCGCGAAGACAAGGGTGTCTACACGCGCGTCGACTCGCTCGGGCATTATGTCTTCAAATACTCGGACGATCACGGGCGCACCTGGTCGGCGCAGAGGTATGACATCCCGATGCGCGCGTTTGACTGCGATCTTCAAAACACCTACAACGGCAAGCTGAAGTTTTTCTGGAATGTCGGTAAACCGCTCATCTATGGCACCGATGCTATCCTCGTCATCCATAAGGTCGGTGCCATGGGCGCGGGTTTCTTCGCCCAGTCCGAAGGCGCGTTCCTCAAGAGTCCCAATATCCTGGCCGAGCGCGATCCGTCAAAAATCACCTTTGAGACCCTGCCCGAGGGCACCATCGGCCTGCGGACACCCCCCGGCGGCGGCCGCGTGGCAGAAGAGCAGAGTATCGTCAGCCTCAGCGACGGCACGATCTTCTGCGTCTACCGCACGATCGACGGCTGGCCCGCCTGTGCCTACAGCCGCGATGGCGCACGCACCTGGACCGAGCCCGCCTACATGACATACACGCCCGGCGGCAGGCGCGTCAAACACCCGCGCGCCGCAAACTTCGTCTGGAAATGTCCCAACGGCCAATATCTCTACTGGTTCCACAACCACGGTGGCCGCTTTGTCGGTGCGCTCGGCGCGAGCGGCAGAGACGGACGCAGTCCCTATGACGACCGCAATCCCGCCTGGCTCATGGCCGGCCGTGAGGTCGACACCCCCGACGGCAAACGTCTCGAGTGGTCGCAGCCGGAAATCCTGCTTTATGACGACGACCCCTATATCCGCATGAGTTACCCCGATCTCGTGGAGGACGGCGGCGAATTTTTTGTCACTGAAACGCAGAAAACGATCGGCCGTACTCACCGTATCCCACAGGCACTCATCAACGGTCTTTTCGCCCAATGGGATGCCCGTGAAATCACCACCACCGGCCGCGTGCTGAATCTCACGGGGCCGCTTCCCGCACAGGTCGCCATGCCCAAATTGCCGGCGTTCAACCGGCGCGATCCCAAATCCGAAGACCAGCGCGGACTCGACCTGCGCGCCAGTTTCAGCATCGACGTGTGGTTCACGCTGCAAGACCCAGGTGCCGCGCAAACTTTGCTCGACAATCGGGACGAAGAGGGAAAAGGACTGCACGTGGAGGCCCTCGCGGACGGTGCGCTGCGCATCACACTGAACGATGGCCGCACCGAGTGCGCCTGGGCCAGCGACCGGAACCTGTTGACCGCCGGTAAGGCCCATCATGCCGTCATCACTGTCGACGGCGGCCCAAAAATCATCACGTTTGTGGTGGACGGTGTCTTGTGCGACGGCGGCGACCAGCGGCAGTTCGGCTGGGGGCGCTTCAGTCCCAATCTGCGTACGCCCAACGGGAGCGCGACCCTGACCATCGCGCCTGCCGTCAACGTCCTGCGTCTCTACAACCGGCCACTCCGCACCAGCGAGGCGGTCAGCCATTTCAAAGCCGGGCGGTCCAGCCGCTGAACGACACCTCGCATGACTACCATGAAAATAGGATTCGTTCCCCTGTTTCTCTTATCTGGCCAACTGCTTGTCATCGCAGAACAGCCGCTGGTTGCGCTTGATTTCGAGACGGATCTGGCCAATGCCGGTTCGCTCGGCGGCACCGCGCGTTTTGAGACCTACGCGCCGGGAGAGGAACCGTTTTACGGTTTCGGCCCCTTTGGCCGCTGCCTGGATCTGACCGCCGCTTCGCGCCACGGCGGCACCACCCCGCAGGATGCGCGCGCCGGTGGCGCCGTGCGCTTCAAGGATTCAGCTCTCCACAGCCTCGACGCCTTCACCATCGTTCTGTGGGCGCGGCAAAATCCGGCGGCCCTGTCTGGGACAGCCCCGGCCCGTCTGCTGCACAAACCCGGCGCATGGGATCTGATGCCTCACCCGGCGGGTGTCACCCTGATGCTCGGCCCCGATCCCCAAAAGACTGCCTACCCGCTCGCCGTCAGCCAGCGCCTCAAGCTGACCGACGCGTGGCGCTGTTTTGCCGTCGCGGCCTCGCCGCAAAAGATCGCCGCCTACACCGGCAGCCGCACCGCGCCTCTCGCCCTGATCGCTGAGGCGGTCCGCACCGAAAAGGCCGTTGCCAACTCCGGCGACTTGTTTCTCGGCAATTTCCACGGTATCCGCCCATTCAACGGATGGATTGACCGCGTCCGGATCTTTCGCGGCGCGCTGGACGAAAAAGCGCTGCGCGCGCTTTTCGATGCTGATCTAGCCTCCGCCCAAGACACCATGCTGCCGACTGTGGCGGAATTGGCGTCACGCGAAGCACAACCCGCAGCCGGCGGGTGCTTTCGCCTGCCGGCGTCTGCCATTCCTTTTTCCACACGCTGGCAGTGGCGCACCAACGCCCTTGAGACGGCACAGTCCTTTCACGCCACGCATCTCCTCTGGGTCTATGGCTCTGAGACTGGTTTCGTGCAGCAGGCCAAAAGCGCGGGTCTCTTCTATCAAGGTACGCTCAACGGCTTGCAAGGGCAGGGTCACGCCACCACCAACCGGACCCATGCGGGCGATCTGTCGGGGCGTCATGAGGATCTTGACGGCAACAAGATCACCCCCCCCTGGATGGTGACGTTCGGCCCTAGAACGTTCACCGGATGCTGTCATCATCCGGCCTTTCGTAAACTCTTTTTTGATGACGCCAAACGTCTCGTCCAAGTCGGGATGGATTCGATTCACGTAGACGATTGGGAGATGAACGCAAGTTGGGTTCGTCACGCCGGTGTCTGTTTCTGCGACGCCTGCCGCAGCGGTTTCCGCGCATGGCTTGCCGCGCACTACACGCGCGAAGCCCTTCTGGCGCTCGGCGTCGCCGACATCGCGAACTTTGACTATCGCGCCCATCTCAAGACGAACGGCGTGCCCGATGCGGCGACGTACCGCGAACGTTTCCGCGACCTGCCGCTCACGCCCGCTTTCATCGACTTCCAAGTCGCAGGCATGCGCACGTTCTACAGGGATTTCCGGGCGAATCTCGACGCCTGGTCGCCCGACCGTTACATCCCGGTCTCGGTCAACGGCCTGCTCACACCGCTCCGGCCCGACCGCGTGCTGCACGGTATTGACGTCATCGATTTCCTACTCGGCGAATCTTCGCAGAAGGCCGATTTTCAGACGGCGCTTGAATATGTTTTCGGCGGCAAGATCGCCGAAGCAGCCGGAATCACGCAGGTGATCTCACCGATCCCGCGCAGCACGGCCCGCACGCGCGCCGCGATCGCCACCACGTACGCGCTCGGCCAGCCGCACCTCGTGCCATGGGACATTTACATGGGCAGTGACGCCACCGGCATTCAGCCGCGGTATTTCGGCACGCGCGACCAATACGGCGATCTTTACGACTTCATCCACACGCACCGTGCTGTGCTGGATGCAACCGCCGCCGTCTCCGAGATCGGGGTGCTGGTGAACGGAGACGAGCCCGGCTCCTACGCGGCAAACGGGCTGGCGCTCGCGGCCCGCCAACTTCCCTTCCGTTTCGTGCTCGGTGCCAGCCGTACCGCACGGGTGCCGATCACAACCGCGTCGCTGCACGGCCTGCGCCTTTTGGTCGAGCTCAGTCCGTCCGACACTTTCTGCGCGGAGGACAAAGCTGTACTCGACGCCGCGCGCGTCACCGGCCGCTTGCGTTTCGTAGGGGCTTCTGCCGACATCGACGCGATCAGCCGCGTCATGGCGCTCGACCTGCTGCGTGTCGAAGGGCCTGGCCAACTCTACACCTTCCTCCGCGCCGATCCCGTGCGCGGCACCCGTGCCATTCACCTTGTGAACTGGAACCTTGGCGGCGAAAACAGCGAACGCGCCGAGACCTACCGGCCGATCACGATCACTTTGCGCCAGCCCAACCGTTGGGGGGCGGTGTCCCGTGCCGTGTGGCATGCTCCCGACGCACCTTCGGCTGAGATTGTCCCCGAACGGCACAGCGACTGTATCCGCATCACGGTGCCGCAACTCACCACCTGGGGCATGCTGATCTTATGAGGGCCGCTGAGAACATGGAAACCGCTTGGCAAAAAACCGCCGCTGATCGCGTCGAGCCGCATTGGAGGAAGTATGTTGAACGCATCTGACGTATCCATCATGAACCTGCGTCCGTTTTTCGCGCTTACCTGTCTGGCTGCGCTCTCGGTCCAGGCCGCCCCAGCCGACGAACCGGTGAAACCGCCGCCGCCACCGCCGGTCATCGCCTCGCCGGCGGAACTCAAGGCGCGCATTCCTTCACAACTCCATATCACCAAACCCGATTTCGTGGTTTTCGTGCCGGAAGTGACCGACTCCTCCGTCAACGACACCGGCAACGAGCATTTCCTTGTCTTTGACGGACCGGACGGCTCGCTCATGGCGGTCTGGACGCAAAGTTCCGCCGAGTCGCAGCCGGACCAGCACCTGGCTTTCGCCCGCAGCGACGACGAAGGTAAGACCTGGACGAAGCCGCGCATCATCGCGGGGCCCAAGAAACCGGGTGACGGCCACATCGCCAGTTGGGGGTATCCGCTGGTCAGCCGAAGCGGCCGCATTTACATTCTCTATAGCCAGCACATCGGCCAGACCGACCAGTTTTTCCACCATACCGGTTGGCTGCACGGCATTTTCAGCGACGACAACGGCAAGACCTGGTCCGCGCCGCAAAATGTTCCGATGCGCCGCAGCATGCGCGACAATCCCGACCCGACCATGCCGCCCAACGTGCTCTGCTGGCAAAAGCCGCTGCGCCTCGGCAAAGACAACAAATACCTGGCCGGCATCACGCGCTGGACCAGCTTCGCGGTCACGCCCAACCCCACCAAGTCGTGGATGTCGGCCGACGCGCGCGTCGAATTCATGCGTTTCGAAAACATCGATGACAACCCCGAGCCTCAGGACATCCGCATCACGTGGTTCGCCTTCAACGAGCAGGCGCTCAGCGTGCCCTACCCCGGCCACCCCGCGATCAGCGCCTGCCAGGAACCTTCGCTGGTCAAGTTGCCGGACGGCCGTCTTTTCTGCGTCATGCGCACCTGCAGCGGCAGCCCGTGCTGGAGCGTCAGCGCCGACCAGGGCGAGACGTGGACCGCGCCACGCCCGCTGTTGCGCCGCGACGGCGGCGCACCGCTCCGGCACCCGCTCTCGCCCTGCCCGATGTACGATGTGGGCGGCAACGAGGCGGGCAGCGGCCGATACGTGCTCTTCATCCACAACCACGACGGCCATTACATGGGCTATACGCCTGCGGATTCCAGCTATCACCGCCGCCCGATCCACCTCGTGCGCGGCACGTTCAAGGCCGGCGCAGACCAGCCCGTCTGGTTCGACGCGCCGCAGTTCTTCTTTGACCATGATGGCGTCAGCCTCGGCAAACCCGGCACCCGCGGACGGCTCGACCTCGCGCTGTACGCCAGCTTCACCGTACGCGACGGCGTTCCCGTGCTCTGGTATCCTGAACGCAAATTCTTCCTGCTCGGCAAAATCATCCCGAAGGCCCAAGAGAAATGAACGCTCAACATTCAACGCTGAACACTCAAATGGGGAGATCTGCGGAGCAACTGCCGAAACCAATTGGTATTTCCTTGAGCGTTGAGCGCTCAGCGTTGAGCGTTCAGCGTTATCCCTTCTCGCTCTTCTTTTTCTTTCTCCTCGCCGCGCCACTCCTCGCGGTCGATGCACCGTGGCACGGCTACACCGTCTACGCGCCGAAGATCGAGCGTGCCGTCGTGGTGGATGCCGCACAGCAGCCGTTGCGTTACAACCACGACAGTTCGGTGGCCTGGTATCGTGACCGCTGGTTCTGTGTCTGGAACGCCAACACGACCCCTGCGGAGGGCGCCCCCGGCCAGCTCAACTTTCTCAGTACCAGCCGGGACGGACTGATCTGGAGTCCGCCGCAACCCGTATTTTCAGATCCGTCACACAGTGTCAATCCCATCCCCTGTCCCAAAGGCACACAGTGGCAACCCAATCTGCTGGTGGTGGGGGACCGTCTCTGGTGCATCTGGAGCCAGAACTCGAAAGATGCCCACAACGGGTGCTATTTTTCGACGCTCGATGCGCCGGACGGACTCTGGACCAACCGCCTGTTGACCTGGAACGGTCAGGCCGACCCGGTAATTGATGGACACCCCTACCGTCTGTTTCCATCACAGAACCCGCTGCGCTTGGCCTCAGGCCGCGTATTAGCACCGGTCACGATGATCGGGCCACTCTCCACCAACGCGGCTGCCGGCACAAACTCCTGGTACGGACGCGAAAAACGCAACAGCGTGCTGGTGACCGACGACGGCGTCACTTGGCACGTTTCACCCGGCGCGGTGCTCCCGGGCCTGGAGTGGCGGCAATGGGAACCCACCGTTTTCGAGCAGCCCGACGGTTCTGTGATCATGTTTGCCCGCAACAATTTCATTCCGGCGTTCGAGCGCGCCACCATTCGTCCCGAGGAAACGCTCGTCTGGTCCATTTCACGGGATGCCGGCATGACGTGGACGCCGCACGCCTTCGTGCCGATCGAAACCGTGGTCTCACGCATGCACGTCCTGCGGCAACCTCACTCTGATCGTTTGCTGATGACTCATAACGATTGGCCCGCCGGCCGTTTTGGCGCTGACCGGCGCAACCTGGCGCTTTTTGTGAACCGCGGCAGCGGCATCGACTTTGTCGCGGGGATTGGGCTCACCGGACGCGAGCCTGAGGTTGCCTATCCGCAAATGGACATCCAGGGCGATACGCTCCTCATCACCTACAGCCAAGGGCCTTGCGCCCTGCGCAATATCCGTGCCGTACGCGTTTCACCGTTACCCGACCCGAAACGTCTCTATCTCTATCCGCGCTCGAACCTGCCCCCTGCACCACAATGCATTCTCACGAACGGCGTGCTCACGCTACAGGGAGGCGCATCGCTTGCCTGCCTTGCAGCACCCGATATCGCGACCGACCGCGTACGGATCGAGGCGGACATAAAACCGGACGGCCATGGCGTGCTCTTTGACAACCGCGCCTCGACCAACGGTTTTGTTTGGGGCATCGCCGGCACGGCCTTCGTTCACCTCGGAGATCCTGCCCGAAACTTGCGCTCTACCCTGCCGGTGTTAAGTACCCGCTGGAATCGACTCGGCGTGTCGATCAACTACCCTAAAGGCGAAGTCATCTTCACTCTGAACGGCCAGACGGACCGCGTCACTTTCAAGCCCGGCCGTCGTTCGCTCGCCAGCCGCACCGCCACGTTATTCGGCCCCAACTTCTCAACCAGCGCACTTCCCCCCCTCGAGGGTGAGGTCCGCTCACTGACTCTCGACGGTACAAACCGCCTCTTTGACGCCAGTAGCCCAGATGGACTCACCCGATTCGATAAAGTCACCGAAACCGCTAACGCACGGAAGACAGAGACGTCGTCCATCAGCACCGTCCCAGCAGGTCCCGATGGGCGCGCTTTCCTGCGTCTCACCGGCTTGGCGTCCGCCGGTGTCGAATTGCCTGCCAATGAACGCGCCGCCGGCGACCGACTCGAGTTTGCATTCACTTTCCGCATTGAGTGCGGCGTCACCGGCACATTGTGCACGGTCGGCGACGCCTGTCAGCCGGCCCGCGTCGTGGTTCGCGACGGCACCATCCTGTTGCAAGTCGCCGGGATGTCACAACCTTGTGGCGAGGTCCGTCCCGGCACTTGGCAGCGGATCTCGCTCACTTCCAAGGCCGACCTGACCCGTGTTTCGCTCGACGGCGCACCCGGTGCCACCATTCGTCACACCCCCCAGGCCAACTGGCTCTACCTTGGCGAAGGCTATCCGTCTTCGTCGCCGTCCAGCGACATCGACGTCACTTTCGATCTGGCCTCAATTCGATCCCGTATCACAGAAAGTTCACGATGAATAAAACCAAACAAAAGCTTAAGAACAAGGAAACGGCTCTGGGCGGCTGGATGCTGATCCCGCATCCGGCAATCGCCGAACTCATGGCAGGCGAGGGATTCGATTGGATTGCCCTCGACATGGAGCATGCCGCCGTTGATCTATCGGTCGTGGAACAGATCGAACGGGCCGTCCGCCCTTCCGGCTGCGATCTGCTGGTGCGCCTCGACGGCGTCAATCCGGTGCTCGCCAAGCATGTGCTTGACGCGGGCGCGAAAGGCGTGATCGTGCCGAGCGTCATGTCCGCCGAAGACGCCGATCTGATGGCCGCCGCCGTCCGCTATCCGCCGCAGGGAAACCGCGGCACCTCGCTCTCGCGCGCCCTCGATTACGGACGCAATTTTGCGGACTACATCCGTCGTCACAATGACGAGGTCTTCGTTGCGGTCATGCTGGAGCATGCGCTTGCGGCAGAACGTGCCGACGAAATCCTGGCGCGTCCCGGCATCGACGCGGCCTTCATCGGCCCGTACGATCTCTCGGCCTCGCTTGGCATCGCGGGCCAGCTCGACGATCCGCTTGTACTGACTGCTGAACAAAAGATCTTGGCGGCGTGTCATCGCCATGGCGTCGCACCTGGCTATCACGTGGTCCCCCCCGAACGACGTCGGATCGACGAGCGTATTGCCGCCGGTTACCGTTTCATCGGATGCAGCCTCGACACCCATTTCATCATGCAAGGCTGCCGCGACCTGTTACGCAAATAAGCTGATTTTTTATGAACACTCCCTTGCCGACTCTTCTTGTCACACAGGCTGAATTTGACAAAGCCGCACCGGTCTTCACATCCGTGCCAGACCTCGACTGCCGTCCCGCGCCGTCTGATGAAGCCACGCTTGCCGCGCTTGTCCGCGAAACCGGCTGCCGGGCAGTCGTGTTGGGTGTCGCGCCGTATCGCCAAGCGCTTTATGACGCATTGGCCGACCAGGCCGATGGACAGGGATCGCTACTGATACGGTTCGGTTTCGGCACCGACAGCATTAACAAAAGCTACGCGGCCTCAAAGGGCCTGACGCTCGTCAACACACCGGTGGACATCCAGACCAGCGTGGCTGAGCTGACGCTCTTTTTGGTCGGTGCCGTGATGCGCCGCATCACGCAGCTCGACGCGACGATACGCGGCGGCGGTTTCCAGGCGGTCGGCGGCCATGAGTTGCACGGACGGAAAGCGTTGATCATCGGTGGCGGACGGATCGGTCTCAAGGTCGCCCGCATGCTGCATCTCGGATTTGATGTGGATGTGCTGGTGCATGATGTGGCGAGCGAGGACGAATGGGTGGTACGCACAGGCGAAACACATGAAACGCTACGTATATGTTGCGGCATTGAGCGCTACTCGCAGGATCTTGACGCGCTGTTACCGGAAGCCGACCTCGTGCTGATCCACCTGCCGCTGACTCCCGGCACACAGGGGCTGATCGGCGCGGAACGTCTGGCGCGCATGAAGCGCGGCAGCGTGCTCGTGAACGCCGGCCGCGGCGGCATTGTGGATGAGGCTGCGCTTTACGACGCGCTGGCGTCAGGCCATCTCGACGGCGCGGCGAGCGACGTGTTCGTGACGGAACCGTACGTGCCTGCCGTACCGGACAAAGACCTGCGTCTGCTTCCCAACATGGTGCTGACACCGCACAGCGGCTCGAACACGGCCGAAGCCAACGCGCGTATGGCCGCCAGCGCAGTCCGGCAGGCCGCCGCATTCTTTGCCGGCGACAATCACCTGCTCCACCGCGTTCCGCTCACATCGTGACGATGCCGAGCGGCTCGGCGATCTTCCAGGCACCGCGCGTAAAGTCGGGCACCTTGACCGGACGACCGTCGCGTTCGACCGAACGCTCGGTCAGTTCGACCAGCGAGCTCCAGAGCGCGCTATCGTAGACATCGATATCGAGCGGCAGCCCGTGCTGCAGGCAGTGGCAGAGGCGCAGGTCCATCAGGAAATCCATGCCGCCGTGGCCGCCCGCCTTCTTGGCCGCCTCGCCCTTTTTGTCCCAGAGCGGATGCACGTACTTGGCCTTCAACGCCTCCAGCTCGCTCTCCTTCATCCACACATGCGTGTTGGGCGCCAGCGCCACGCGCAACGGGTAGTCCGCCAGAATGCCGCGCGTGCCCGAGATCAGATTGAGGCGGCTGTAGGGACGCGGGCTGGTGGTGTCGTGCTGCACCAGAATGGTGCGTCCGCGGTAGGTGCGGATCAGCGAACTGTTCATGTCACCCAGCCGATAGGGCACTTTGGCCTGCGGGCTGTTCTTTCCGTACTTTTCCGCCGCCGCCTGACTGAGGCCGAACTGATTGCTACTGACTGAGGTGAGGTACTCAAAACAGTCACCGCGGTTGATCTCCATGTATTGGCAAACCGGACCGAGGCCGTGCGTCGGATAGGGGTTGCCGGTATGCTGCTTGGACCACTCAAGCCGCCATTGGCCCTGATAACCGTTCTCGTTGTCTTCCCGCAACTTGCTCATGCGCAGGTCGTGAATGTAGGCCGCCTCGCCATGCACCAGATCGCCCAGAACACCTTTCCGGCAGAGATTCAGGGCCAGCATCTCGTTGTACCCGTAGCAGCAGTTTTCCAGCATCATGCAGTGGCGACGCGTCTCCTCCGCGGTATCGACCAACTGCCAGCACTGTTCAAGCGTCATCGCGGCCGGCACTTCGACCGCCGCATGTTTGCCGCACTGCATCGCGTAAACCGCCATCGGCGTATGCCATAACCAGGGGGTACAGATGTAGACCAAGTCGATCTCACTGGATTCGCACAACTCACGCCACCTGTCACGTGATCCGAAGTAGCCTTTCGGAGCGGGCAGTCCTTTGTCGGTCAAGGCCTTGACCTGTTTCGCCACCCGATCTTCAAACAGATCGCTGATCGCCCGAATCTCGACTCCGGGGATCCGCGAAAGCCGGCTCACCGCACCCGGACCGCGGTGTCCGACGCCGATGATGCCGACGCGAACCTTTTCCAGCGGTTCCGCGCGGAAACCGATCATGCTCTTGCGCCGCTGCGCCATCAACCCCGAAAACGACGTACATCCCGTCTGTCCCAGCAAGACTGCCGCGCCACCGGCACACGCCGCTCCCTTCAAGAACCGTCTACGATCCGTCATCATCTTCCACCCTCCTGAGTATGCAAATAGGATACAGCACTGAGCGCCCCCGAACAAGTCATCGGCAAGCCGTTATCCGAACGTGTACTCGCCTGCGATCTTATTGTGGCACACGTCATGTACGGTGACCACCAGCCTACCGCCGGCCACCTTCCCCTCGATCACCGTCGGGAACTTACCTGCGTCCGGGCGCGCGGCTGCACCATGTCCGATGACACCGAATTCCGCTCCCCCGCCCACTATCTGAGCCCAGGAGCGGCCCGCAGCCGGCGCGTCATAGCGGAAACGGTGCTGGTGTGCGGTAATGACCAGTTGCACGTCGGCCTTCTCGAAGCTCGGCCCCCACAACTTCGCGCAGGTGCGCTGCCAGCGCGCGTAATCGTGCGTGTATCGCGGATCCTTATCGGCGGGCACGACATCCCCGGGATTTTGCTGCGGGTCGGCATCGAAAAGCGGGATGTGGCAGAACGCGACCTTGAACTTCGCGCTTTTCACCGCCTCCGTCTCGATGGCCTCCGCCAGCCAGCGCGCCTGCATCTCCCGATACTCCTGCATCCTGAAGATGCCTGCGAACAGAGGATTGGTGTCGAGCTTATCCTCTCCAGTGTCGAGGCCGATGAGCGCGATATCGCCCAGCCGCTGCACAAAATTGCGTCCGAGATCCGCGTATTCGCCTTTACGTTCGGCCGGCTCGCGGAACATCATGAGATCTCCCAGCCGGCGGTTGAAGCGCCCGCGAAAATCGTGGTTGCCGTTCAGGAACATGAAAGGCGTATCCGCCGCATACTCTGGATAATCCTTGTGCGTATGGATGAAAATGTCGAGCGCCTGTTCGATGGTTTCTGTGGTATTGCTGGCGTCCCCGTTCCAGATCACTGCGGCTGGCTTGATCTCCGCCAGCTTCGACAGCACCCGGTCAAGAACAGGTTTCTTGTTATGTGTGTCGTTGATGACACAGAAAGCCCCCGATGCGGCGGCACCCAGCGTGGTGAAAGAGTGGATCTTCGACCCAACTTCCGCACCTAGGTTTTTCATCGCGTAACCGCCCTTGAACTCGATGCGATCCGCACCGATGCGGTAATAATACTTGGTCGCCGGCTCGAGCCCTGTGACACGAATCAGAGCGATCTTGTCGTCGACCGTCATGAGGCCATGGCCGCCTGAAAAATACTTCACCGCATTCTTCAGGGATGGATCTTTCGAAACCTCAACCCACCCGCTGGCATCCGCAGTCACCGCGAACGAGACGCCCATCGAGATCCCGGCCGCATTCTGGAGCACCGGCGCTGACGCGATCAGCGGCATCGATGCCGGCGACGTGTCAGACACCCGAGCATCCGCCGCCGCGACGGCTGTACGGCCGGCCAAAGAGGCTGCGGTCGCCACGATTGACCCTTTGAGAAAATCCCGTCGGTTCATCTGTTCCCCCTTTTGCCCATTTGTTTAATCAACACTATGCGTGTGACGAGAGTTTGAGTCCGACGATGCCGGCCACGATCAGGCCAAGACTCAGCAGCCGCATCGGGTTCGCCGCCTCGCCCAGCAGCAGGATGCCGAGCACAGCCGTGCCGACGGCGCCCACGCCCACCCAGACGGCGTACGCGGTCCCCAACGGCAACGATTTCATGGCGCAGCCCAACAGCCCCAGGCTGATCACCATCGAAATCACGGTCCAGCAAGTCGGCCAGAAACGGGTAAAACCTTCTGTGTGCTTGAGCCCCACCGCCCAACCGACCTCGAACAACCCCGCCAAAACTAAAACAATCCAACTCATCATAACCCCGTTATTCAATCCCCGATAAGAACCGAACTTTTCAAATCTTGTCGGTCTAGTCAAGCGGTAACTGAATGCCGGACGGGACGGTGAACAACACATCTGCCCCGACGCTTGACTTGCGGGATCAATTCCTCTATGGTGTCGCCCTTTCCTGCGGTGAGTCTAAGGAGACATTCCCCGCTGCGGGTGATCTGGCTTTTCCCGGCCCGATTTGCGCTTTACACATAGCGGGGACTTTCTCTATAGTACGCGCCGGAAAGTTAACAGAAAAAAGACACGCGGAACAAGGACCGCAAAGCAGACTATGAGCCAGATCGATAAAACAGCCATTCGGAAGCAATTCCAGCGCCATGAGCGCGACACCGGTTCGAGCGAAGTGCAGATCGCCGTTCTCACCAAAGAGATCGAGATGCTGACCGAGCATCTGAAGGCCAACAAAAAGGACCACAGCTCCCGTTATGGGCTGATCCGCAAGGTAAACACCCGCCGCAGCCTGCTTGATTATCTTAAGCGCGAGGATGAGGCCGCTTACCAGAAGATCATCAAAGAGCTGAATCTCCGTCGCTAAGCTGCGACGCAGCGGCCACGCGCTGACGTTTGTCGCGTGGCCGTGCTTTTTATCCCCCCCTATGCGGGCGGATTCCTTCACGCGGACACCTCATCATTCCCTGAGTGAGTAGCCATCTTTCCTGGCACATGAGCTTTCCGGTCCTTGTCCGTTGAAAGGAAAAAGCACAGATGAATGATACAACCTCGGTCTCCGTCCAGGTGGGCGGAGTCACGATGACCTTTGAGACCGGACTACTCGCCCGCCAGGCCGCCGGCGCCGCCGTTTGCCGCTTGGGCGATTCCCTGATGTTCTCCGCCGTCACCTGTACGGACAAGCCGCGCGAAGGCATCGATTTCTTCCCGCTGCAGGTCGAGTACCGCGAAAAGTATTACGCGGCCGGCCGTTTCCCCGGCGGTTATTTCAAGCGCGAGGCGCGCCCGAGCGAGAAGGAGATCCTCACCGCCCGCATCACCGACCGCCCGATCCGCCCGCTCTTCCCGGATGGCTACCGCAACGATGTCCAGATCAACAACATGGTTCTCTCGGCGGACGGCGAGAACGACACAGACGTCCTGTCGGTCAACGCCGCTTCGGCGGCCTTGCACATTTCCGAGATCCCCTTCATGGGGCCGATCGGCTGCGTGCGTGTGGGCCGCATCAACGGCGAGTTCGTGATCAACCCCACGCACACCCAGCGCAAGGAGAGCGACCTCGACCTGGTCTATGCCGGCACGCGCGAGCGTTTCCTGATGATGGAAGGCGGCGCCGCCGAAATCGCCGAAGAGGATTTCCTCGCCGCCATGAAGGCCGGGCACGCCGAGGTCGTCAAAATCATCGACGCCCAGATTGAGCTGCGCCGCATGCTCGGCAAGCCGGACAAGGTGATCAAAGATGAAGCCCCCGACGCCGAGAAGATGGCGTTCCTCTATGCCGAGGGTGCGGACGCCCTGCGCAAGGCCCTGCTCATCAGCGACAAGCTGGAGCGCCAGAATGCCGTCAAGGCGATCAAGGAGGAGCTGGAGGCCAAGGCCATCGAGAAATGGCCGGAAGAGGTCACCGCCGCATCCTTCGTCACGCTTTTCGACACGATGGAGATCGATCTTGTCCGCCGGAACGTCCTGGAGGACGGCAAGCGTATCGACGGCCGTGCCCAAGATGAGATCCGTAAGCTTTACGCGCAGGTGGGCGTCCTGCCGCGGGCCCATGGCTCGGCGATTTTCGAGCGCGGTGAGACTTCGGCGTTGGGTTCGGTGACCCTCGGCACCAAGAAGGACGCGCAGGAACTGGACGCCATCACCGGCGGTGACACCAGCAAATCCTTCATGCTGCACTACAACTTCCCGCCCTACTGCGTCGGTGAAGTCGGCCGTCTCGGCAGCACTGGCCGCCGCGAAATCGGCCACGGTGCCTTAGCCGAGCGCTCGCTCGCACAGGTTGTGCCGCAGGACTATCCGTACAGCATCCGCGTGGTCTCCGACATCATGGGCTCCAACGGCTCCTCCTCCATGGCCTCCATCTGCGTCGGTTCGCTGGCGATGATGGATGCCGGCATCCCGATCAAGGCGCCGGTCGCCGGCGTCTCGGTCGGACTTTTCACCAGCCCGGACGAGAGCCAGAAGATTCTGGTCACCGACATCCTCGGCACCGAAGACCACTGCGGTGACATGGACTTCAAGGTGGCCGGCACCCGCAAGGGCATCACCGGCTTCCAGGTCGACCTGAAACTGCGTGGCCTCACCTGGGACGTGGTTGAAGCGGCGCTGGCGCGCGCCAAGCAGGGCCGCCTCCAGATCCTCGACTTCATGAGCACGATCCTGCCTGAGCCGCGCGCGGAACTCTCCGCCCATGCGCCGCGCATCACGGTCATGACGATCCCCGTGGACAAGATCGGCGCGCTGATCGGCCCCGGCGGCTCGAACATCCGCCGTGTGTGCGAGATCTCAGGTGCTCAGATTGATATCGAGGACGACGGCTCGGTCAGCATCTTCGCCAACAATGCCGAATCGCTGGCTATCGCACAGAACGAGGTTTCCGCACTGACCGCCGAAGCGCAGGAAGGCAAGATCTACGAGGGCACCGTCACCGGCATCAAGGAGTTCGGTTGCTTCGTCGAGATCATGCCCGGCAAGGACGGTCTCTGCCACATCAGCGAGCTCGCGGATCGCCGCATCGGCTCCGTCGAGGACGTCTGCAAGGTCGGTGACAAGATGATGGTCAAATGCATCGGCATCGACGACCGCGGCCGCATTAAGCTCAGCCGCCGCGAAGCTATGCGCGACCTCGACGCGCAGAAACAGAACGGATAACCCCGTCCAGGCACCCGAGCATGGCCAGTGAAACCGGGTTCGAGATGCGGCTGCTCTGCATCGCCCTGTCGGGCGGGGCGCTGCTGTTAGGTCTCGGCATCGATTTGGCCATGCTGCTGCTGGTGCAGACGCGACGCCTGTCACCCACGCTTCCGGCACATCCCGAGTGGGTGCGCGGGCCGTTCGGCGTGGTTGCGGTTCAGCTTGCGCTGGCCGCGACCCTTTTTTTTGCGGTCACACCGCTGTTGAGCATTGTTCCGGCCGAACCGGCTCAGGCGAGTGCGCTGCTGATCGGCTCGTTGTTTTACGCTTTTCTCGGAGGGTGTGTCGTAGTGGCGTCGCTGCTTTATGCGCGCGCTCCGTTTGCACCTACATTCATCGGTCCCCGCCACGCTGTTTGGCCGGCGATCAAAAAAGGAGCGCTCTTCGGTCTGGCCACCCTGCCGCCGGTGGCTGTCATCTCGCAGGCCATCAGTTTCGCACTGGACAGGCTCGGTATCGAACAGCCGCCGCAAACGGTGTTCCAGTGGCTGAAAGACGGCAGCGTGCCCTTGGGCACGCGCCTGGGACTGATCGCGGCGGCGGTGATCATCGCACCGGCGGTTGAAGAGCTGGTCTTCCGCGGCATCTTGTATAGGGCGTTGATGCGGCACCGTCGTTTTGCTTTTGCAGCGCTGCTTTCCGGCGCGTACTTTGCGCTGGTGCATCTGCACGCGCCCTCGTTCCTGCCGCTACTCGCACTGAGCGTCGCTTTTTCGGCGGGGTACACCGCGACCGGCTCGATACTCACGCCGATCGTGATGCACGCGCTCTTCAACGCGGTCAGTCTGCTCGTTTATTTCGCCGGTTCCGGCTGAATGTCGCCGGGTGGCGGCAATGTCAGCGACAGGAGATCCGCAATGTTTTTGGCGACATCCGTGTTGTCAATCGTTCCGCCAAAACGCTCCGCGCCGGGACCGTAGGCGAAGATGCATACCGGGATGTCCGTATGGCTGGTGGTGGCGTAATCAAAAACCAGCTTGCCGTCCTTCATTTCTACCGTCAGTGCGCCGGTCTCATGATCGGCCGTCACCAACACCAGGGTGTCCCCGCACCGACGCGCAAATTCGACAGCGGCATGAACCGCCCAGTCGATCTGCAACGTTCCGCGCACGGTGAGATCCGGCTTGTTTCCGTGGCCACCGCCATCGGTCATCGCGCACTCGACCATCATGAAGAACCCCTTGTCGTTTCGCGTGAGGCGCGCGATCGCGGCTTCGGTCAGACGTCCCAGGCAGTTTTCATCATCCAGCGTTCCCTTGGCCATGAAACCCAATACGTGCCGGTCAAGCGGCGTCTGTTCAAACGCCTCATAGTTCTCGATGACCGTGTAACCGGCGGCTTCCATCTCTGCACACACGTTACGCGAGTCCGTCCGTTTACCTTCCTTGTCCTTCGGCAGGAACCAGGGCTTGCCGTTGGCGTTGCCGATCAGAATCTCGTAACCGCTGGCAGCGGCGTCGACCGCAATATTGGAATACAGCCCGCGTGCCGGCACATGCGCATAAAAGCCTGCGGGGGTCACCCCCGTAATCGAGTCGGAGGTGATGAGACCGACCGCCTTCCCCTGCTGGTGCGCCACTGCGGCGACTGACGTCAGATAGCGTTTCTCCGGGTTCAGGCCGAGATGACTGTTCTTGGTCTTGATGCCCGTGGCCAGCGCTGTCGACGAAGCCGCAGAATCCGTCACATGGGCGTCCACATTGACCGTCGTGCAAAAACCGGCGACCGGCAACTGCTCCATCACCAGACGTGACTGACCGCGGTGCTGATAAAGCGAGGTCAGTTTGACGGCCCCCGGCCCCATGCCGTCGCCGATCACCAGGATCACATTCTTGGGCTTCGCCCCCGCTGCCGCAGCCGCGAGCGGTGCCGCCAGGGCGGGCGCCTTAAAGGTCTGATCCAGCGTCAGCGCTTTCTTGATGCCGACGATGCGCGTGTCATCACCCAATGTCGCGGCGACCACCATCCAGGTGCTTTCACGCGCCTCCAGCCGGATTCTTTTGACCGGCTGATCCTTAAGCTTGAATTTCGACGCGAACAGCGAAACCTGCGTGTTGTTGTTGTACTCCGTCCAGACCCGTATCGCATTCTTGTAACCGTCGGGTTTGGTCCAATCCGCCACGTCGCGCCCGAAACGCACATGAAATTCCGATTTCGAGCCGTCGGCATACTCCACGAAGATGCACCCCGTCATCTTCAGATCTTTCGCCGGCGGCGCAAAGACGGCGGCATGCAACAGATAAAGATGGGTGCCGCGCAGGTTATCGACCGGCACCTTGGCGGACTGCGGCAGATAATCACGCTTGGGGCCGCCCAATACGATACAGGATTTTCCGCGGGTCTCCGCGTCACTCAGGATGTTGAACGGAATCCCGGAAATCGTCAACGTGCCGGGTTTGAGCACCGCGAGATCATTGCCGCCCTGATCGGTCCATCCCCCCTGGCGATCATCCGCCGTTTGATCGGCAAAAGCCGTGTTGGCCCCCTTTCCCAGCGGCAGCGGCGTGAACGCAGGGGCCGCACTGGCGCAAACGACCAAAAGCGAAACGGACAACCCGACAGTCAACAGGAGCGCAGAGGTTCTCATGGGATGCTTTCTCGATGGGTGGTTTTAGAAACA
>DAOTKE010000017.1:0-34151 GCA_035449085.1 Kiritimatiellia bacterium | reverse complement strand
GTACGCCATGCGATCCCTCACCGCACAAAAACCGTTCAAATAAAAACGCCCTGGTAAAAAATGTCATGGCCTCATCTTTGCCTTTGACATCGGGTGCAGATTCTCATAACCTACACACCTGTTTTGCCCCCATATCGGAGCGTAGCGCAGCCTGGTAGCGCGTTTGGTTCGGGACCAAAAGGTCGAGGGTTCAACTCCCTCCGCTCCGACCATTTTTCGGTCACCGGTGATTGTCCGGTCGCGATGATCAGAGCTTGTTTTGACCGATAGCCCTGTCACCATGCTGGGGTGGTTTGCCATCAAAGGGGTTACTCGCTCGGGTGACGGGCGGATCATGATAGGGCGTCAGTCCGGCGGCCGGGATACTATTGGTGGCAGGGGTGAAACACGTATATTTTAGGTTGATGCTTCCGCTCCTTCCCGCTAAGCTACGGGCATGAAACATTTCCTGCGGTTTGACAGTGTGGGCGGTGCTAGCGGCGATATGATTCTCTCGGCGTTGGCCGCCTTGGGCTCCGACATGCAAGCGATCGAACAGTCGATCGGCGCGTTCTTTCCCGAACCGTTGCACCTCCATGCCGAACCGGCCGGCGACGCGGGCCTGAACGGCCTGCGCGTCTCGGTTCATGCCGCACACCCCTCGCACCACGATGATGCCTTTTGGCCCGATGTGGACGGCCACGGACACAGTCATGCAGAGCACGATACCCATCATCACGATCATGAAGGCCACACATCGGATCACGCCCACGCTCACGGCCATCACCATCACCACGTCCATGAGCATTCGCATCGTGGACTTGCCGAGATCACCGAGCTGCTGACTCGCGCCCCGCTGCCGGAGCGTGCGCGTACGCTCGCTCTCCAGGTGTTCCAGACTCTGGCAGAATCTGAAGCCGCCATTCACGGCAAAACCCCGGAGACCGTCCACTTCCATGAGGTCGGCGCCTGGGATTCGGTGGCCGATATTGTCGGAGCCTGCCTTGCGCTCGACCAGCTCGGGGTGAGCGGTGTCGCCTGCGGCCCGTTGCCCGCCGGGATCGGCACCATCCGTTGCGCACACGGCGAAATGCCCAATCCTGCCCCCGCCACACAACACCTGCTGGCCGGCATGACGGTGACGCAGACCGACGAACCCTTTGAACTCGTCACGCCCACGGGTGCCGCGCTGCTGCGCGTCTGGACCCGTTCGCTCGATCCCGTTCCGGAGACAGTCACCGTAATCCGCAGCGCGTTCGGCTTCGGCTCACGTAAGCTGAACGGACGTCCGAATGTCCTGCGCGCCACCCTGCTCGCCGAGGCAACGGAAGAAGGAGCCGGGCCGCGCGACCTGCTGGTGCTGGAGAGCAACCTTGACGATTGCAATCCCGAGTGGCTGGGCGCGCTGACCGCTGATCTGTTGGAACGTGGTGCCCTGGACGTCTGGCTCACGCCCGCCGTGATGAAAAAGGGGCGTCCCGGCACCGTGCTGAGTGCCTTGGCAGACGCCGCCCGCGCCGACGCGCTGTGCGAGTGGATCTTCCGCGCCACCACCACCTTTGGAATCCGCCGCTATGCCGTGCAGCGCCACGAATTAGCGCGTCGCTTTGAGCAGGCAACCACGCCGTGGGGCACAGTGCCCGTCAAGATCGGTTCATTGCGGGGTCGTGCGATCACCGCCTCGCCGGAACACGAGGCTTGCGCCAAGTTGGCGCACGAACACCAAGTCTCACCGCGCCAGGTTTACGACGCGGCCAAGGCCGCTTGTATCGTTGACACGCACATTAACCTTCACAATACTGCTTCAGTGACATGAGCATGCCCCGCCTCCATCGCCGTACGCACCCTACACATCACCGAGAACACCGGCACTCCCATGAGGATGTTTCATCCGGCAATGGCGCCGCGCATAAAAGGGGAGATCGTAACGACGGGCATGCCAAGGGCCGACTCCGGCACGCAGAAAAAAGCAGCGCCATACGCCATCGAAACAGCACCCGCGTCGGCGTTTCCAACGGACGAAAAGCTTCTATCCTGTGTGTCATGGGTGCCTTTCTTGCATTCATGACGACCGCGATCGCGGAGTTGATCGCGCATTCGAGGCATGAACCGCCACTTCTCCTGCTCAGCATCCTCGCCGGCCTGTTCGCCATTGCGTCCATCGTGACCGGAGGATATGCCCAAACCGTCCAGTTGACCCACTGGAGCCGGCGTGTCCGCAACCGCTTGATGGTCGGCTTCCCGGTTAGCGTACTGACGTTGGTCTCGGCCGCAGTGAACGTGTACAAGCAACAAGCCCCCACCGTACAGACAGAATCGTCCAGCCTCTCCGCAGCCCACACCCCGTACCGGATGGAAGAAGATCGCTCGCTGTTCAAACCGGGATGGTATGGCGAGGGTCAGGCGAGCGGCGTACAGGCCGTGGTGACGTCGTTCGAAGAAAATGCTGCCGAATCACGCGCCTTCAACCGCAACACAACCGAGCCGGTCGTGTACGCCACGCTGACCGTCATCAATCTTGGCAACCCCCTTCCGGTCACCTTGAAGCAAACACGGGTGACGCTATTGCTGGAGTCCGGTGAAGAGGTCCGGAGCAAGGAGGTCAAGCCCCTGCTGCGGCTTCCGGCTCTGGACGACCGGATGCGCCAAGTGCTGGCCGAACCTCGCGTGATCGTGCCGGGAGCGATGGCCGCCGATATCCCGATCTTGTTGGACTCTCAATTCCGCTGGGAACGGGTACAGGCTGTCAAAGTCTCCCTGCTGGACGGAGACCTGCTTGTCGCGGGCCGCATGCTGACGGCCGAAGAAAAGCGTGCCCTGGCAGAAAAAACAACCAACGCCAAGAATGCCGTCACCAACCTCTCAGCCGAGGCGTGGTTTAAGGATCTGTGACGTACCGTAATCGGTCAATGGCAGGGGGATGCGAGTTTAGCGCGCGATTGATGTGATGTACACCTGGGAACGCGAGGCTCCGTACCCGCTCTTTGAAAGCCCGCTCCCGGCCCGCCTGTCTCCTTTTCGCCAGAAACGCATGAGCTTCGCGTACCCCGCCATGAACCGATCCCGGCGCACCCCATAGCGTACTAGCCTTGCCCGCCAAGCACATGCTATCATCAGCGGCATGAAAATGTCCCGCATACAACGCTCTTCGGCCCTTCTTTTTTCTGTTTTTTTGGCATTTCAGTTAATCGCCATCGAAACTGTCGTCTCACCCGATGGCACACTGGAGGCGCGTGTCGAACTGCGCGACGGACAGCCGCTCCTTGCGCTTGCCTACCGCGGCACAACCGTGCTGGAGCCCTCACCGCTCGGCGTCACGCTGAAACCGTCGTTCGCTGGCGGCTTCGAGAGGGCCGGTCAGACGCGTGACAGCGTCGACACCGCATGGACGCCGGTCTGGGGCGAACGCGCCCCGATCCCGGACCGCTACCGCTCGCTGACCTTGACGCTTAAAGAACGTGGGCCGCTCGCGCGTCCACTCGTCCTTGAGTTCCGTGCTTATAACGAGGGCCTGGCTCTGCGCTACCGACTCTCCGGCGCGGATGGCGCGCTTTGGCAGCTTGAACGTGAAGACACGGCCTTCCGTTTCCCGACCGGCAGTGCGGCGTTTGCCATCCCCTGGACCGAGGACACCTTCCCACAGGATCCGATTCCGGTCACCGCGCTCACCAAGAACGCAATGATGCCCTTCACCGTGCGTCTGGCCGGCGGCGCATACGCCTCCGTACTCGAAGCGGCTGTCATCCACTACCCGCGCGCCATGCTGTCGAAACGCGAGGGCAGCGCCGTCGGCATCACGTTGCTCGGCAAGGCGGAAGGTGCAGCCGACGCAGCCACGCCGTGGCGCGTCGTGTTGGTCGGCGACAACGAGGCGCGTCTGATCGAGCACGCGCATCTGGTGCAGACACTCAACCCGCCGTGCGCGCTCAGTGACACCGCGTGGATTCAGCCCGGCCTCACCATCTCCGACCATTACAACTGCCTGCTGCAGATGAACGATCTCAAGCGCGTGATCGATGTCGCCCATACCAACGGCTTCCGCTATCTCCAGCTCGATTGGGGCTGGTACGGCACCGAGTGGACTTGGACCGACGCCGACCGTAAAAAGTTCTTGGAGGTCAACCCTTCCTGGACGAACGATTTGGGCTGGGTCACCAATACCTACGCGAACCCCTACACGGTGGCCAAAGGACGGGTTCCTTACCGTCCTGACTGGAAGAGCCACACGGTCGTCGATTTCGACATGCAGGAGCTAGTCCGCTACGCCCGTGAGCGCGGCATGGGGCTCTGCCTCTACATGCACGGCGACGTACTGCGCGCACACGATCTGGATCAGCTGTTCGCGACCTACGCTGCCTGGGGGATTGCCGGCCTCAAGCCCGGCTTTGTGCGGTACGGTAGCGCCGGGCAGACCGACTGGATCCGCTCCCTAGTGGCGGCCGCCGCACGTCATAAGCTTTGGCTCTGCATTCACGACGCGCATGTGCCGGACGGCATGGAGCGCACCTATCCCAATCTGATGATCAACGAGGGCGGCGGCGGCCAGGAGGGCAACCATCCGGTGCGGCAGGATGTGCTGCTGCCCTTCACACGCTGCCTGGCTGGCCCCTTTGACTACACACCCCACATCTATCACAAGGGCAAGAGCCACGCGCACGGTATCGCCTTTTTCGTGGTTTATCCCGGCCCGACCGCCGTGGTGCGCGGTGGCGTGAAAGAGTTTGCCACAACCGGCCCGAACCGCATCGGCCCCGAAGCGGAGTTTCTGCGCCGCGTGCCGATGAACTGGGACGAGACGCGCGTGCTGGACGCCAAGATCGGGCACCACATTGTTACGGCGCGTCGCCGCGGCGACGTCTGGTATATCGGCGGCATGACCGGCGACAGCGCTTACACGGCACCGGTTGTGTTGGACTTTCTCGCGGCGGGGCTCCGCTACACCGCCACGATTTTCCGCGATGGCGACACCGAGACGGACGGCTTCCGTCCGGCGGTAAAGGAAACACGCACCGTGCTGCGCGGCGACCGGCTCGACCTGCACATGGCCCGATCCGGCGGCCTCGCCGTCATCGTGGAGTAACGCCCGTCTTTAGTAAAGTGCTGCGGAAGTAGTCGATCGTACGGGCGAGGCCTTCGCGCAGCGGCACCTCGGGCGTCCAGCCCAGCAGCTCCTGCGCGAGCGTGATATCGGGCTTGCGGCGTTTGGGGTCGTCCTTGGGCAGCGGCTGATAAATAATCTGGCTGCGGCTCGCGGGCAGTTGGCGCAGGGTCTCTTCCGCGAGCTGCTTGATCGTGTACTCGCCGGGGTTCCCCACATTGATCACCGGCACGCCCATGTCTTTCTGCGCGAAGAAGGCCTTGACCTTCTTGGGGTCCAGCGCCATGAAAAGCAAGATGGCCTTCACCAGATCGTCGACGTACTGGAAGCTGCGCGTCTGCGCTCCGTCGCCATAGAGCGTGATGGGCTTGTTCTTGAGCGCCTGCATGATGAAGTTGCTGATCACGCGGCCGTCCTGCGGATGCATGTTGGGGCCGTAGGTGTTGAAGATGCGGATCATGCGCACGTCGATACCGTATTCGCGCGCGTAGTCGGCGCACAGGGTCTCGGCCGCACGCTTGCCTTCGTCGTAACAGCTCCGCAGACCGATGGTGTTGACATTGCCCCAGTAGCTCTCAGGCTGAGGATGAACATGCGGATCGCCGTAGATCTCCGACGTCGACGTGTGGAAGACGCGCGCCTTGGTCTTGAGCGCGAGCTCCAACACATTCATCATGCCGAGAAACGAGGTTTTGATCGTCTCGACCGGGTTACGCTGGTAGTGGATGGGCGAAGCCGGACAGGCAAGGTTGTAGACCTCATCAAACTGGCCCCAGAACGGTTGCGTCACATCGTGCAGGATGAAGGTGAAGCGCGGATTGTCCATGAGGTCATAGATGTTCGCCTTGGTTCCCGTGAAGAGGTTGTCTATGACGGTCACCTCGTGGCCGGCCTCCAGCAGACGGCGCGCGAGGTGAGAGCCGATGAAGCCGGCCCCGCCGGTGATGAGCGATTTTTTTGTCATAGGGTCAAAGGGTTTTATCGAGCAGCGCCTGGCGCTGCCGTTTGATCAGAGTCCGGATGCCTTTTCCTGCCAAAGCGCGCAGGGCATCCAGCTCCGCATCGGTGAACGGTTCATGTTCGGCGGTGCCCTGGATCTCGACAAAGCGTCCGTCGGCGGTCATCACGACATTCAGGTCGACGTCGGCGGTCGAGTCGTGCGCGTAATCGAGGTCGAGCTCGGGCACGCCGCCGCAGAGGCCGACGCTGACAGCCGCGACGAACTGCTTGATCGGATCGGCCGTCAGCCGGCCTTCGCGCCGCAGCCACGCCACGGCCTCGGCGAGGGCGACCATGCCGCCGGTGATCGAGGCGCAGCGCGTGCCGCCGTCGGCCTGCAGCACATCGCAGTCGATCGTCACGGTGCGCTCGCCGAGCGCCTCCATGTCCACGGCGGCGCGAAGCGCACGGCCGATCAGACGGCCGATCTCAGTGCCGCGCGCGTCGGGCTTGCCCCGTTTGATCTCGCGCTCCTTGCGCTCAACCGTGCTGCGCGGCAGCATGCTGTACTCGGCGGTGACCCAGCCCCGCCCGCTGCCGCGCAGGAAGGGAGGCACCCGCTCCTCCACGCTGGCGGTGCAGAGCACCCACGTCTCGCCCTGTTTGATCAGCACCGATCCCTCGGCATGGCGGGTGAAGCGGCGTTCGAAGGTGAGCGTGCGCAGGTGATCGGGCTTTTTTTTCATGCTTATTTCTTGATGGGCGTCACGATCATGTTACGGTAGTCGACATCCGTATGGTCGCCCTGCAGGTAGATGGGGCCGGGCTTGAACTCGTCGGAGGTCATGGCGCCGCCGGTACAGCCGAGCACGGGCTGGTTGTCAATGATGGGGGTGCCGTTGAGGATCACCGTCAGGTGGCGGTCGACCAGCGTGATGTCCAGCGTCTGCCACTCGCCGGCCGGGCGCTCGGCGGCGACGGCGGGCGTGATGCGGCTATAGAGCGCGCCCATATTGTGCGAGTCAACCGGCTTGCCATAGCTCTCGGCGACCTGCACCTCATAGATGCCGCGCAGATAGATACCGCTGTTGCCGCCTTTGGGAACGCGCACCTCGGTCTTGATGTTGAAGTCCTCGAACTCGGCGATCGTGCGGATGTTGGTGCCGTGGCGCTTCTTGCCGTCAGGGCCCATCACGCGGTTGCTGAGCACGCCATCGGCGATACTCCAGCAGTTGGGGGCCTTCTCGTTCATCACCTTCCAGCCGTCCAGACTGTTGCCGTTCAGCAGGCGGATCGGCGTGCCGAAAACGAGCTTCGACAGGTCAGGGCGCGGCGGCAGATCGGGAATCTTCTTGCCCGTGAAGTCGGCCTTGCCGACCTCTTTGCCCTCGTCGTTCACCGTGCGGGTCGTCAGGGCCAACGTGTCGCCCTCGCGCTTGGCCGTGATGGTCTCGACAAAGATCACGTTCTGGCCGTCCTTCTTGCGGTTGTGCTTGCGCACGACGACCAGCGCACCGTTCTCGACCTTGGTCTCGGCCGCAGGCACCACACTGCCGCCGCCCCAGAGAATCGACCCCTTGAGAGCACCGTCCGCCTGGGTTTCAACGCCGAGCCATCCAGCGCCACCGCCCGGGATAGTCAGCGCCCAGCGCCCGATGTACGGCTTGGCCGCCTCACAGCAGGCGTCGGCGGCGAACAAGGTGACAGCTCCGCAGAGGAGTCCGGCGGCCGCAAGACCGCGCACGACAGAAGTAAACGAAGAGTGTTTCATAGTACGCCTATTGTCGCTTCAAGCGGCGGTCCGGTTCAAGCCCAAAAAGAACCGCCCCCTGTATCCTCCCTGTTTCGAACCAACAGATTGGAGGAACGGACATGATGATACAGAGCACGAACGCGAAGCCGACGCCTTGCAGAATGATCCCCCATGGGATACTCAGTGAAATCGGCAATCCGCCGAACATCATCCACGCCCGCGTCCAGCCGGTAAAGGTCCAGCCGATGCAGAAGCCCGAAATCAGGCTCAGCACGATGCCGCACAGACCGACCAAGAGCGCCTCGCCGAGCAGCATCCGCCCCAACTGGCTGCGTGTCAGGCCGACCGCGCGCATCACGGTGATCTCTTTGGCCGACGCCTGGAAAGAGGCGATGAGCAGCGTGACAAGACCCGAGGAGAGCACGATCAACGACCAGAAAGGAGCACGCGCCATGTCGCCGATCAGTTGCGCGCCATGTGCGATGGTACCATCCTCGATCTCATCGCGGTGGTGCACGCGCACCGTGTTCGCCTCATCGATCTCGATCGCTTTGCGGATCTCCGCCTCCAGCAGCAGGCCACCTTGTAGCGCTCCCATCTTGCGGTACGACTCGCTCAGGTTGAGCCAGAGAAAGTTCGTCATGTCAGCGTTGCCGCTCAGGCGACGCGCGTCGGTCTCACTCACGAATACCGGCCCCATCGTCATGACCGGCATGCCATTGCGTCCCCGCAGTTGCGCACGCGAGGTGATCAAGTGCCAGTTCACATCCGCGACACCCGCGATTTTCAGCGTTTCGATGGACGTCGGCCTGCCTGCGTCGCCGCCAGAAACATCCTCACGGGGCGGCGGCCCCCCTCTCCCCCTGCCGCCCCGCAGCGGTGGCCGTTTCACAATGGTCAGCTCATCGCCGACATGCAGCCCGGTCTCACGTGAAAACATCTTGGTAATCACACAGGCCCCTCCGGAAGCCAGAGCCTCCGCCGCCGCCTGCCGTGTTCCCTCCGCAAACACGAACGGCGCCAACGGCCGATCACCGCCGAACACCACCAGCGGGTCTGCCCCCATCAGCAGGATGTTGGGACTCACCGGCAGCCGCCCCGAAACACGCGCAATCTGCGCGGTCAGTGAGTCGGCAACGTAGAACTGTGCGGCCTCTAAGCTGAGACATCGGCCGCCCTCCACACCTTCGAGCTTGGACACTTTTTCGGCCGCACCGCTCGGCACGCCATTCGGCAACAGCGACACAATCACATCCGGAAACTCACGGCTCGGAATGAACGGCGCCATCATCGATCCGCCCCAGATATGGATCGACGTGAAAGTGCCCAGACCGATGGCGAGTGTGATCACCATGCCTACGGTGCGCGGGAAGTGACGGCTGATACGACGCCGCAGCAAATGCGGATCAAGCCCCAGCACCGCGCTCATCACCGGTGAGAATGTCCGCTCCATGAGCTGCACGAAGGCCGGCAACATGAGCAACAGTCCGATCACGTGCAATGGCAGACCCAGTGTCAACAACAGTACGCTGCGGGTCATCGCCGTCGTAGGCATCGGCAACACGAACACGAGCATCGGGAAGAGCAGGACGAAACCGAGCAGCGCCTTTCGCCACGGGATCGGCTTGGTGTCCGGCGACATCTCCGGAAGAACGTCCAGCGGACGGATACGCATCGCACGCCGACAGGGCCAGTGCAGGCTGACCGCCGCCACCAGAGCCACGCCGATCGCCGAAGCGACGGGCGTGATCCAACCCATAAACACCCCCTCGGGGAAGGCGTCCGGCGTCCGCGTGACGAACGCGGTGAGAATTGCCCAGCCCGCCACAAGACCGACGGCCCAGCCTACCAACGTGATCGCCACGCCTTCCAGCATCACCATACGCGACACTTGCCGCGCCGTCA
Source organism: Kiritimatiellia bacterium (assembly GCA_035449085.1). GTDB lineage: Bacteria > Verrucomicrobiota > Kiritimatiellia > RFP12 > UBA1067 > DUPH01. The sequence goes on along the minus strand of DAOTKE010000017.1, from coordinate 24,477 downwards.
TGCCGACCGCGCGCAACAGTGCCAAGACGCGCAGTTTCTGTTCCACACCCACGGTGAGCGCGTTCACCAGCATGCAGAGAGCGGTGAGCACCGACAGGGTGAGCAACAACGGTGCCTGACGCTTGAAGTTCTGCAACTTGTCGCTGGAATACCCCGACTCCACATCTTTGCGTTCGACGGCCGTGCACAGCGGCGAGGGCTCCGGCACCTCGACCTGTCCGGGCAGCGGAGCCGCCGGTTCCAGCGGTGACAACTTTTTCACCAGCCCCTTCACCGACTGGCCGTTTGCTCCCCCTTTAAGCTGGCAAAGCAACAGATTCGGAGCGGGATCGAAGGTTCCTCCCGAGGCCAAGCGCATGGCACCCATCGTCGCGAAAGAGGTCGGGAAGCCCTGTACCGCCTCCCTGAAGTCAATCAGCGCCGTGATTTTGACGCTCACCGTTCCCGATGGCGTGATCAGCACAAGCGTCGATCCGAGCGGCGGGGCCTCCAGACGGCGCGGGGTGAAGACGGCCGTGCAGATCGCCACCTCCGGCTCGTCGCTGGCCGGATCGGGCCAGCGGCCCGTGACAGTGGCCGCGGTGTAAGGACACCCCGAGGTCGAGGCCAGCGTCATCACCGTCGTCAGCGGCGGCCCCTGCATCACACGCCCGCCGGGACGAAAATCCAGCACCGTGCGAATCGTTTTGAAGGCGGTCGCCTCCTTCACCTCCGGCAAGGCCCGGACCGCCGACACGATCTCGTCGGGAATCGTCTGTTCCGGTTGCGCAAACGGCGGGCGCCCCGGCCGCCGCATCATGGCTCTACGATCCATCCGGATGCCGACGTTGCCGGTCGACACCCAGCAAGCGTAAGGCTCCGTCATGCGCCTGACCTTCTCCCGGCTTTGCCCCGCCGCCGTCGTGGCGAGACCCAGCGACCAGACGACCAACCCTGTGGCGGCGGCCACACCGAGCGCCGCCGTCAAGAAACGCGCTTTTTCGTGCGGAAGACTTTTGAGAACGAGCTTGAGGATCATGACTTCATCGTTTCCAAATACCGGTTGGACACGCGCACGGCATCATGCTCCGTGTCGAAACTGTCAACGAAACGTCCGTCCTTCAGCAGGTGCACGCGTTGGGCCGTGGCGGCCACCACCGGATCGTGGCTCACCATCAGGATCGTGCACCCCTCCTCCTCGTTCATCTTGCGCAACAGATCACAGAAGGCGCGTCCCGCCGGGGAGTCTAGATTGCCGGTCGGCTCGTCCGCCAGCACGAGGTCCGGCTTGGCCACCAGCGCACGGGCGATCGCCACGCGCTGCCGCTCGCCGCCGCTCAGCGCGTGCGGCACATGCGTCCGCCGGTGCGTCAGCCCGAACCGCGCCAGCAGCGCCGCGATCCGGGCGGCATCGGGCTTCCGTCGGTCGAGCAGCAACGGCAGGGCGATGTTTTCTTCAGCCGTGAGCGTGGGAATCAGGTTGAAGTCCTGAAAGATCAGCCCGATACGGCGACGCCGGAAACAGGTGACATCGTGATCGCTCAACGCGCGGATCGAGGTGCCGCCCACACGGATCTCGCCGCTGTCCGCCGTGATCAACCCAGCCAATAAATGGAGCAGCGTGCTCTTGCCCGAGCCGCTCGGCCCCATCACGGCCTCGAACGCGCCTCGTTGCAGCGAGAGATTCACGCCTTCGAGCACGGTAACCCGGCTCGTCCCCTCGCCGAACCCCTTGCTCAGGTCCGACACCTCTAACGCCATCGTTTCTTCGTCCGCCATGCGCTCTCTTCCTCTCCCATTGAGTGGTTATGTAGGATAACGCCGGAAACGCCCCGGCGGTTCATTTTTCGATGCTCCCGCAGGCAAGGCGCGGCAATATTCTTGCTTGACGAGATTGGGGGTCGCTCATCCTAGAGCCGGAGTCAACAGGCAAACACTTCCCCGCCCGCCTTCTTGAGGCGGTGTCCTTTGTTTTCATGTCTTTACTCCGTTAACAGTCGGGTCTGGGACAAACGCATATTCCGAATCCGCCGTTGTTTCGTCTGCCGGTTTCCGGCCGGCAGAAACCGTGCCGTCGCGCACCATGAAGCAGCAGGCCTTGACGAGCCTGTTGGCCGGCGCCTTGACGGCGATCGCGCGCTTGCCGCCGCTCCTCGCCATCTTCCGCTGGAACCAGGCGCGCATTTCCGGGGAGTGCCTGGCGGCGCAGTTCGCGGCCCAAAATAATCCTCGAGGGCAGGGCCCGGGATCCATCCAAATCGCTATGCTATCGGGATCGGAATCGCAATCAGGCGTGAACCGGTCTCGCCCCCGTGACGTTTAAACGGGTGGAGGTTTATCATGAATAAATCATACTGTTTCTCCGCCGCTGTGCTCATCGCCTGTTCGAGCCTGCGTGCCGCAGAGGTGGCATTGCCCCAGGCACTCCAACATGAGGTGCAGACCGCCATCACCAAGGGCCTGGAATGGCTCGTCGCCCATCAGAAACCCGACGGCGCCTGGTCGGACGAAAAAAATCCGGCCATGACCGCCCTGCCGTTGTGGGCACTGGCCGCATCCGGACGGACGCAATACGCGTCTCAGGTCGATCAAGCCGTTGCCTTCATTCTTTCCAAGGCGCAGCCCGACGGCGGCATCTACGTCCCGGATCCTCAGCGTGGCGGTGCGGGACTGGGCAACTACAACACCTCGCTCTGCATGATGGGCCTGCACGCCACAGGCCGCAAAGACGTGATCCGCGTGATCCAAAAGGCCCGCGAATACACCGCTTCCACCCAGCTGACCGGCGACGACCAGCACGCCGGCGGATTTGGCTATGACCGGGGCGGCCGACGCCACACCGACCTGACCAACACCGGCATGGCGATTGATGCCATGCGCCGCACCCAGAGCGTCGAGGATCTGCGTCCGGCCGGTGAAAAGCGTGCGGACCTCAATTGGGACGCGGTGCTGAAGTACGTCGAGAACATGCAACAGAAAGAGGGGGAGGACAAAGGCGGGTTCCTGTACACCCACTCGTTCGCCCCGGCCGGCAATCCTGCCGCAGGCGGGGCGCAACGCGGCGGACAGGGGGACGAAGGTCGGGCACGTCCGCAACTGCGCTCCTACGGGTCGATCACCTACGTCGGTATGCTGTCGATGATCCATGCCCAGCTCACACGGGATGATCCGCGGGTGCGTTCGGCGTTCGACTACTGCACGAAGCATTGGACGTTGGATGAGAACCCGGGGCAGGGCGGCCAAGGCATCTACTTTTACTACAACATCCTCACGCGCGCGTTGAGCGCGGCCGGCATTGACGCCATACCGCAGCCGGACGGCAGCGCCCTCGCCTGGCGCGAAGCGCTGATCCGCAAAGTGATCAGCCTGCAGCGTCCGGACGGTTCCTGGGTCAACGAAAACAACCGCTGGTGGGAGAATGACCCCGTGCTGGTGACCTCCTACAGCCTGCTGGCGCTGGAATTCGCCAGCGGCCTCACGCGGTAATCGGCGAGTGTGCGCTGAAGAACCCGATACTCAACCGGTACGGGCTGATCATTCCGTGGAACCTCGCGGGGGTGTGTCTGTGATCCCCGCTTTGTTCAACCGCTGGAGGCTGGAAACCGCACGTCCGGCGGTGTGAAAGGGTTGCTGGACGAAGTCCCCGCGTCCCCATCCGATTGATCCGCGATCAGCGAACACCGGATCGGGACGTGGAGACCGCCGTCCCGGGCGGGTTGTTTCGTCAACTCGGCATCACACATCCCAGGGGCCTATATCTCCCAGCCCTTGCGGTAGCTGCGCTTCAGGAACGCGTTCGCGCTCTCCTTGTTGGTGAAGCGTCCGGCGTGGGCGTCCCACTTAAGCTCATCGCCGCTGTCTTCCGCGATCGCGGTCACGCCAAGCATGACCACCTCGTTCAGGTGCTGCGAATATTCGAGATTCGCGCAAGGCGCGGGGCCGCCCATACAGCCGCGCATGAAGTCGACCTGATGCCCCCCCTTCACGCGCGGGATCGTCTTCTCCGGCGACGGCTTGCGCAGTTCGTCCGGGAAGAAGCGTATCCATTCCCCGAAGCAGCCCATCACGATATATCCCTTCTCGCCGACGAAGATCGACCCGTCGTTACCGAGATCAACGTTGTATGTCTTCTCGATCTCCTCCAGAAGCGGCGGCGTATACCATACTTTACGGTCTTTGATGAGCTTGGACGTGGAACCCCCGACGAACCATGTGGTGTCGTCCCACGGCGTATTCCCCTTGAGTCCGTCATACCAATGGACCGTCACCGGTGCGAGATTGCCGCGCGCCGGGAATTGCCAGATCACGTGGTCACGCAGATTCCACGAATCCTGCGAGCCTCGCCTCACGTCCGTCACGAGAACGCTTTCCGGCGCGCCGAGATCCAGTGCCCAGAAGGCTGGATCGAGGATGTGGTTGCCCATGTTGCCGAGCGTGGCGCTGCCAAAGTTCTTCCAACTGTACCAGCCCATCGGATGCAGGCCTTCGCGCCCACTGCGGAAACCGGTGTAGGGCGACGGCCCGACCCAGCAGTCCCAGTTCATGCCTGCCGGGATCGGTTCTTCCGGCGGCAGCATGTTCATGCGGCCGTTCAAGCGCTGTGTCCAGGTGTGCACCTCCGTAACCTGCCCGAGTGCGCCGGCCTGGATGTATTCCACGAGACGCCGCACGGCCTCCTGCGAGTGGCCCCACTGTCCCATCTGCGTGACGGCATGGTGCGCTCGCGCTTCCGCAAGCATCCGCCGTCCTTCCTCGACGGTGAAGGAAAGCGGCTTCTCGATGTAAGCATGGATACCATTCCTGAACGCCAGCAGGGCCGGCATCAGATGGTGATGATTCGGCGTCGCGATGAAAACGGCGTCCACACCGTCCGCCATCTGCTTGTAGAATTCGCGGTAGTCGTCAAATTCGGCGATGCCGTTCGTATCGATGCTGAGTTCTTTCATCGAGGCCAGCTTCCGCTTGGCGTCCCGGATCATCGCCGGATCAGGATCAACCAAGGCCACGATTTTCGCGAGTTTCGACCAGGCGACGTTGGACATCAGGATGGGGCCCATTCTGCCAAGTCCGATGAACGCGACCCTGAGCGGCTTGGAAGGATTCTTGATTTCGCACCGTTTGCCCCCTGCGTTCCCCTGTTGACTCAACACGGGCACCGCCATGCATCCCGCGCTTGCGGCCGCAGTCGCCTTGATGAACCCTCGTCTTGTCATATCCATCTCCGGACTCCTTGGAAAGAAAGGATCCCGCGCACCGCATGGGGCACGTTCAGGCGTTTTCCTTCAGGAAGCGCAGCATATCGTCGTAGCACTCGTCGAGTTCGGCTTTTTGGAGATCGGTGAGTTTCAGATGTTCCAGTTTCCATTTCGTGGTGTCGCCGATCGCCACAGTGCCCTGTTCCTTTTTCTCCGCCTTGAGATAAGTGCGCGACACGGTGGTTTTGAATATGCCTTGGTGCTGGAGATAGTAGAGCGAATAACCGCGCAGGCCGCCGGGGAAGTCACGCTGGTCGATCAGAAGGCGGAAGAGCGCGTATGCGAGAGTCAGCTTGCCGTGACGGTCGTTGTTCTCCATCTGCCGCCAAATGTATGCGAGCAGGGGGGCGTAGGCGCAACGTTCCGTGATGAGGCCCTCCGACCCGCAGCGGCGGCTTTGATAGAGCCACTGCCAGCCGCCCCACGCGCTGAATACCGTGTGGATGATCGGCTTCGCGACGTTTTCCCGGATCATGTTGTCGTTCGCCTTCGGGCCTCCCGACTCCTCTTTGATGTACCCGAAGGTCTCCGGATATTTCCGCGCGAGGTCGATCAGCATCTCGACCGTCGGGGACGGGCAGGTGTTGTTCACGACTGTCTGGATGATCACTGGGTGCCGCGCCACTTTGGCCTGAGCCTCGAAGTAGGCGCGCACCTCGTCCAGGGTTTTGCCCGTGCTAGGCGGACGCGTGATGATCGCAATGGCCGTCTGCGGGTACTTCTTGGCGATCGCCTCAACCGCCTCGGTCTCGCGGAGCATCTGCGCGGTATCCACGCCGTTACAGCCGAACGTCATCATGCCATTGACGCCCTGCATCGCTTCGGCGCACGCCTCAAACCCCTTCACCTTCTCCTCGAAGGTCAGCAGGTCGACCGCGTCGTTCGACTGGCACCAGATCACGCCCGGGCATCCGCTGTCCACCGTGAAACGTACGCCGCGTTTGAGCGACTCATAATCCACGCTGCCGTCCTCGTGGTACGGCGTGGAGAGAATCGGGAAGGGGCCGCGCATCCGCTTGTCGCCGCCGCCGTCCGCTTTCGGCACGGCGGTGGAAACCTTTTTGGGCAGCCCCGTCGCACATCCAGCGAGTGCCGCGCTGGCCAACCCCATTGACACAAAATCCCTTCTCTGCATGGACGTCCCCCTTTTTGTACCCTTGTAAACAAAACGTTGTTGCGGGCGAGGACGCCCGCGCTTCCAGTCTACTGCGTGACACGTTGAGAATTTTTACACGTTGATCTCCCAGCCGGGGCGATACGTCGTCTTGAGGAACGCGTTCGCGCTCTCGTCGTTTGTGACCGCTGTGCCGTTCCACTCCAATTTCTTGAGTCCCGCGCGGGCCGCCACGTTGCCGAGGAGCACGGTCGTGGCGAGCGGCGCGGAATAGTCGAAATTGCAGCCGGCCGGCCGGTTCGGGTTGCGGATCGCGCGCAGCCAATCCGCCTGATGGTTCATGCCTTTCTCGCGCGGGATCGTCTTGGGCGGGCTCGGGATTTTTGCTCTGAGCGCGTCCGGGACGAACTGGAGTCCGTCGCCATGCGGGCCGACGGCCATCACGCCTTTTTCGCCTATGAACACGGATCCGAGGCAACCCAGGTTTTGGCCGTATTTTTTCTCGAGTTCCTCGATGATCGGCGGCAGGTTCTGGTAGTCGCGCTTTCGACAGACGCCGATCTTGTCCACATGGGCTTTGTCGTACGGGATGCCGTCCTTCACGCCGTCGTACCAGTGCAGGGTCAGCGCGTCCATTCCTTGGCGGGCAGGGAAATACCAGTGGATCGTGTTGCGCCACGTCCAGCTTCCTTCCACGCCCCACTTCAGATCGGTGGCCTCCACGCTTGTGGGATGAACCTCTCCGAGGCGCAGCGCCCAGAACACGGGGTCGAGAATGTGTGTGCCCATGTTGCCGATCGCGCCGTTGCCGTATCCGATCCACGCGTGCCAGTCATGCGGATGCATGCCATTGTGGTCGGCGGTCGGCGCGTAGTAATCGCACACCGGCGCGGGCCCGCACCAGGCGTCCCAGTCCATGCCTTTCGGCGGCGGGGCCTTCGGCGGACGATACATCATCGCGTTCAGGCGGTCATTGAACGTCCAGACCTCACGGACCTGGCCGATCGCGCCGCTCTGAATGTACTCCACAAGGCGGCGCATCCCCTCCTCGCTGTGGCCATGATTGCCGACCTGGGTCACGACACCCGACTTCTTTTGCGCCGTGTGCATCAGGCGCACCTCCTCGATCGTGAGGGCCATCGGCTTTTCGACGTAGACGTGGAGGCCTTTCGACATCGCGAGGATGGCGGCTGGGGCGTGGTGGTGGTTGGGCGTCGCAATCGCCACGGCGTCGATCTCGCCGCCCAGTTTGTCGAGCATCTCGCGGTAATCGTAAAAGGCCTTGGTCTTCGAGCTATCCGTTGTCGGCTGATGATGTTTGACCACGGCGCGGATCTTGTCCCAATGGCGCGGGTCCGGTTCGGCCATACAGACGATCTCCTCGTCCGGGCCGCACATGTTGTTCAAAATACCGTAACCGGTGCTGAGCCCCATGCGGCCGCCACAACCGATGAGCCCCAGCCGGATCTTTTTCTTGGCGGCAACCGTCTGTCCGATCGAAAACAGCGGAAAGGCCGCACTGCCTGCGGTCACTTTCAAAAACTCCCGACGTCGCATGTGTCCTCCCCAATGACAGATTCACGAATGTCCCGTAACCTTTAGCCGATGACACAGAGCCTGACCCATTGACGCCTATTATGCAGGGAGAGCGATAAAGAGTCAACTTTGAATGGGCGTTTCCAAATTGACAAGCATAAATCATAAGTCATAATATGACGCCATGAGGCTCATTTTCCATACCCGATGCAGTGGCATACCGTTCTCAAGCCGCTGTACCTCCAAGGCAACGCTTGAAATTGATGACCCGCCTCTTGGAGCAGACCTTGGCAGAGCGGGAAGACTCGCTGGCCGCTGCTTGCCGTGCCGCCAGCCGTGCCGCGGCCCTTGCGAAAGAGACTGACGAGTGGCAGACGTTTGACGACGGAGAAGCGGAATGAGCGAACCGGCCATCACACGCGGAGACGTCTGGCGGGTCTCTCGTGGCCCGAAACAGGGGCCCGAGATTAAGAAGACTCGCCCCTGCGTGGTATTGACCCACAACACGGTAAACAAACTCAGAAAGACAGTCATCGACCATGCCGAATGATCTCGACGCCATCATTCGGGCCTTGTCAACTTTTCTGGAAATACGATGAAGTTGCTTTTCATGGTGGCGCCGACAGTGGGCGATGAGGTGCGGGCCGCACTTCGGTCGGCCCTGCAGGAACTTCCGGCGGGCAGTAGGGCGGGCTGCGAGGTGTGTGCGGTCACGCCAGAGGATTCGATCCCTGACAAGGTCAGGGAACACATGCATGAAGGGATTGACGGCGTGGTGGCGGTCGGCGGCGACGGCACAGTCTCGGCCGTGGCGCACGCTTTGGTGGACACACAGGTGCCGCTCGGCATCGTGCCGGCGGGCACCGGCAATCTGGTCGCGCGCGAACTCGGCATCCCGCTGGATATCCATGCCGCCGTGGCGCTTGCGGCGGGAGCCCACTCGCTGCGTGCCATCGACGCTATGCTGATCGATGGGCGCACCTATCTGCTGAACGCCGGCGTGGGAGTCAATGCCGCAGTCATCGACCGCACGTCACGCCTGGGCAAAAGCCTGTTCGGACGGACCGCGTATGTGGGAACGGCCGTCTGGAAGGTCTTGCAGGCGAAGCCGCAACGGCTGACGGTGACGATCGACGGCGAGCCGCGCACGTACGACGCGACCGATGTGCTGATCTCAAACTGCGGCACGCTGGCGCGTGTGCTGCATCCCAACGGTCCGGACATCCGGGCCGATGACGGGCATGTGGATGTCTGCATCATCTGCATGAAGGTGGCGATCGAGTACCCGTGGTACTATTTTCTGCGAAGCCTCTTCCCGCGGCACGTCAACCGCATCATCCACGAGCTGCAGGCCAGGTGCACCGTTTCTATCCGCAGCGAAAGCCCGATGGCCGTGCAGGCGGACGGCGACATCATCGGCACCACGCCGGTGACGGTCAACCTGCACCCCAAGGCGCTATCAGTGATGGTACCGGAGGCGCGGTGAGCGTCACCGTCTACATGGTGATACGGACAAAATCAAAGGCTGGCTCTTCGTAGGGGTGCGCGGCCCGCAGCGCGCGGGTCACGGCCTCGACCGCGTCCTCGGCACAGATCATCTCCACGCGATACTCGGGCACGCGCTCCTCTTGGCCGTGCGTCCCGATGAACGGATCACTGCCGGCCAACGGACGGAACTGCCCCTGACCCAGCACCTGCCAGCAGCAGCGGTCGTAGGCGGCATAACGTCCGGCACCTGCGGCGAAAAGAGCATCTTTGACGACCTCGAGGTGCGATTCCGGAATGTAGACGGTCAGCTTGTACATTACTTCTCGACCATGTCTTTGACGGCCTGCAAAAACTGGTTCACATCGGCGAAACGCCGGTAGACCGACGCGAAACGGATGTAGGCGACGTCGTCAATCCGGTGCAGCCGTTTCATCACGGCCTGACCGATTTGCTCCGTCGTCACCTCGCTCTCCCCTTCAAAACTTTCGATGACCTGATCCACCAGATCATGAATCTGATCCGCACTCACCGGCCGTTTTTCGCAAGCGCGCATCAGGCCGCGCTCGAGTTTCAGCCGGCTGAACTCTTCACGGCTCCCGTCGCGTTTGACCACGCGCAACTCATCTTTCACGATCTCTTCGTAGGTCGTGAAACGACGTTCGCACGCTAGACACTGCCGCCGCCGCCGGATCGACGCGCCTTCACGCGCCGCACGGCTGTCCAGCACCCTGTCGTCCAGATGACCGCATTTGGGGCAACGCATAGGAAGTTAGGAGTTGGGAGTTGGGGAACGGGAAAAAGGAGGAAGGAGAAAGGATGAGGGAGAAAGAGAAAGGCGAGAAGGTTATGCGCCGGTTACAGCCATGGTACGGTCGATGATGGTGTTGACCGTCAGGTCCTTCAGCATGCAATTCTGCGGGACATCGAGATTAGCCACATGTTCAAGCTGCGCCTCCGGCAGATCCATGCCATAGACAACAGCGCGCGTCTCGCGTGTCGTCGGAAGGCGCCGCAACATGGCGATCACCTCATCTGCGCTCATACCCTCGAGTTCCAAGCGCATCACGATGGCGTGCGGCCGCAGGGTGACGCAGGCCTCCAGCGCTTCCGGCCCGGTTTCGACCGCCTTCACTTCAAAACCCGCCTGAGTGAATTCAACTTCCAACGTCTGTCGCAACGCGGGGTCACTCTCCGCGACCACCAGGCGACGGAGCGCAGGAGCGGACGCTGCGACGTGTCCGGCATTGGCGGTCTCGAACAGGATGCGGCTGACCTCCATCAACAAATCCGGAGGGTCGCAGGGCTTGGCAAAAAAACCGGCAATCTGTTTGTTGGCGAAGTACTCGGCCATCGAGGCGCGCGCCGTCAGCACCAGCACCGGATAGAGCGTGTGCCCATCCGGATTGGTGATACGGTCGAGGAATCCGGTTCCGCCCATTCCGGGCATACCCATGTCGAGAATAATGAGGTCAGGCTGGAAGGGACGCATTTTCACCAGCGCGTCCTCACCGCTGACAGCACACAACACGTCGTAGCCCTCGAACGACAGGAAATCGCCCAGAGTCTCGAGCAGGCTTGGGTCGTCATCGACCAGCAAGAGCTTACGTTTGTTCATTTCCATAGGGCACCCAGTTTATAGGTTGGTTCAGAAAGTTTCAAGCCGAGACCGCCGCAACAGCAACGGAATCGCACCCAGCAGGTTTACGGCCACAACCAAGGCATGGCCCGCGAGGCTGAGCGTAACCAGATGCGTGTTGTCGAGTGCCAACGGCCCGGCCACCGCCTGCGCCACCAGCTCGCGCACGCCCAGGCCGCCGATCGAAACCGGCAGGGCCGACACCACGCCGAACAGCGGGATCACGATCCACATGCTGAGCGACGGGATCGCGAGACCGAGTGCGCGGATGATGAAGAGGTTGCTCCAGGTCTTGAGAACCTGCGAGGCGAATGCCGCTAATAGCAGCGATGCCAGGCGTCGCGGTGCACTCACGAATGCGCAGGTCTCGCGGATCAACGCTCGTGCCGAGCCCCGCCAGCCCGCCTCGGCCGGTGTTGCAGACGCCTTTTGCGTGGCCGTGGCATAGCGGCGCGCCAACTCACTCGCGAATACCAACACCGTGAGCGCAACGCCCAAGGCAACAACAACCGAACCCAAGGCGCAACGGCCGAGCAGTAGCGCGAACCCACCGATAACGAGCAACATCGCGAGATTGACCGCGCGATCCAGCAGCAGGCTCGTCACTATCGCGCGTAAAGTCGGCTCGGTGTCCGCTGTCACCGGATTCCCGTCCGGACAGGGTGTGTCACCGCCAGCCATTCTAAATTTGGCCTCCTCTTCCGGGCGGGACGAAGCCCGACCCTCCAGTGACTTCGCAATGATGGAGGGGCGGCCTCCGTGCCGTCCGGAATCTGAAAAGAGGCCAAAATTAGAATTGCGGGTGCCGCCGCGCAACACGAGATAGCCCTTGACCACGTCACCGCCGACATTCGAGGGCAGGAAGCTGTTGAAAAACATGCCACACCAATGATAGGCCGCCGCGTCGCGGAAACGCATTGTCGGCAGGTGTGCGCGCAAGATGCAGAACCAAGAGGCCGCGCCTGCGAAACCGCCCAGCACCAAGAGCAGCGCGGCGACCAGCAGTGGGCCGGGCTGTGCCTGACACAGGCTGGCGACCAGCACATCCAGGCGCACCCAGCGCAGGGCCACCGCCAGCAGCGCCAGCGTGACCGCCGTTTTCATCAGCAGGGCCAGCCGTTTACGGACAATTTCCGTCATAATAACCCGATCAGAAGAGCGTGAGCTGGCCCGGTATATCGGTGCTTTTGCGGCGGTTGCGCCGCGCGAGTTTCGGTATCCCGGCCTCCAGCTCACCCTCTTCAAGATTGGCGAGGATCTCGCTCGAGCGGTCCACCACCTCGTCCGGCATGCCCGCCAGGCGCGCCACGTGAATGCCGTAACTCTTGTCCGCCGTGCCGGGCACGATACGCCGCAGGAAGATGATCGATTCCCCGTGTTCGCGTACCTGGACCGTATAGTTCTTGACACCGTTCAGCGTGATGGCCAGGTCGGTGAGTTCGTGATAGTGGGTGGCGAAAAGGGTCTTGGCTTTGACGGCGGGCGTGTTGTGCAGGTGTTCGGCGACCGCCCACGCGATGCTGATGCCGTCGAAGGTGCTGGTGCCGCGCCCGATCTCGTCCAGCACGATCAGACTCTTGGCGGTGGCGTTGTTGAGGATGTTGGCGGTCTCCTGCATCTCCACCATGAAGGTGCTGCGGCCGCGCGCGAGATCGTCGCCCGCGCCGACACGCGTGAAGACGCGGTCCAGCAGGCAGACGCGCGCGGTACGCGCCGGCACGAACGAGCCGACATGCGCCATGATTGCGATCAGCGCGACCTGCCGGATGAAGGTCGACTTGCCCGCCATATTCGGTCCGGTGATCAGCATGATCTGATTGCGGCGGCAGTCGAGCAGGGCGTCGTTGGGCACGAACTGCTCGGCGTCGGGGAGCTGCTCGATCACCGGATGGCGTCCGTCGCGGATCTCCAGCGTGTCGTCCTCGGTGATTTCGGGGCGCACATAGCCGAGGGCGAGGGCGCGGTCGGCCAGCGACCCCAACACATCCACCTGGGCCAGCGCATCGGCGGTCTCCTGCACGGCCGCGGTGTGCGCCACCACTTGGTCGCGCACCGCGCAAAACAGATCAAACTCCATCGCCGTGGAACGTTCCTGCGCACCGAAAATCTTCTGCTCGTAGCTCTTCAGTTCCGGGGTGATGAAGCGTTCTGCATTGACCAGCGTCTGTCGCCGTTCGTACTCCGGCGGCACGGCGCCGGCCTGGCCTTTGGAGACCTCGATATAGTAGCCGAAAACCTTGTTGTGGCGCACCTTGAGGGTTTTGATGCCGGTCCGCTCCTGCTCGCTGGCCTGATATTTAGCGAGCCAGTCGTGGCCCTCCGAGGCCAGTGCGCGCAACTCATCCAGCTCGGCACAGTAGCCCGGGCGGATAATGCCGCCGTCCTTGAGGCCGGCGGCCGGCTCGTCAGCGATGGCCCGCTCGATCAGCGCGACCAGCTCGGGCAGGGGGTGGAGCCGCGCGGCGGTCTCGCGCAGCAGCGGGTCGGACGTCTGCTCCAGGCGCTCGCGCAGCGCGGGCACCGGCAACAGTGAGGCGGCCAGCGCCTTCACGTCGCGCGCGTTCCCGCGCCCGGCATCGATGCGCGCGATGAGGCGCTCGATGTCGCGCACCTGCGCGAGCTTTTCGCGCAGGTCATTCAAGACCAGGCGATGGCGGGTCAGGCATTCGACCGCGTCGAGGCGTGCTTTGATGGCGTCTGCCTGACGCAGCGGACGGATCAGCCACGCGCGCAACAGCCGGGCCCCCATGGGGGTACGCGTGTTGTTGAGCACGCCGAGCAGCGTCACCTCCTGCGGCTTGCCGCGCTGCGGGATCAGGTCGAGGTTGACGCAGGTGTTCTCATCCAGTGTCAAAAAGGCGTCCGCGTGGCGCACATGTAACGTGCGGACATGGCCGACCGCATGGCGCAGCTCCTCGTTGACGTAGCGGAGCAACGCGCCGGCCGGGCCGACCAGCTCCGCCGCGCCTTCGCAACCGTAACCTTCGAGCGAGTGCACTTGGAAGTGGCGCAGCAGGCGGTCGTAGGCGCAGTCATACTCGAACGTCCAGTTATCGACATCGGTGACGGTGCCGAGTGCGCCTGCGGCGCGGATGCGCTGTACACGCGGATCGCCGAGCGTCTCGCGACCGATCAGGCATTCGCTGGGCGCATACCGCTTGAGCAGCTCGGCCAGTGCGGAGGCGTCGGCCACGGCCTCGACCGTAAAGGCCCCCGTCGAGAGATCCAGCAGGGCCAAGCCCAGGGTTTTGCCAACATAGAGCGCGGCGAGGTAATTGTTGCGCGCGGCGTCAAGGATCTCATCCTCGGTGACCGTTCCGGGCGTGACGACACGCGTGACTTCACGCCGCACGATGCCCTTGGCATGGGCGGGATCCTCCATCTGGTCGCAGATCGCGGCTTTCTTGCCGGCACGGATCAGTTTGGCAAGGTAAGCGTCAAGGGCGTGATAGGGCACGCCGCACATCGGGGTTCCGGCGCGCTGGGTCAGGGCCACACCCAGGATCGGGGCTGCCTCGCGCGCGTCCTCAAAAAACATCTCATAGAAATCCCCGAGGCGGAACAGCAGGATCACGCCGTCCGGCAACTCCGCCTTGATGCGCCGATACTGGCGCATCATCGGGGTCAGCTCTTCACCAGCCATGGAACAAGCTCCTCCGGGCCGGCGGTTTCCGACCCCATCGATGGTCAGTTTCGCATGTTCGCGCGTCCCCCGTCAATCCGGGAAAGGTGCGCGTTTTCAGCGAGTTGACACCCTGTATCGGAAGCGATAAGCTAAAGTGAAAACCGTTACGAAAGGGAAGACATGAACGGGGCCCTGTTGCTGACCGTTTCTTGTGTATTGTTTTATCTCGCGTATCACTTCTACGGCCGTCTCGTGGAACGGGTGTTCGGAGTTGATCCTGCGCAGCCGACGCCCGCGCATACGTTGCGTGACGGCGTGGACTATGTGCCGACCCACCCCGCGGTCCTGTTCGGCCACCATTTCGCCAGTATCGCCGGCGCCGGGCCGATTGTCGGGCCGGTGCTGGCGGCGCAGTTCGGCTGGGTGGCGGTGGCGCTCTGGGTCGTGCTGGGCTGCATTCTCATCGGGTCGGTTCATGATTTGGCGGCCATGTTCCTTTCGGTACGTCACCAGGGCCGTTCGATCGGCACGGTGATCGAATCGCTGATGGGCTACTGGGGCCGGATGCTCTTCCTCTTCTTCTGCTGGTTCACATTGGTGCTGGTCGTGGCCGAGTTCCTGCGCATTGTGGCCGAGACGTTTATCGAGATTCCATCCGTCGCTACGGCCTCGTTGTTGTTCATCGGGTTGGCGGTCGTTTTCGGCCGTCTGGTCTATCGGGGTGGCATGAGCATTCTGGCGGGTTCGCTGATTTTTGTCCCATTGACCTTTGCCTGCGTCTATGTTGGCACGCTCATTCCGCTTGATTTGGTGAAGCTGCTGGGTTACGACGTGGCGACCGCCCGACAGATCTGGGTGGTGGTGTTGCTGGCTTATTGTTTCGTAGCCTCGGTACTTCCCGTGTGGCTGTTGTTACAGCCGCGCGACTATCTCAATTCCTACCTGCTCTACGCCATGATGGCGCTCGGCTTGATCGGCATTTTCGTGGCACGGCCGGCGTTAAATCTCGACGCTTTCACGGGCTGGGATGCGGTGAGCCCTTTGAGCGGCCGCTCCGATCCGCTGATTCCCCTGCTGTTTGTGACCGTAGCGTGCGGTGCCTGTTCCGGTTTCCATGCGCTGGTGGCCACGGGTACTACCGCCAAACAGTTGGACAACGAACGCCACCTTCGTCCAGTCGCCTATGGCGGCATGTTAATCGAAGGGGTGCTGGCGATCATCGCACTGGTCGCGGTCGGTGTAATGTCTCAGACCGAGTACGCCTCAGCCTTGAAGACGCAGGGCGCGGTCAAGCTGTTCGCCGGCGGGGTCGCGAGTTTCACCGACAAACTGGGATTGCCGCATCATGCCGGCATCGTCTTCATCTCGCTGGCGCTGGCGGCCTTCCTGATGACAACCCTCGATACCGCCACGCGCTTGGCCCGGTTCACCTGGCAGGAGCTTTTCCTGCCGCGCGAACAGCCGGAAGGCGCTCCTTCCGCTGCGAACCCGTCAGCACCGTCTGCTTCCTGTGTGTTTATCTCTAACCGCTACGTCTCCACACTAGTCGCCGTCGTGGCCGCCGGTTGGCTGCTGCTTGGCGGCGGTTCGAAGAGCATCTGGCCGGTCTTTGCGTCATCCAATCAATTGCTCGCCGCTTTGACGCTGCTCGGCTGCAGCCTGTGGCTGCTGCGCCACAAGCGCCCGCTGGCCCTCACTCTGTTGCCGATGCTCTTTATGATGGCCACCAGCGGTTCCGCGATTATCACGCTCTTCCTGCGTCATGCACGGATCTGGCAAGCGGATGGCTTCAAAGCCGGGGGGGTCATGACGCTGGCGACCGGCATCCTGATCGTCATGTCGGCCGCATTGATCGTAATGGGGGCTGTCAGTATTCGGCAGACCATGAAACATACGGCAAAGAGAGCATAAATATGGCGAAAGAACTGGCGTTCGTCCTGATCAATCCCTATCCGATCCGCAAGTCGCGTACCGGTGGTATCATCGCGCGTTACCTGGTCCGTACGGATCTCAAACTGGTGGGGGCGCGTGTCATGGGGGCTTCGGCCGAACTGGCAGAGGAATTTGCGACCTATCTCGCCACTTACGATCCCAGCGATCCGGAAAAGTGCGCGCTCTTTTCGGCCTATGTGCGGCGTGCCTACACGCCAGACGCAGCGACCGGACGGCCGCACCGTTCGATCCTGCTGCTCTTCGAGGGCGAGGACGCCATCCGCAAGATTTTCGAGGTCACCGGTTCCATCCGCCAGCAGTGGTGCAGCGGGCAGAGCGTGCGCGATACCTACGGCGATCTGGTGCGTAACCCGACGACCGGGGAGATCGAGTATTTTGAGCCGGCGGTGCTGGTCGGCCCATCCAAGCAGGTCATCGGCGAAATCCTGCGCATGTGGCTGCCGCATCTGTCGTCACAGGCCGGCATCGTGCGTGGTGCGATGGACGTGCCGGGCGGAGCTGACGTCCAAGAAACGCTGGTGATGCTGAAGCCGGACAACTGGCACCAGCCCTCACTGCGCGCCGGCAACATCATGGATCTGCTCTCCAACTCAGGTCTGCGCATCGTGGGCGTGAAGAAATTCTCCATGTCCGTGGCGCAGGCCGAGGAGTTCTACGGGCCGGTGCGCGAAGGGCTCAAGAAGGTCTTCAAGAAGTTCGCGGCGGACCGCGCTGCCCAAGCGCTTTCGCGCGAATTCGGGTTCCCGGTAGATGCCGGTCCGCTTGACGGATTGTGTGACACGCTGGCGCCGCTTTTCGCCGAACGCGAGTTCGAGAACATTGTTGAGTTCATGACCGGGCGGCGGCCGTCGAACTGCCTGCCCGAGGAGCGTACCCTGCCCGGCACCGAGGAGTGTCTCGCGATCGTGTACGAGGGACTTGACGCGGTCAGCAAGATCCGCGATATCTTGGGGGCTACTGACCCGACCAAGGCGCGTCCCGGTTCGATCCGCCGCGAGTTTGGCACCAACATCATGGTCAACGCCGCGCACGCCTCCGATTCAATAGAGAACGCACGGCGCGAAATGCGGATCCTTGATGTGGCGAACGATCCGCACTTCGAAGCGCTGATCAGAAAATACTATGTGAATTGACGTTTTATGGGCGCGTGGTGAAATTGGCAGACACGCAGGATTTAGGTTCCTGTGCCGCAAGGCGTGAGGGTTCGACCCCCTCCGCGCCCACCATTTGACTGTTTACGGCTGGTGCGCCAGGGCACTCAGCGCCGCATGGCTGCGGTCGCGGCAAGGGCGCAGGATGTAGGTGTAGTCAAACGGCTGGGCGCGCAGGATATACTTCTCCAGCGGGATGGGGCCGCAACTCGCGCCGCCCAAGCCGGTCTGGGCGACGTCCAGCGCCAAGCAGACTTCCGGTCGCGGGCGCAACGGGTTGTAGACGCGCTCCATGCCGTTGCGGTGGCGCGAGCCTTCAAGATCTTCGGAGGTGTAGTGCAGCGCCGTCACGAAGAACGGCTTGGGGAAGGTGATGTGCACGCCGTCGCCGGAACGGTCGGTGAAGGCCACCCAGCGCACGTCACTCTTGCCGCCGCACTCCTGCGGCCGCACATACGGCACGTACTGTTCGGTCACTGTGCTGGTGTAAAAACCGATGTCGCTGCCGGTGTTGCGGTCGACATAGTTCTCCCACGGGCCGCGGCCATAGTACGCCATCTGTTCCAACGCGCCATCCAGCATCAGCCGCACGCCCATGCGCGGCAGCACCGGCAGTTTGCCGGCCGGCGTGACGAGGTTACGCACACGGATCGTGCCGTCACCGCTCACCCGGTATTCGGCGGTATGCGTGAAACGACCGCTTTTGAACCCGCACGCTTCAACCGTCGCGGTGACGGTCACCGTGCTGTCGTCGACGCGTGTCACGATCAGCGGCCGCGCCGGGTAGCTCATCTGTGTCAGGCCGGATTCGACATACTCGTTGCGCATCCAGCGGCCCCACTGATTGTCGTTGTCCACGAAGGCACGGAAGGTGTTGAGACGCGGGCCGTGCACGACGCCCGCAGCATCCGCGAGGATGGTCTTCCCGTTGTAGACCAGGCGTGCTAGCGTTCCCGAGGCGCGGCAGAAGACCGCCTCGAAACGACGGCCACGCAGCGTGACGCACTTGTCGTCCTCGGTCAGCTTCAGGGCCGGCAGCCTGACGGCCTTCGGCGCGACAGCCGGCGCGGCCGCCGCAGGCTTGAACGCCAGTTGGCTGGCCGCGATCTCGTGGCCCTTGTCGGCCCACAATGTCTTCTCTCGCAAGTGGAAACTCACACGGTAGAAGTATTCCGCACCTGGCACGGGCTTGATCGACGGCACCGGCACCGTCACCTGCTTGCGCGTCAGCGGCGCGACGTCCAGCGCGCCCAGCGAACCGCTCGCGATCTCCTTGCCGTCGCAGGCCAGCGACCAGCGCGCTTCAAAGGCGGCCGCGTCGGTGAAGGCGAAGCGGTTCCACACTTCGACGGTACCGGAGGCCGCGTTCTCGCCCGAGACCACCAGATTCTGATGGACGCGCTTGACCTCGACCAGCTTGGGTGTCACTTGACGGTCCGGGGTGATCACACCGTTACAGACGAAGTTGCCGTCGTTGGGCTTGTCGTCAAAATCGCCGCCGTAGGCCAAGTAGCGTTCGCGCGTGCCGTCCGGCAGCACGCGGTCGGTGTATTTCCAGACTGCCTGGTCGATCCAGTCCCAGATGCAGCCGCCCGACAGCGAGTCGCTGGAGTAAAACGCTTCCCAGTACTCCTTGAAGTTCCCCATCGCGTTCCCCATCGCATGGGCGTATTCGCACAGGAAGAAGGGCTTCGCCGTATTCTTGCCGCGCTCATACACCCAATCAACGGTCGGGTACATGTGGCTGTCAACGTCCACGATCTCATTGGCGCGCTCGTAGTGCACCGGGCGCGTGGGATCCAGCGCCTTGACGGCGTCATAGGCGGCCTTGAAGTTCTTGCCGGGACCGGCCTCGTTGCCGAGCGACCACATGAAGATCGAGGGATGGTTCTTGTAGTTCTCGACCTGGTTGACGTTGCGCTCGACGTGCGCCTTCTCCCATGACGCCACATGGCTCAGCGACTCTTTCTCATAACCCATACCGTGCGACTCGACATTGGCCTCGGCGACCACGTAGATACCGTAGCGGTCGCAGAGCTGATACCAGTAATAGTGGCAAGGATAGTGCGACGTGCGGACGGTGTTGATGTTGTTCTGTTTGAACATCAGGATGTCCTTGAGCATCTCCGCGCGTGACACTGTGCGCCCGTTCTCCGGGGTGGTCTCATGACGGTTGACCCCCTTGAACTTGATGGCTTTGCCGTTGAACAGGATCTTGCCGTCGCGGATCTCGACGCGGCGGAAACCGACCTTGCAGGTGCGCACGTCTTGCGACCCGTCATCGCCGGCCAGGGTGAGGACCAGCGTGTAGAGATAGGGGTCTTCCGCTGACCACAGACGCGGTGCCAGCTTCTGGTCGGCCGTCATTTCGCAACGCGCGACGGCATCGGCACCATCGGCTGCCAGCGCGAGCCGCAGCTCGGGTAGCGTGGCGATGCGTTTGAAATCAGCGTCAAAGAGTTCACCCTTGACCGTCGCAGACGCGGCCTTCCCGTTCAGTGCCCGTGCCTTGGCAGTGAGCTGCAGCGTGGCGCTCTTGAAATCATCGGCAAGCTGCGGGGTCACGCTGAAATCGCGCAACTCAACCGGCGGCGGCGAGAAGAGCGAGACATCGCGGTAGATGCCGCTGAAGCGGAACATGTCCTGATCCTCAAGGTAAGAGCCGTCCGACCAGCGGTAAACCTCCACGGCCAGCGTGTTCTCGCCGGGCTTAAGGTGTTTCGTCAGGTTGAACTCGGCGGGCAGCTTGCTGTCCTCGCTGTAACCGACGTACGTGCCGTTGACCCAGAGGTAAAAGGCCGAGTAGACGCCGTCAAAGCGGATGAAGACCGGACGACCCTGCCAGTCGGCGGGCACTGTGAAACGCTTGAGGTAGGAGCTGACCGGATTGTACTCGGTGCCGATCAGCGGCGGCTTGCGCTGGTGCGGATAACGGATGTTGGTGTAGATCGGGATGCCGTAGCCACGCATCTCCACGCAGCTCGGCACATCGATCTTGAACCAGCGGGAAGCGTCAAAGCCGGGCTTGTAAAAATCGGCCGGGCGGTCATCCGGGCTGCCACTCCAGAAATAAGTCCACTCGCCGTTCAGCAGCATACGGTAAGGCGTACCGGGCTCTTCAGCCGTCAGCGCGTCGGCCGCTTTGGCCAGCGGAAAACTGGCAGCCCGGGCGGGCTCGCGGTTGATGGCGTTGACCTGCTCATTCTCCCACTCGCGGGCAACGCCGGCACTCAGGCAGAGCGCGGCCACGGCAAAACTGATCCATCCCAACTTCATGTCACATCCTCCAAACGTATCCATTCCTATTCGTTATTTCACGCCCAAGCGCTTACTTCCGGTCAATCAACGCCTTCATCGCCGGCGTGATCTCCAGAATCTCAAAATCCTTGAACCACATCTCGACGTTGGCGCTGCCGTGAAGCTGAAGGCCCACCTTCCCGCTCTTTTCGCAAAGCGGATCGATGATGTCGATGGTGCGCTGGCCGTTCAGGATTTCAACGATGCGGTCACCGTAAGCGACCGTGCAGGTGGTGTTCCAGCCCTCCGCGTTACGGGCCTTCAGGATAAACTCATCATCCTGCGCGACCCAGCCGCGTCCCGGCGTCTTGTCGCCCGCCGTATGCCACAGCGCCGAATCCTTAGCCCCGCCCGCGATCTCGTTCTGGAAGCCCTTCAGCAACCACGGCGTATTGACCTCCTCCGCACGGAAATAGAGCGCGCTGTTGCCACCGAAAAGCTGATAACTCACCCGCACGATGAAATCGTTGTACACCTTGTCCGAAACCACCAGCCCGTCGCGCTTCTCGTCCGCGCGATGCTTGCCGACCAGCACACCGTCGTCGCGGAACGACCAGTCATCCGGCAACACAAAACGCGCGTTCTGCAACGCGAATTTGCCGTCCGCGCCTTTGACGAAGAACGGCGTCCACTGGCTAGTCCCCAGCTCTTTGATGCGGATGTTGCACCAGCGCGCGCAGACCTGGCCGGCAGGCTCCTTGATGGCGTGCACCTGTAGGCCGATGAAGCCCGAGAAGCTTTCGCTGTCAAAGAAATTCACAACCGGCACATCATTCAGCCAAGTGCGGATCGAGGGGCCGACGCACTGGATCTCGAGACGGTTCCAGTCGCCTTGCTTATAGGCTGCGGCCGAACGCTCGGTCACCTCAGGCGCGGTATTGTCCAGCCAGGTGCGCCCGAACTTGAAGCCGCGCCGACCTTCGTCGTAAATACGCGCGGTCACTTTGGGATCGCCCGCGATCTCGGCCTGATAGCCGAAGACCGTTTCCGTCTGATCCGCATGCTTGCGCGCGTCGGAGCGGAACTGCACGCCCGAGTTACCGCTTTCCAGCTTGAACTCCAGTCGCAGGATAAAATCCCCATAAGGCCGTCTCGTACAGAGGAAGGTGTTGCGGCGCGCGTCATTACACCGTCCGGCGATCGTGCCGTCCTCTACCGCATAGGTCGATTGTCCGCCGCGGCGTACCCAACCTTCCAGGGTCTTGCCGTCGAACAACGGCACGAACCCCTCTTCGGCCCCCAGCACCACCAGGCCCGCCAGCATCATTCCCCCCAGCATCCACTTTCTCATTGTTTTGCCTCCAACTTGAAACCGTCACGTTGTGTGCTGGCGAGCCAGCGGTTGGCCTCGGCGTGATTGGTGAAACGCGCGTTGCGCGCGTCCCATTTCAATTCCACGCCCGGGAAGCGTAACGCGATGCACCCCAGCAGAAGCACCTGCGTCATGGGCACCGAATACTCGAAATTACTGCCCGGCTTTTTCAGGTCATGGGCCTTGCACGCCTCAACCCACTGGCCGTAGTGGTTGCAGCCCTTTGTCTGTTTCAGCTCTTCGCGCCACAAGCGTTCAGCCTCTTTGACCGCCGGGCTGTAAGCCTCCTTACCCAGCGCGATCGGCATCGGCGGCGCAGCATGGGAGCCGCCCATGGCCGTCATCTTCGAGCCGACAACCATGCAACCGTTGCCGCCCAGATTGAGCTGCGGGTGGGCGTTCGCGGGCCGCGCCGGCAGCTTTTTGCCGTCGTACCAGGTGACCTTGACACCTTGAGGGCAGACCGGCGTGGCAGGGAAGGTAAACTCGATGATCGACCATTCGGGATACGCGATACCGGCCGGTGCCGAGGCTTGGGCCTTGATGGACGTCGGCATGCCGAGCTGCAGGATCCAGAAGGCGGGATCCATATTGTGGCAGGCCATGTCGCCGATGGCACCACATCCGAAATCCCACCAGCCGCGCCACTTGAAGGGCGCATACGCGCTGGAGAAGGGAAGCATCGCAGCCGGTCCGATCCAGCACTCCCAGTCGAACCCGTCCGGGGTCTTCTCGGGTGCCGGGGGCTTCGTCATCCCCTGCGGCCAGATCGGACGGTCCGACCAGGTATGCACCTGTTCGATCTCGCCGAACGCGCCCGCGTCCATCATCTTCTTCCAGAGGATCAGGCCCGCGCCCGCGTGACCCTGGTTGCCCATCTGCGTCACAACCTTGTATTCCCGCGCGGCTTCGAGCAGCAGCCGGCACTCCTCGTAGGTACGCGCCAGCGGTTTCTGGACATAGACGTGCTTGCCGCGCCGCATGGCGTCCAGTGCGATGCAGGCGTGCGTGTGGTCCGGCGTCGAAATGACCACGCCGTCGATCTCTTTTTCCAGCCGGTCAAGCATCTTGCGATAGTCGGTAAACTTCGGCACATCGGGATATTTCTTGAAGGCGCCCTCGGCCCGCTTGGCGTCCGTGTCGCACAGGCCGACCACCACGCCACCGACTCCCGTCGTGCTGTTGAGGTCACCGTTGCCCATGCCGCCACAACCGACCTTGGCAAAACGGAACTGGCCACTCGGCGGCGCCGAGACCGCCTGGCCGAACAGGCGAGAGGCAGGGATCATAAATCCGGCCGTTGCGCCAGTGCTGAGAAATTGACGACGTGAAACGCGATACTGACGGTTCATACTGCGAATCCTTTCGCTTCCATCATTTGAGCGTTGCAAGTTGAGAGTGACTCCCTTGATCATTTGCACCGTTCCCCAATCAGATTGACGATCTTCGTCCAAGAAGCCGCGCGCCGCATATTCGCCGCCAGCGCGTAATGCCGGTTCCAAGGCCGGTCATAGACGATCACCAGACAGTCGCGGCGTGGCGCGAGCAGATCCAAGGCGATCGGCGAATCATCGATCGCCACATCAAAGCGCTGCGCCGCAAAGGCAGCGAGATCTAGTGTTGGTGGAAGTGCGACGTCGGTGGGCCACGCATCGGCGCGCCCGTATTTATCGACATGCAACAGTTCTACATGCGCCAACCCGTGCTTGGCCAACCAACCGCATGAGCCAGGATGGCTGACTGCCGGTCGTCCTGTCACGATCACCAGTTCGTGCCCGCGCGCCTCCAGCGCACGCACGCCCTCCAGTCCACCGGGCGCGGGCGTCAGTCCGGTGAGGAAATCATCATTATGCGCGTACTCCATCAATGCCGTGATCTCCGCCTCCGACAAGGAAAACGCCTGCTGAAGGTCGAAACCGGAAATAGCCTCATACGGCACCTGACGTCCGAACCGTTCACGCGCCAAGTCCGACAAATGCCGCGCGGTTTCGCACAGCACGTCGTCGAAATCAATGTAAATCCGCATAGGGCTACAGTAACACAATCACGCGCCGACGCAAAGCCGGCACTATCTGCAGCGGCGGTTCCAAATCAAGGGGGTCGAGATGCTGGGAAGCGCGAGGGGGGAGGG
>DAOTKE010000016.1:0-34757 GCA_035449085.1 Kiritimatiellia bacterium | reverse complement strand
TGCCACCACTCTCGACGCGGACAGATGCGGAATTCGGTAGAGTCAGGGAGTTGACTCCCGTTTCCCACAGCGTCCGCAGGGTGGTGCCGATCCCAACCGTCAGGCTGGGCGTGCTCATCGTGTAACGCCCGGTCGACGTGGCGACGGTGAGCGTGCCGCCCTCGACGCGCGTGGCCCCGGTGAACGAGAGCGCGCCGTTGCCGTCGGTCGCACAGAACAGCTCGCCGGCACCGGTCTTGACCAGACCGCCCGCGCCGAAGACCGAGTTAACGGACAGGACACCGTTCGCCACATCGAACACTGTTTCATTCGCCAAGGAAAGCGCGTTGCGGAACGTCGCCGTGCCGCCCGTCTGCACCACCTGCGGGCCGGTCGCCCCGGAGTTCACGAAGGAGAGCGTGTTGCCCCACAGCGTGAAGGTTCCGGCCGCAGCCTCCAACCGGGTGAGCTGAAAGCTTCCGCTCAGATTGTTGGTGCTTGCGATAGCGCCTGACCCATTGAAAACGATGACGTCATCGGCTGAGCCGCCTGCGGACGGCTTCGTGCCGCTCCAGCTTGTGTCCGCACTCCAGTCGCCGCTGGACGTAATCGTGTAGACTTCGGCTCCGGCTGACAGTGCGATGGCCCATACACCCGCCAACACACCTCCCCGCAGCACCGCCATCATGCGCCGTGTGCGTTCTGACAGTCTTTTCGTATTCATAGCGACCTCCTTGATCATCCGTATTCTGATGCTGTGAGCGTGTCTGAGCTGGCACAGTCGGGGTGCCGCGCGGTTGGGATGCGTCCCGCCGCAAATCCCCTGAACCCAACAGTCGCCATCGTACCATATTGGTGTGTTTTTCCGCTAGACGAAATCACGTAAAAAATCTAAGATTTTGCGTCAGCATGAAAAAGAGTGCTTCTCGTTTCGGCATACGGGGAGGGACACGCATCCCCCGGATCGGCGTTCTGGTGGAAACAGCGACCACTTGGGGGCGCAACGTGTTTGTCGGTATCCAGAAGTATGTCGACCGGCATGCGCCTTGGCTGATCTACATCGATCCGCGCGGCGGCGAGGAGCCGCTGTCGCTGCCCCATGGCTGGCATGGCGATGGTGTGATCGCGCGCATCGCCAACCCGTCGCTCGCGCGTGAACTGCGCGACGCGCGGATTCCGACGGTCAATGTCTCCGGCATCCGCCTGTCCGAGAACCCGTTTCCTTGCGTGACGTCCGACCTGACGGCGTCCGGCCGTATGGCCGCCGACTATTTCCTTCAAAGGGGATTCCGCAGTTTTGCGTACTTCAGCCTGCTTGGCCTCCACTATGTCGCCGCGCATCAAGAGGCCTTTGCCGTACGGCTCGGGGAGGCCGGCTTCGGGTGTGCCGTCTACGCCGTGCGGCCGCGCCAAGGCGCACAGCCGGAGTGGAACCTCGACCTCGCCGAGATTGGGGCCTGGCTAGCGTCGCTGCCGCGCCCCGTGGCGGTCTTGACTTGGAATGCAAGCAGCAGCCGCGACGTGCTTTTCGCCTGTCAGGTGGCCGATCTGCCTGTGCCGGAGGAGGTGGCCATCCTCAGCGGCAGCGACGACGACCTGCTGTGCACATTGGCGCACATCCCCATTTCGGGCATCCAAGTGTCGGCCGAGCAGATCGGCTTCCGCGCCGCGCAATGGCTCGACGGCCTCATGCGGGGGCGTCAACCGCGTCCCCACACACGACTCATTCCGCCCGCCGGCATCACCGTGCGGCGCTCTTCCGATACGCTGGCCATCGACGATCCTGCGCTGACGAAAGCGATCCGTTTTGTGCGAACTCACGCGGCACAACCGATTACTGTCACCGATGTGGCGGTACAGGTCGGCCTTTCACGGCGGGCGCTGGAACGCCGCTTCGAGACCACGCTCGGACGGACACCCGCTGAAGAAATCAGGCGCCTCCGTATGGAACAGGCCAAAAGATTGCTCGAAACCACCGATCTCCCGATCCCCGACGTGGCCGAACAGTCTGGCTTTGGTTCCCCCGAATACCTGGCCTCCGTCTTCCGGCGCGCCTTCGGCCTGACGCCGCTGAAATACCGGCGCACCGCGCGTAACCGATAGAAGTTTGCCTAGCCGCCCGCGCGGGCCTCTGGCATATTACGGGCGGGTCAAAGACCAGAAGACAACTGACCCATGGAGACCGAAAGATGAACGCGTTGATGCGAGGTGCACTTGCGGCCGTGGCGATGATGGCGGCTCAAGGGGCACGAGCTGCCGACTCGATGCTGATCGAGGCGGAGGACTTCCAGTTTCACGGCGCATGGACAAGAAACAATGACCGCGCCGCGTCCGGTCGCGCCTACCTGCAAGTGCCACAGGACGCTCGCGATAGCCGGTACGACGCCGTCACGCGTATCAACTTGAATGCCGATGGCGACTACGCCTTCTGGGTGCGCGCGCGTGATTTCGCGCAGGACCGCCCGAAAATGCGGCGCTTCGCCCTGCTTGTCAACGGAGTCCCGCTCGAACAGGAGGCCGGCACGCACGGCCGCGAAGGCTTCGCGTGGCAACTGCTCGGTCGGCGCACCCTGACGGCCGGCGACCATCTGCTGGCCCTGCGCGACACGGCGCGCGCCTTCGGGCGTTGCGACGCGATCTTCATCACCCGCTCGAACAAAGCCCCCGGGGATCTCTCGATCGCCCAGTTAAACCGCTTTCGCGTCCAACCGAAAACCGTGTTGCTCCCCGAGCCCGAGGCCTTCCGTCCAGTGGCCGTGGCGCATGCAGACGCCACGATACTCGCGCGATTGGAATCCCCCGCATTGCGTGTCGCCTTCCTGGCCGGACGCGATCCGCAGGGCAAGCCGTGGATCGTGCGCCGCACCCGCCTGCTTCGAAACGGCGCATGGGAGGATTTGCCAGATGCGGCTGGCGAAGAACAGCTCTTTGTGCAACACACCGATGACGTGAAAGCCGACCTGCGCCGTGTCGCACTCTGGCGGGGCGCGCGTATTCCGATTCGCGTGTCACTCAACGGCGTGACGGCGGAAACCTTCAGTCAGATCACCGATCCTTTCACCGCCGCCCCGGCGCGCCGTTTTATCCCGCGCGCACTGCTCTCGGCCGATGCCACCGCGGTTGAGCTGCGCTACGAAGCGGAAGACGGCGAAGGGCTGCCGGTGCGCTGGAGCCTCGACCCGGATGATCCCTGCACGCTACGCGTCCAGGCGCGCTTCACCGCCAAAGTCAACGGCTCCTATACACTCGGCTTTTCGGCCTTCACGCCGACAGCGCGTGAACAGGTCGCGTTTGTACAGCTTCCGCCGCTCTATCAATTCCAGCGATTGCCGGAGACAGCGAACCTCCTGTGCAACACGCTGACGCCTCATCCGCTGGTGCTGGCGCAAGTGCCCTGGCTGGCAGGAGGCGCGCCGCTCTCGCTCGTCGTCACGGCGGAACCGGACGACCTCCCCTTCGAATGGCCGAACGCCACCAACGCGGTGTGCGGTTTTTCGTTGCTCAACGGTCGCGCTCAGGTGCAGCCCTCTTTCTTTAGTCCGGTGCTCGGCAGTTCCCGCTCGTTCCTCGCCGCGGGCGAGACGCGCGTCATCAGATGGCGCATGATGACCCGCCCCGCCGACTGGAAAGAAACGCTGGAAGCCTGCTGCCTGAACATCCTGAAGGTCACCGATTATCGCGAACCGCTCGGGGCCTCGCTCACTGAAGCGGTGCTCAACATGACCGACCTGATGATGAACGACGAGTACGGTGGCTGGGACAACGACCTCCGGGGCTTCTACGACATCGAGAGTGCCACCATGGGCAAGCATGCCGCGCCGCTGGCGCTGCTGTCGGCGGCGCTGCTGTCACGCAGCGAAACCTTCTGGCAGGCACGCGCCTTGCCCACGCTCGAATTTCTGCTGAGCCGCAAAGGGTCGGACATCCTGCAGAGCGGCACCAACCGTCTGGGCCAACCGGTCAAACAGCAGATCGCGGTGCCCGGCTCTTTCTACGGCACCGCCTGCTGGGAGGGCGCGCTGCGCCTCACCGGCGGACTCAATCCGTGGCTTCGCGACGTGGCGTTGCCTGCGGGCAAATTCCGGCACGCGCGCAGTTACAACAGCTCGGCCCCCTGGACCGAGATGCTGGCCGCGCACCGTCTCGCGCCGGATCTCGTACGCCTCGAAGCGGTCACGGCCGATGCCGACGACTGGCTGGCCAAGGCGGTTTATGGGCGCCAGACGCAACCGGTCGATTTTAGCACCTTTTACAATATCAGTTTCTATCCGTACTGGTGGGATGTGATCGACCTCTTCGAAGCGACCGGCAACACCAACTACCTCGCGGCGGCTGTCGAGGGGGCGTATCACACCATAGCCGGTCAATGGTCCCATCCCCGCGCGCCCGACGGCGAAGTGACCGTGCATCCTGACGGCTCGCAGGTCACGTATCACCGGATCTGGCACAAGAACGATCGGCTCTTCCGCCTCGGCTGGCCGCGGCAGCCCAACGACACGCCGACCCGCAGTGTGCCGGCGTGGCAGGTCTCGCCGGTCGGGCTCGGGCTTGAGCAGCCCTCAACCTACACCGCCTTCCCCGGCGCGATGAACAACATCATGCAATCGACCTGGGCGCCGCATCTGCTGCGCGTCTTCCGCTACACCAACCGCGAGATCTTGCGCACCTTCGCCCGCAACAGTGTGATCGGACGCTTCGCAAACTATCCGGGTTATTATCTGACCTGTTTCACCGACCTCGTGCACGACCCCAACTATCCTTACAACGGCCCCGATATCACCAGCATTTACTACCACCATATCCCGGTACACTACGCCTTTGCCATGGACTATCTCGTAGCTGATGCCGAGGTGCGATCAGGAGGGCAGATCACCTTCCCCTGGGTCAAGCAGAAGAACTATGCCTGGTTCAACAACCGCGTCTATACTGCTGAACCGGGAACGGTCTACTCTGATCGACGTGCGGTACTCTGGATCGAGCGTGGTCTGGTGACGACCGATCTGCAGACCGACTGGCTGGCGGCGCGCAGTCCCGACCGTTTCTGGGTGATGCTGATGAACCAGACGCGCGCACCACGTACGGTGAGCGTGAAACTGGATTCGGCCAAGAGCGGCGTGATCGCAGGCGAAGGAGACCTCTTCGAGGGCGATGCCGATCCATTCCGGGCGGCACAGAAGGCGTCCGCACGGCCCGCTCCGGCTTTGAAGGAAGGCGCCTTCACGGTCGAGATCGCGCCCCTCTCGATGGTGACGGTCGGCTATCCCGCCGAGAAACGTGCGGCCTTCCCGTCGTCGCAACCCCTCACCTCCGCGCGTCGCACGGCGGCCGCCGGTGCGTTTGGGCAGGCGCACGCTTTCACGATCCGGTCACCATGGGGGAAAGACGCCATTTACGCCGTGCTCACGGCCGATCCGATACCCGGTGCCCGGGTGGTCTTCACCTGCGAGGGCCAAACCCGCGTCTGCGAGCGCTTCCCGTACGAGGCGGGTTTCTATCCGGTGAGTGCGCCGGATGCGGCGGTGCGCATCGTCGCGCAGCTTCCCGGCCAGCCGGAATGTGTCATCGCGTGGCCCTGAGATGGCGCGTTTCAGTTCGACAGGAACGGGGTTGCGTCTCTGGAAAAGTTTGGAGTTATGAGAGTTTATTTAAGAGATCCTGCACAATTTTTGGGTTGGCTTGAAGCGAACGGTTTTGCCTATGCGGTGCTGCGCGGCTATCGCAACATGGGCGAGTGCCCGGTGCGCGGCGGCAAGGAGGACATGGATGTCCTGCTCGAAGACCGCGCGGTCGAGGCCGTGGCCCGCTCATTCCGCGGTGTGCCGAAGCGATTGGGTGTCAAATGCGATCTTTACAGCGTGACGGCCGGACAGGGCGCCGATTTTGTCGGCGGCGCCTATTTCCCCGCCGCGCTGGCCAATGCGATATTGCAACGGCGTGTGCGTTGGGAGAATGCGTTCTTTGTTCCGTGCGATCCCGATCTGTATATGTCGCTGCTCTATCACCTCGCCTATCAAAAGGCGGAGGCATGCCGTGCGGACGCCACGGATGCGCTTGCCTTCCGCGCCTACAAGCGCTACGGCTTCGTCAAGGAACTGGCGCAGCGGCTTGGGCGCCCGTACGACCTCTCGCTTTTCGGCATGCATAGACTGCTGTCTGAAGCGGGGTACGCGATCGATCACGACACGGCCGTCCGTTATCTCCAGAATCAGTTCAAGCATCTCTTCAAGAGCCGTTTTTTTGCGTTGCTGATGGCCGCTCAGCACCCCGGCGAACTCAACCTGTTCGTACTGCGCGCCAAGGCGGTGCGCCGCGGCTTCCGGCAGATGATGCTGGACGAGCTGGCCCGGCACTACACGCTGCTCGCCGTCAAGGACATTCCTTGGCTGACGCGTCTGACACGCGCGAAATACATGCGCGGCAACAAGTGGCGGTGGGGTGGTTGGCCGGTGGTGGCGGTGGCGGTCTTCGATCCGGAGCCGTGCTGGCGATCGGCGGAAGAGCGCGGCAGGGAGCATCCGCTGGTCTTCAACAGCCGCCAGTTCTTCAAACGCGAGCTGCGCGACCGGATCGTGCGTGAGGGACGGCTCTACCACAAAGACAACGCCTTGCACTCCACCGACAATGAAGCCGAAGCGGTGGGGCACCTTGATCTCTTTTTCACGCCACAGGAAGAGGGTGCGATCTACGCGCACGCGGCTGCGCTGCGCGCCACGCTCACGTCGCCTGTCTTTCCTGTCGACCGGTGAGCGGAGTGCTTATTGCAGCGAGATTTTCGCGGCTTCGGCCTTGGCTTTGGCCAGGACTTCGTCGAGGCGTACCGGCACGCCGCCGCGGCGCTTGCTCTCGTCTGCGGCTTCCATGAAGGCGAACAGCTCGATCGTCTCTTCCGGCCTGACCGGCGCGACACCGGTTTTGAAAAAGGTTACGATTTCTGCTAACAGCAGTCCGTAGCCTTTGAAATCGTCGACGCGCCGCATGCCTTTCGCCAGAAAAACCGTTGCGCCGTAACCGTTTTTCGAATCACGGTTACCACGGAAAGTGCCGATTCTTCCCTCACGCCATGTGCCGATGGCTAGATCGGTGCCGGGAGTGGAGACGCGCACGACCGATTCGCAGCCGGTCCCCATCAGCGTGAAGAGCGTTTCGACTCCGTGGATGCCGTACCAGAAAAAGTCGGGATGCGTGGCTTCGAGCGAGCAGGGGCTGAAGGCGTCCACACCTAGGACTTTTCCATGTTTACCGCTTCGGATCTCCTGCGTCATGAGCGTATAGCGCAGCGATGAGCTGGAGAACATCGGCACATTGTAACGCTTGGCTGCCTCAAAGAGCGCCAGCACATGCGGCAGCGAACCGGCGATCGGCTTGTCGATGAACACGCGCTTGCCCGCCTTAAAAACCGGTAGCGCCTGTTCCAGATGGACACGGCCGTCGTTGCTCTCCAGTAACACCGCGTCGACTTTCGTCAGCAAGGTGTCGATCGAGTCGACGATCTCAACGCCGAACGGTTTGACCTTTTCGATGTAACCGGGCACGCGATTGGTGCTGGAAACGATGTCGCGGCTGCCTTGCGGATAGGCGGCCACCACACGGCAACCCGCGTACTCCGGCGCCGGGTTTTCGGCATTCAGAAGTTTGGCGAACTCGACGCTGTGCGAGGTGTCGAGCCCGATGATGCCGACTTTCAGGATTTCGGCGGCCGAGACTGCACACGCGGAACACAACGCACCGGCAAGCATAACGGATTTCAACATGACAATCCCCCTTTCACGTCTACTGTAACAAGACCAAAAAGCCGCACACAAGTGTGTACGGCGTGCACATTTCAAAAGAGAAGTGCAAACGATGTCAGCCTTAATCCAGCGTCTTGATGCGGATGTCTTTGAACTCCGTCCACATCGGCCGGCCGGCGTGCAGTTGCAGGCCCAGAGAGCCGTCCAGCAGGGCCAGCGCGGGATCGTCCGTGAAGTCCAGAATCAGCCGCTCGTTCAGGTAATGACGGATACGGTTGCCTTTGGCGACGATCACGACATCATTCCAGTCGTCGAGTCTGAACAGCGCCTTGAATGCCTCACCGTCCAGCAGCGTCGCCTGCACCTGTTTCTTGCCGTCGGCCCAGATCGCCTGCTCGCCGACCAGGCAGATACGTCCACGCTTACCGCCTTCGTCGTAAATGAAACCGGCGACATTCGGCAGTTTTTGTTCGTTACGGATTTCGTGCTGGTACCCTTTGAGCCGCCACTGATTCTTGGCCTCGGGCTTACACGGAATGCGCGCGGAACGGTACTGGATGCCCGAGTTGTTGGAGGCAGAGCAGCGGAAGGAGAGCCGAAGTTCAAAGTCCCGCGTCGTGCCGTCTTTCCAGATCAGGAAGGTGTTGCCCTGCGCCGGATTCTCGGGGGTCGTCTCACCGCGGATCACGCCGTCTTTGACCGACCACAGCGACAGATCGCCTTCCCAACCGGTCAGATCTTTGCCATTAAAGATGCGGGTCATGCCGGGCGTTTCGGGCGGTGCCATCTGCGGCCCGGCGGCGGTAACGCTGAGGGTGGCTGCGAGGAGGGCGGCCAGAACGAGAGACGTGCGCATAGGAATCCTTTTTTTGAGTTCGTGTTAAAGAAGAGGGGTGCGAGAGCGTGATTACAAGGCTTCTTTGACGGCGGCCACCAAGGCGTCCGCCTGGGTGAGCCCGGTGAAGGACTTGACGGTCTTGCCGTCCTTCAGGACCACGAGCGTGGGAATGCTGCGGATGCCGAACGCTTGGGCGGTGGCTTTCGCGTTGTCGACATTCACTTTGGCGACCCTGGCTGTGCCGCCGAGCTGTTTCGCTACGGCATCCACGATCGGCCCCTGCTTACGGCAGGGCGGACACCAGGGCGCCCAGAAATCGACGAGCACGACGCCACGCGCGGTCTGCATGGAGAAAGTCGTGTCATCAAGTTCGAGCACGGTACTGCGGGCAGCACCGTCGGCCGTCGGCGTTGCGTCAGTTGCCGGATTCCTGTTACAACCGGTCATCAGCAGCAAGGCACAGCCTGTCAGCAGGGCGCACAACATCTTCATCATCGCGTTCCTTTCTTAAGGTTGCTCCATCATAACAGGTTGACCGCTTCCCGTCAAAGAGTCCCTTGGGGGAGTCGGAAGCCCCTCTCCAGCAATGCGTGATAGACATTCTGGCACACCTTCTGCTAGTGTCTCGCATGACTTTTTGTCACTCGGACTCTTCAGGCCGGGTGTTGCGTCAACCCATCAACAGAGGAACCAGGATGCTGACCGTAAGTAACCTCAGAAAAGACTTCGGCTCATTCCAGGCGGTCAAGGGAGTCTCCTTTTCCGTGGAAAAAGGCGAGGTCCTAGGCTTTCTCGGGCCGAACGGCGCGGGAAAATCGACGACGATGCGTATGATCACCGGATTCATCCCGCCCACGGCAGGAACCGCCACCATCTGCGGCCACGATATCACGACCGACCCCGTGGCCGCCAAGCGCTGCATCGGCTATCTGCCGGAGAATGCGCCAAGTTATCACACCATGACTGTGACAGATTTTCTCGCCTTTGTCGGCGAGGTGCGCGGGTTCTCGGGCAAAGCGCTGCACGAGAAGGTCGAAAACGCGATCATTAAGAGCCGGCTGGAGAATGTGCGCAACCAGACGATCGAGACGCTCTCCAAAGGTTACCGTCAGCGCACCTGCTTTGCGCAGGCGATCCTCCACGATCCTCAGGTGCTGATCATGGACGAGCCGACGGACGGTCTGGATCCGAACCAGAAGTTCGTGGTGCGCCAGATGATCAAGGAGATGGCGGCCGACAAGGCGATCATCATTTCCACGCACATTCTCGAAGAGGTGGACGCCGTCTGCACGCGCGCGGTGATCATTGCTGGCGGCCAGGTGGTGGCCAACGGCACGCCGGCCGAACTGCGCGCCAAGGATCCCCAGGGCCGCCTGGATGTGGTGTTCCGTAATCTGACGATGACCGAGGAGGCCTCGAAATGACCAACCTGACAACCGTCAAATCCATCTTCCGCCGTGAATTCAAGTCCTACTTCGACTCGCCCGTGGCGTACGTCTTCCTGGTCGCTTTCCTGGTGCTGGTCGGCTTTCTCACGTTCGGCGTGACCATGTTCTACGAGCGCCGTCAGGCCAACCTGACGCCGTTCTTCTTCTGGCACCCGTGGGTCTACCTGCTGCTGGTTCCGGCCGCGACGATGGGCCTTTGGGCCGAAGAGCGGCGCACCGGCACCATTGAGCTGCTGCTCACCCTGCCGGTCACGCTGGTCGAGACGCTTGTGGGCAAGTTCCTGGCCGCGTGGGCCTTCATCGGCATCGCGCTGGCGCTGACCTTCCCGATCGTGCTGACCACAACCTGGCTGGGCGACCCGGACATGGGCGGGATCTTCTGCGGCTATCTGGGTTCGCTCCTGCTCTCCGGCGCCTGCGTGGCGATCGGGGTGTTCGCCTCGGCGCTCTCGCGCAGCCAGGTGATCGGCTTCGTGATCGCCCTGGCGATCTGCCTCTTCCTGCTGATCATCGGGTTCGACCCCGTGATTAACGCTGTCTCGGGCTGGGGCGTGCCGTCCGGCATCGTCAACGCGGTCGCGTCGTGCAGCCTGATGCAGCATTTCGACGCCATGCGCCGCGGCGTGATCGACTTCTACGACATCGGCTATTACGTCGGCGTCATGGTCTTTATGCTGGCCGCCGCGCACGTGGTCACCGACAACCGTAAAGCCTCCTGACACTGAAATTTCTTGGAGTCTGCTATGTCTGCGAATAAATCGATTCTTCTTTCACGTTTCGGCTCCGGCCTCGCGGGACTGTTGGCCCTGCTGGTCATCATCGGTGCCGTCAACCTGATCATCGCCAACCTGCGCCTGCGCGTCGACCTGACCGCCGAGCGGCTCTACACGCTCTCGAAAGGCTCGAAACAGGTGCTCGGCAAACTTGAAAACGATGTGACGCTCAAGTTCTACTTCAGCGCCTCGTCGAGCGAGATGCCGATGGGCCTCAAGACCTACGCCAACCAGGTGCAGGACCTGCTCAAGGAGTACGAGCTGGCCGGCAAGGGGCGCATCATACTTGAAGCCTACGACCCCAAACCCGACTCGGACGCCGAGGAGTGGGCGCAGCGTTACGGCATCGAGCCGCAGCAGACCAACCCGTTCGGCCAGCCGGTCTACTTCGGCCTGGTCGCGGTCTGCGGCGAGACCGAGGCGGTCATTCCCGGCCTCAACCCGCGCACCGAGGCGACGCTGGAGTACGATATCACCCGTCTGATCACGCGCGTGGCCTGGCCCGAGAAGCCGGTCATCGGCGTGCTCAGCAGCCTGAGCGTGCTCGGTGCGCCGCAGAATCCCATGATGATGATGCGCCGCCAGCAGCAGGACCAGGGCTGGACCGCCTTCCGCGAGCTGCGTAAGGATTACATCGTGCGCGAGATCCAGTCCGACGTCGAGACGATCGACGCGGACGTCAAGACGCTGATCGTGGTGCATCCCAAGAACCTTGAGGACAAGGCGCTCTTCGCGATCGACCAGTTCGTGTTGCGGGGAGGCCGTCTGATCGTCTGTGTCGATCCCTTCAGCGTCGCGGACTTCGAGGCCAGCCAGCAGCAGAACCCGATGATGATGCAGATGGGCGGCGGACAGGCCGGCCCCTCCACACTCGGCAAGCTGTTCGACGCCTGGGGCGTGACCTTTGACACCACCAAGGTGGTCGCCGACCTCAGTGCGGCCACCAAGCTCAACTCCGGCAACGGCCGCGTGGAAGACAATCCCGCCTTCCTCTCGCTGGGCACCGCCAATCTGGCGAAGGACGACCTGCTCACCGCGCAGCTTTCGCAGGTGATGCTGCCCTTCGCCGGCGCACTCTCGGCCAACACGCCCAAAGAGATCACCTTCACGCCGCTCATCACCACCTCTGCGGACAACGCCTGCCTGGTGGATCAGATGAACGCGCAGTTCGGCATGAGTGCCATGCGCTCTCAGCTCAAGCCCGACGGCGCCCAGCGCACCCTCGCCGCGCGCCTGCAGGGCACCTTCAAGACCGCTTTCCCGGATGGTCTGTCGGCCAACGATACGGCGAACGCCGCCACCAACGCGGCGCCCACTCACCTGACCTCAGGCACCAGCACGGTCATGATCTTCGGCGACGTCGACTTCCTGAACGACCGCTTCTGCGTACAGGTCATCAACTCGCTGTTCGGTCAGATCGCGCAGCCGATCAACGACAACCTGACGCTCTTCGGCAACACGGTCGAGCAGTTCGCCGGCCGCGAGGAGCTGATCGGCGTACGGTCGCGCGGTCACTTCAACCGCCCGTTCGTCAAGGTCGACCAGCTCGAGGTCAAGGCCATGAAACAGTGGCAGGCTGAAGAGGAACGACTCGAGGCCGCCCTGCAGGAGACCCAGCAGCGTCTGTCCGACCTCCAACGGAAGAAGACCGGCAACGAGCGCCTGATTCTCTCCAAAGAGCAGCAGGCCGAACTGGCGCAGTTCCGCAAGACTCAGGCGGAGACGCGTAAGCAGCTCAAGGAGGTCCGCAAGAACCTGCGCAGGGACATCGAGCGTCTCGGCCTCACCCTTAAAGTCGCGAACATCGTACTGGTTCCGCTGCTGGTGATCGGCTTCGGCCTCTTCCGCGGCCTGCGCCGCAGGAAACGTTGACGTATGCCGGCGGGCGCGCCGTCATGCCCGTCCGCCGGTTCTCTCTTTCACCTCTTGCACAAAAGGATTCCCACTATGACCAATAAGAAACTCGTCTCGCTCACTGCGGCGGCGGCCGTGCTGGTCGGCCTCGCCTACCTCAGCAGTTCCAGCAAGAAAGTGAAGGCCCCCTCGATCGTCGGCAAGCCCGTGGTCAAGAAGTTCGACATCAGCGCAGTCGCGAAAATCGAGGCCGGTTCCGCCGACAAGAAGCTCGTGCTCGCCAGCACTGATGCGGGCTGGGTCATCGAGTCGCTGTACGGCTACCCTGCCGACATTACCAAGATCCGCGAGAACCTGCTCAAGCTCACCGACCTCAAGGCTGGGCACGTCGCCTCCGGCAAGAAGTTGGAGAACCCCATCCTGGTCGATCTGCAGGACGCCACCGGCAAATCGCTCGCCACGCTGCGCCTCGGTGACAAACACATGCGTCAGCCTTCAGGGGAGATGGCGCAGTTTGGCGGGGGCGGCTATCCGGACGGGCGCTATGTCGCGGGCGATGGCAGCGAGACCGTGGTGCTCGTCAAGGACACGCTCGACGCTTTTGACGGCGACGTCAAGAGCTGGACCGAGACGCAGATCGCTTCCGTGTCTTCAGCCGACGTGACGGCCGCCGAAATCACGCGCGATGGCCAAACCGTCAAGCTCACCAAGAAAGATGGCTCTTGGACTTTGGAAGGGTTGGGCGAAAAGGAGGAGTTCGACACGTCCAAGACCTACAGCGTGGAGTCCGCGCTCAGCTATCTCAACTTCAACACGGTCGTCGATCCCGCTCTCACGGACGAACAGCTTGGCTTCACCACGGGCGCGGTCTTCACCGTCTCCCTCAAGAACGGCGAGCGCTACACCGCCAAGATCGGTAACGTGGCCGAAGGCAGCTCGGATCGCTACATCCGCCTGAGTGCCGCCTTTACGCCGGTCGGCACGAACGAGACCGAAAACGCCGAAATCACCAAGAAGGTGGATGCCTTTAACGCCAAGTCCGGCAAATGGGCCTACACGGTCTCTTCTTACAACGCGGAGAACATGACCAAGAGCCGCGCCGATTTCGTCAAACCTAAGGAAGAACCGAAGCAGGAAGAGGCAACGAAGGAAGAGCCCAAGAAAGACGAGCCCAAGAAAGAGGAGCCGAAGGAAGAAGAGGCCAAGCCAACCGACGAAAAAACAGACAAATGAACTTAGAAAAAACCACCAACCTGATTGCGGCGCAGGCCGAGACGTTGACGGCGATCCGTCAGGAAGTCAACAAGGTGATCGTGGGGCAGGAGAAGCTGATCGATCGCCTCATCATCGCGCTGATTACCGGCGGGCACATCCTTCTTGAGGGTGTGCCCGGCCTCGCCAAGACCCTCTCGGTCAAAACCCTGGCGGACGCTCTCGGCTTGCAGTTCCAGCGCATCTCCTTCACGCCGGACCTGCTGCCGGCCGATGTGATCGGCACGATGATCTACAACCCCAAGGACGCGACCTTCACGCCCAAAAAGGGGCCGGTCTTCACCAACCTGCTGCTGGCGGATGAGATCAACCGTGCCCCGGCCAAGGTGCAGAGCGCCCTGCTCGAAGCGATGCAGGAGCGTCAGGTCACGATCGGCGAGAACACCTATGCGTTGCCCGCTCCTTTTCTAGTGATGGCCACGCAGAACCCGATCGAGCAGGAGGGCACCTATCCGCTGCCTGAGGCGCAGGTCGACCGCTTCATGCTCAAGTGCATCATCACGCATCCGTCGCGCGATGACGAGCGGCGCATCATGAACCGCTTCGCGCAGAAACCGCCCGCGCCGGTCAAGGCCGTCATCGCCGCCGCAGACGTTCAGGCACTGCGCGACACGCTGGAGCAGGTGTATTGCGACGAGAAGGTGGGCGACTACATCCTCGACATCGTTTTCGCCACGCGCGAACCCGCTGCGCATAAGCTTGACCGCCTCGTGGGCCAGATCCAGATGGGGGCCTCGCCGCGCGCGACGCTCTGCCTCAATCTGGCCGCGCGCGCCAACGCGATGATGCACGGCCGTGCTTACGCCACGCCGCAGGACGTCAAGGAGATCGCGCACGACGTGCTGCGCCACCGGATCATGCTCACCTACGAGGCTGAAGCCGAGGAGGTCACGACGGACAAAGTCATCACCGACATCCTGAACACCCTTCCTGTACCCTAATCCATCCACAGATGGCACAGATGACACAGATAAATACTGATTCTCACAAAGATGAACAGACCTACGCTATTATTGGTGCGGCCATGCGCGTCCATTCCGAATTGGGCTGCGGGTTTCTAGAGTCAGTGTATCAAGAAGCATTGGCTATCGAGTTTCAAGTGTGCAATATTCCTTATGAGCGAGAGAAGGAATTGCCGATCTTGTATCGAGGTAACCAGCTAAAAACCTTTTATAAAGCGGATTTCGTCTGTTTCTCTTCGACCATTGTGGAATTAAAAGCATTGTGCCGGCTTTCCGGGAACGAAGAAGCCCAGACTATCAATTACCTTAAAGCCGCCAGCCTTCGGAAAGCCCTCCTTTTTAATTTCGGGACACAACACCTTTATTACAAACGTTTCGTTCTCTAATCTGTGCCATCTGTGTAATCTGTGGATTAAAATGCCTATCGATACGACAGAATTGATGAAGCAAGTGGGGAAGATCAAGATCCTCACGACGCATCTCATCGATGACCGCCTCTCGGGCGACTACCACTCGGTCTTTAAAGGCCAGGGGGTTGAGTTCGACGAGGTGCGTCCCTATGTGCCCGGCGACGACGTGCGGTCGATCGACTGGAACGTCACGGCGCGCACCGGTCTGCCGCACGTGAAGCGTTTCTCGGAAGAGCGCGAGCTGACCGTCATTTTTCTGGTCGATGTCTCGGGCTCGCAAATTTTTGGCTCAGGAGCACGCTCCAAGTCCGAACTGGCCGCCGAGATCACCTGCCTGCTGGCCATGACCGCGATCCGCAATCAGGACAAGATCGGACTGATCCTGTTCAGTGACCGTATCCTCAAATCGATCCCGCCGCGCAAGGGCCGCACCGCCGTCATGCGCCTCGTGCGCGAGGTGCTGGCCGCCGACGAAACGCGCGAGCGTACCGACATTACCGCCGCGCTGCGCTTCCTCAACAACGTGCAGAAACGCAAGGCTGTGGTTTTTCTTGTCTCCGACTTTCAGGACGCCGGCTACGAGCGCGAACTGCGTGTGACCGCGCGCCGCCATGATGTCATCGCCTGTCCGATCGCGGATCCCTGCGAGGCTGCCTTGCCGGATGTCGGTCTCATCGAGTTGCAAGATCCTGAGACCGGCGAGCTTCTGCTGGTCGACACCTCCTCCGCCGCGGTGCGTGAGGCTTTCCGTGCGCAGGCCGATGCCGAAAACGATCAGCTCCTGCGTTTCCTGAAGCGCACCGGCATCGATTTCATCCGCCTCTCCACCGACACGCCGTACATCGACGATGTGCGCGCCCTCTTCCGTCGCCGCGCACGGAAAAGATAAGCAATATGAGAAATGTCCGTCAGATTCTGGCAGGGACGCCTCGCCCAGGCGTCTGCGGCGGTCTCGGCGAGACCGCCCTGCCGGTTTCGCGCCCGACGCGTGTGCAGGCTTTCGTTTTGTGGACGGGAACGCCCGCGCCCCCGACTGGGCTCACCTCCTGCGGTCGGGACGGAGCCCGACCCTCCAGCCCCTTGGTGGAGGGACGGCCTCCGTGCCGTCCGGTGCCTGATACCCGGCCAATCAAGCTGTGCCCCACATGGTTGGCCGCCGCCCTTATTACTTTTTCCCTGTTACCTCTCACATCTCTCTCTGCCTTCACTGCCGACCTTTCGCACGGTGAAGTCTCGATCAAGCTCGAAGCTTCACCGGAGCACGTCTCGCCCGCCCGGGATTTCATGTTGACGATCACCGTCGAGGCTCCGGCGCATCTTGAGGTCGCATTGCCGGATCTGCGCGACCGTTTCTCCGGATTCGGCACGGCCGAAGATTTTGCGACCGAACCCGTCACCGCCAACGGGCGCAAGCGCCAGACCTACCGTTGGCGACTTGTGCCCGAGCCGGCCGCCGAGCGTTACCGCCTGGCCCCCTTTGCGGTCACCGTGACCGACACCTCGCACCGCCAAGGTTCGCAGCCTTCTCCCTCCTCCCTCCTCCCCCCTCCTACCTCCTTTGCGACAAAACCGGTGGTTTTCCCGACCGAAGGCGCGCGCCCGCCGGTGACCGGTGATCCGGAGGTGACCCCCGAGCCGATCTACATTCCGCCGACCGCGCGGGCGGTTGCGCTCTGGATTTTCGCGGCGTTGGGCGGGCTGGCCGCACTCGCGGCCGCACTTTTCGGTCTGACCCGGATCAGCCGCCGCGTGCGCGAGTTCCGCATGTCGCCTGTGGATCGCGCCATGGCCGAACTGCAACGTCTGTTGGGCCGTAACCTGCCGGCGCGCGGGCTTTACAAAGAGTTTTACATCGAACTGACCATGGTGGTGCGGCGTTATATTGAGCGCACACGCGGCATCCGCGCTCCCGAGCAGACCACGCAGGAATTCCTCGCCGCCGCCGCCGGTCATCCCTCTTTCACACCTGAGGTTCTCGCTCAACTCAAGGTGTTCCTCGAATCTGCTGACCTCGTGAAATTCGCTGGTCAAGAGGCCACACCTGCCATGGCCGACGCCGCCACCGCCAGTGCCCGGGCCTACATCCGCGCGGACGCGCAGCAAGATCAATTAGGAATTAGGAATTAGGAGTCAGGCGCTCTTGGGAAAAACTGCCGAGATTGGAAACATGGCCATGAAGGAATCTATCATCAGAACCAAAAGCTATGCCTTTGCCGTTCGGATCGTGCGTCACTTCCGGTGGCTGAGCGACACGAAGAAAGAGTACGTGCTCTCCAAGCAGCTCTTGCGCTGCGGTACATCCATCGGTGCCAATGTGGAAGAGGCTGGCGGAGCCGTCTCCGAAAAGGAGTTCGCCGCGAAGATCCAAATCGCGTTCAAGGAAGCGCTGGAGACCCGTTTTTGGTTACAGTTACTTTACGACGCCGACTATCTCGATTCCGCAGACTTCGACTCCCTGTATGCCGATTGCGATGAACTCGTCCGCATACTCTCGTCGATCACCAAATCACTCCGTGAGAAATATCCTTCCGCCCACGAGTCTTTTGACCCCGATGCGTATGGCACTCCTTCCCCAACTCCTCATTCCTAATTCCTCATTCCTAACTCCTCATTTCCAATGATCAGCTTCGCCACACCGCTTGCGTTTCTGCTGCTGCTGCCTTGGGCTGCGGCCGTCTGGTTTCTGTACCGTACCGGCCGGCGCGCGGGCGTGCTTTTCGCCGCGACGCGCCGGTTGCCGGCCCGGACGGCGAGGTGGCGCGTGGTGGCCGCCTCTGTCATACCGCCGCTCTTTCTGCTGGGCACACTGCTGCTGATCATTGCTGCGGCGCGGCCGCGCACGACGCTGTCACGAGAGCGTCGTTCGGTCAATGCCATCGCCATCGGCATGGTCGTCGATGTCTCGGGCTCCATGGAGGCGCTGGATCTCTCGCCGTCGCAGCACGAGTGGAAGACGCGTCTCGAAGTGGTGAAGGAGCTGTTCGCTAAATTCGTGGAGGCGCGCCCCGACGATCTGATCGGACTGGTTACCTTCGGCGGATACGCCTCGACGCGTGCGCCGCTCACAGCC
Organism: Kiritimatiellia bacterium; assembly: GCA_035449085.1. Classification (GTDB taxonomy): domain Bacteria; phylum Verrucomicrobiota; class Kiritimatiellia; order RFP12; family UBA1067; genus DUPH01. Next base: position 16,421 of record DAOTKE010000016.1, on the reverse strand, counting down.
GATCACCGTGCCCTCGTGCATGTTCTCAAAGGCGTGGAGATTCCGCGCGCACAGACCGACGCCCAAGGCCGGCCTGTCGATCAAGAGGAAACGCTCACTGCGATCGGTGACGGCCTCGCCACCGGCGTGGCGCGTCTGACCGATGCCGAGCCCAAGACGCGCATCATCATTCTGCTTTCCGACGGCGAATCGAACACCGGCATCATCACGCCTGAGCAGGCGGCGGACGCCGCCGCCAAGCTCGGCATCCGCGTCTACGCCATCGGCGTCGGTTCGAACGCCCGCACGCCCTTCAAGACACGCGACCTCTTCGGGCGCGAGACCATCGCCTACGCCAATGCCACGTTTGACGAGACTCAGCTCAAAAACATCGCTGCCAAAACCTCCGGACGCTATTTCAGCGTGCGCGATCATGACGGGCTCAAAGCCGCGCTCGAAGAGATCAACACCCTCGAAACCACCCGCATTGACCGTCAGGTCTACCAGCGGTTCGACGAACACTTTGTCCGCTTTCTCCTTTGGGGTGCAGCCCTCGTGGCCCTGGCCCTCACTCTCAACATGACGTTGACGCGAAGACTGCTCTGATTTACATTAGGAGTTAGGATTTAGGAGTTGGAAAGCAGCAAGCGCACGGAGCTATCATGAAAGACACGCCGGTTAAAACGAAGAGTTATGCATTCTCGCTTCGGATTGTCAGACTTTTCCAGTGGCTGTGTAAGGAACGAATGAGTCCGTTTTATCGAAGCAGATCCTTCGTTGCGGCACTTCCATCGGCGTCAATGTTGAAGAGGCCAGCGGCGCTTATTCCAAAAAAGACTTCGCGGCCAAGATCCAGACCGCATTTAAGGAAGCCCTTGAGACCCGGTATTGGTTGCGCCTTCTGCACGATACCGATTACATCCAGACCTCCGCCTTTGAGTCTTTGAACACCGACTGTGAGGAACTCGTTCACATCCTCTCTGCCACAACCAAAACTCTTCGAGAGAAATCTGGTCCCGTGCAGGAAACCTCCGACTTCGATCCCGACTCGTTATATGCGTCCCCAACTCCTAACTTCTAATTCCTAACTCTGAACTGAGAATGCGTTTCGTCTATCCATACCTCCTGCTCCTGCTCTCGCTCATCCCGCTGGTCGGGGTGTTGTGGTTGTGGCTGTACCGGCGTGCGCAGCGTCGGCTGGGGTTGCTGGTCGCGCCGGCGATGCAATCCAAGCTGATGCCGCAGCACCCCAAGGGCGTTTTTTATGCCCAGTTCTCGCTGGTGATGGTTGGATTGACCCTGCTGGTCTTTGCCGCCGCGCGTCCGCAGTGGGGGCGCAAGGACGAGAAGGTCTTCACGCGCGGCCGGAACCTGGTGATCGCCCTCGATGTCTCGCGCTCCATGCTTGCCGCCGATGTGCATCCCAACCGGCTGGAGCGCGCCAAGGCCGACATCATGGATCTGATCGATGATCTGAAAGGCGACCGCGCCGCGCTGCTCGCCTTCCGCAGCAAAGGCAGCCTGCTCTGTCCGCTCACCACCGACTATGCCTTCCTGCGCCAGGCGCTCGACGGGGTCTCGCCGGAGTCGGCCCCGCGCGGCGAGACCGATCTCGGCGACGCCATCCGCAAATCGCTGGAGGCGCTTGATCCCGCACTCGACGAGTACAACGCGATCCTGCTCATTTCGGACGGCGAGGATCTCAAGGGCGATGCGCTGGAGGCTGCCGCCGAGGCCGCCCGCCGCAACATTCCCATCTTCACGGTCGGCATCGGCGATGATGCCGGGGCGACGATTCCCGGCGAGAACGGACAGGGCGTTCAGCAATTCAAGGGCACGGCCGTCAAAACGCGGCTCGTGGGCGAAACCCTCTCTGCGATCGCCGCCGCCTCCAACGGCCGTTACATTCCGCTCGGCACGGCCGGCACGGCCCACACCACCCTCGGCGCGATTTACCGTCGGCATCTGCGCCAAATCGCCGCCAAAGAGCAGCAGGAGCAGATTGAAAACCGTTATCAGGAGCGCTATCAACTCTTTCTCTTCCCCGCGTTGATCAGCCTGTTGGCTGCGGCCGGCTTCAGCCGCGGACGGCTTTGCGGCAACCGCGTGAGAAATTTAGGAATTAGGAGTTAGGAGTTAGGAGTTGGGATTGCCATGACGTTTATTTGGCCAACTTTGCTGATCTTCAGCCTGTGTATATCCGCTCAGGCTCAAGACCCCGTTGTCTCGCCTTCCCAACAGCCTGAATCTTCGGCTTCTCCTGCCTCCGACACGTCGGCCACCAACCGCGCGCCGGTTGTGGTCGCGCCCGGCCGTGCCGGTGCGCGCGAGGCTCAGACGCTGTTGCGCAGGGGGCGCCACACGGAAGCGGCGGAGGCTTTTCTCTCCGCCGCGCGCGGCGCGGATGTGCAGGAGGGTGAGGAGTACCGTTACAACGCGGCGTACGCCTACTACGTTGGGAAGGATCTGACCAACGCGGTGCAGACACTGCGACCTTTGCTCACGTCGCGCAAGAACGGTGCTCGGGCGGGTGAGTTGCTCGGCCTGATTCTGATGAAACAGGCGCGTGCCAGTGGCGCTGAAGACCCGGAAGCTAAGGCTAAGGCGCTTGAAGAGGCTGCGGTCGCGTTCCAGCGCGCCCTGCGCGAAGCGCCGCAGGACGAGCGCCGTGACCGCAATCTGACACGCGCGGTCGCGCCGCTGCCGGAGGCGCGCGAGAGTGCCCGCATCGCGCAGGTGCTGAAAGAGCACGGCCAGACGCCTGCGGATCGGCTGCTGGGCACGTTGCTTGCCGAACAGCGTGCGCTGCTGGAGGAATCGGCCGTCCTTTTCACTAACGACGCCCCGGCGTTGATCACCAAGGCTGAAGCGCTGGCCAAGCGCCAGCGGCAACAGGCCGACCTCTGGATCCCGCTCAAGCAGCAGATCCTTCAGGCCGTCACCAACGAACAGCAGCAGGCGCATTTCGCCCGGCAGATTGAACTGGCGCGCGACTGCATGAAGGGCGCGGCTGAGGCACTGCAGGATCTTCTGCCCGAAGCCGCGGCCGACACCGCGCAAGCCGAGCCGCTCGTATACGCCTTCTGGAAGGCCGCCGCACCGCCCGACGCCGCACTCGACGAGGATATCCTTTGCCAGAGCAACGCATTGCACAACCTGAATCTCAGGTATTTGGAAAAGCGCGACGCACAGGCCGAAGCCCTGCAGCTGACCCGCATTTTCCGCGAACGTTTCCCGGAGTGGGCGGAACAGTACATGCGGCAGGCGCAAAGCGACACCAACATGCCGCCCTTCACGGCGGAGGACAAGGCCAAGATCGAGGAGATCGCCGCGCACGCCGAGAAGCTTCAGACCGAGATCGTCGAACAGAAGCCGTCCGAGACCGAGCGCCGCGCACTGCAAGAGCAAGCGCTCAATGATCTGCTGGAGATCCGCGAGCTGTTGCCCAAACAGCCGAATCAGGGCCAGCAGCAACCGCAGCAGCAACCGCAGCAACAGCCGAATCAGGAGCAGCAGCAGGAGCAGGAACAACAGCAGGAGCAGCAAGAACAGGAGCAGGAGCCCGAACAGCAAGAACAGAAACCCGAGACGCCGCAAGACGTTCAGGAACTATTGCGCAAAGCGCTCGAACGGGAAAAAGAGCACGAGGAAGAAAAGAAGGAGCGCATGCGCAAGATCCCGCTGGCACCGGGCGAGAGGGACTGGTAGGAACACAACATGTTTGGGAGAAAGACAACGCCGATGGAATCGACTGGAGCGAACGAATCGATTCGGCCGAATCATTCGATTCGCTCGATTCTGTCGGCCTTTCTCTTTCTCGCCTTCCCTGCCCTCGCAGATGTCTCCCTCAAGGTGTCGCCCAGTCGGCAGAGCATCTATCTGGGCGAAAGCTTCAACCTCACGATTGAGGTCGGCGGTGCCGACCGTGGGTTGGACGTGCCCGACCTTTCCGGGCTTCCGCCGGCTGAGATCCAGTTTCTCGGGCAGCACAGCAACAGCCGCTCCAGCATTTCGATCATCAACGGCCGCATGACGCGTGAGGTTTATGAAGGCCGCGTATTTGCCTATCAGATCAAGCCCAACGCAGAGGGCGTCTACCGCGCCGGTCCGGTGCGTGTGGTCGTGGCGGGCCAGAGCTACACCGATCCCGGCCCCTCGGTGCAGGTCAAAGGCATCGAGCGTCAGGACTGCGTGATTGCCTCGCTCAGCGCCTCATCCACCTCGGTGCTGGTCGAGGAGCCCTTCACCATCACCTTGTCCGTCGCGGTCGCCGAATTGCCTGATCCCTATGCCGAAAGCAATGAGCCGCTTCACCCCAATCTGTTGCCCCAACTGACGGCTGATTTTCTGGAGATCCGTCAGGACACGCCCGGCCTCAAGGGCCCCGACTTGAATCAGATCCTCAACAACCTGATCGATCAGAGCGGACGCCAGCCGGGTTTCGCGATCAACGACTACAAGACGCGCGACATGAGCAGCGGTTTCGGGCGTCTTTTCGGCGACGACGATCCGTTCCGTCCGCGTCCGATCCGTTTCCGCCTGCCGCCCTCGCGCGTTACCCTCAACGGCAAGAAGTATCGCGCCTATACGCTGACGCTCGACTACACGCCTACCAAAGAGGGGGAGTTCACCTTCGGCCCGCTCACGTTCAAAGGCACCGTGATCAGTGATGTCACTGCCGACCGCCAGGCCGTGACCCGCGACATCTACACCATCGGTCCGGCGGTCACCGTGCGCGTTGTGCCGCCGCCCGACGAAGGTCGCCCCGAAACGTTCATCGGATCGGTCGGTAAAGAGATGCAGGCCACCGCCGCCTTCGACACCACGGTCTGCAAAGTCGGCGATCCTCTCACGCTCACGCTGGAGGTCACCGGCGCGATCAGCATCTCCAACCTGCGCACGCCGCTCTTGAACCTTCAGCCCGAACTCACTCGCGATTTCCGCATCTACGACGACAACGTGAGCGCCGACACGCTGCCCAACGGCAAGCGCTTCAAGTACCGCGTGCGTCCGACGCGCGAAGGCACGTTGGAGTTCCCGCCCATCCGGCTCTCCTACTACGACACCGCCGCGCGTGCCTACCGTACCGTCACGACCGCGCCAATCCCTATTCAGGCGCGCCCCACCACGCAGATCGCCACGCTCGAGCCCACTGACAGCGCCGAGGCGCTCACGGGGATGCTCGCCAGCCGCACACGCCCGCAGCCGGCCGGTATCACGCTCGATGTGGGCGGAGCACGTCCCGTTTCGTTGCTGCCTCACCGTCGCTGGGTCTGGCCGTTGCTTGTGGCTGGGCCGTTGCTCGCGCTGCTGACCGCGCTGGCCGCGCCGTTCGCGGCGCTGGTCGCCCGTCTGCGTGTCAGCCGACGTCATGCCGGTGCCCTTCGGCGCTCGCTTCGCGCGTTGCGGCGCGCGGACGAACCGGCACGTACCGCTCAGGCTGTGCGCAACTATCTGGCCGAACGCTGCGATGTGGCCGGTGACGCGCTGACGCCTTCCGACGTGGCCGAGTTGCTATGTCGGCGCGGGGTTCCGGATGCGACGGCGCAAACCTGGCGGCGCCTGTTGGCGCGCCTTGACGAAGCCCTCTATCGGCCTGACACCGCGACGCCTGTTTCTGAGACCGTTGGACACATTCGGTCGCTACTGCCCGAACTGGATGCGGCGCTCGCTGAGAAGCGAAGCGTGAAAGATGAAGCGTGAATGACCATGAGATTTTTTCCCACAAAAAAAGGTGAGCGTGCACATGCCGGGGCCGGCATGCGCCGTGTGGCGCTTGTGGCGGTCGGGCTCCTCCTGCTTGCGCAGCCTTGCGCGTTCGCCCTGCCCGAGGATGATTCCGCACGCACCTTCCTTTGGGAGCAGGCCAGTGCGCAAGCTGCGGCCGCAACGAAACCCGAGGCTTTTCTTCAGGCTGCCAACACCTACAACCGGCTGGTGGCCGATGGTGTGCGCGACGGTCCGCTCTTCCAGAATCTCGGCAGCGTCCTGGTCATGGCCGGTGACGGCGCCAATGCGGCCGCGGCCTTCGCGCGCGCCGAACGCTATCTCGGGGCCACGCCCGAAACGCGCCAGGGGCTTGCGGCCGCAATCGCGCTGCAGACCGGGCGTTCGCAGGCCGATCTGCCCTGGTCGCGTACCGCCTTTTTCTGGCACTACGCATTTCCATGTCCCGTTCGTGCCACGACAGCCTTAGTCGGTTGGAGCCTCTTCTGGCTGGGTGTGTTTTGCCGGCTCCTCTATCGGCGCGGCTTGGGGCGTGCCTTCCTGCGCAGCCTCGCGGAAACCTGCCTGCTCACGGGCGGGCTGATCGCCGTGATTTTCGCCGCCTCAACCCTGATGACGCTTGCGCATGAACGGCATGATGAAGCGACCTGGGGGGCGCGCGTCTTCGCCGCCTCGGCCAACGAAACGGAGGTCGAGCCATGAGATGGGCAGGGAGAAGGAAGAGGGATGAAGGGAAAAGGAGGAGAACGGGAGGCACTGACGCCCAACGTTCAACGCTCGACGTTCAACGCTCAAGTTGTCAACGCGGCGGAATCGGGCGGTGGTTGAGCCTTTTGCTGTTGCTGGCGCTGCCGGTACAGGCGGGCGAGATTCTGGGCGGCCGCTTCAAGACGGTGCCCGAAGTGCTCTACGTGAACCAGGCGTTCGAGATCCACTTTGAACTGGAGGTCACGTTCGGCAGCGAGGTGGAGGATGTGCGGATCAGCGACTTCCCCAACAACCCCGAGCTGATCACCGTGGGACGGCTTGAGCCCGTGGCCGACAGCCGTGTCACGCGCGGCACCCAGACTTTTACGGTGCACCGCTTTATCGCCAAGGCCCGTTGCCACCAGCCGATCGACCGTGTCTTTCAGCCGCAGGTGCACTGTATGCTGGTTGAGCGGCGTAATGCCGGCTTCTTCTCACACTGGCAGTCGTTCCCCAAACGGAAACAACTTGAGCCCTTCGCGTTGCGCGTCCGTCCGCTGCCCGAGGCCGGGCGTCCCGCGGACTTCTCTGGGGCGATCGGGCACTTCCGCCTCAACGGACGGCTCTCGCAGCAGGTTGTGCAGCCCGGCGACATCGTGACGCTTTACTTGGAGTTGGTCGGCGAGGGCTGGCTTGGCGACAAGGTGGTTATGCCTGCGCCTTCCGCATCGCCGCTCTTCAAAAGCTATCCGCCGAAAGAGGTGCTGCGCCAAGCGACGCACCTGAAGAGTGAGCAGGTCTTCATCCCGCAGAGCACCAACGCCACCGAGATCGCGGCGGCGCGTTTCAGCTTCTTTAATCCCGCAACTGAACGGTATGAGGAGAGCGTGGCGGGGCCGTTCCGTCTGACGTTTAGCGCGACCCTGACCGCTCCCGCAACCGAAGAAGTGCGGGTGATCGTTACCGCGCTCCCGACGGCGTCCGCCCATCAGGCCCAGCTCATCACGCGCGAGCAGGTGGACCAAACCCTGCGCCACAGCGTGCCGCTTCTGGTGGCGGGTGGCGGCATTCTGCTGGCGTTTTTCGCCTTCTTCCTGTTGGCCAGCACGCACCGGTTGCTCGCGGCGGGCGTCGGGTTGCTGATTTTGGCAGGCGGTCTAGGTATGGGTTACCAGTTGCGCAGCAAGACGACACAGACCACGCGCCATCTCGCGCGGCGCGCGGAAGTGCGCTTCGCGCCTTCGCAGGAGGGCGCACTGCTCTTCACGCTTAATCCCGGCAGCACGGTCGTACCGTTGGAGCAGGCCGGCCCTTGGGTGCGCGTCGACGCCGCCGGACGCCGCGGCTGGATCCACGCCGACACCCTCGCGCCAGACACGACACCATGAACCGATCACGTCATTGCGGAGAGACGGCCGATAGCGCGTGTTCCACCGCCTTGACCAACGCGGGGTCATCAGGCGCCGTGCGCGAGCCGAAGTGCGCCAGAAGGCGGCCGTCGCGTCCAACCAGAAATTTGTTGAAGTTCCAAGACACTTCGCCACCTAGACCAGAATGACGTTGGCCATCGGTTAGCCATGCAAAAAGCGGATGTTTCTTATCGCCTTTGACATGGATCTTGGCGAAGAGCGGGAAGGTCACTCCAAAGTTTACCGAACAGAACTCACGGATCTCCTCGTTCGTTCCGGGCTCTTGCCCCATAAAGTCATTGCACGGAAATCCGAGGATCACGAGGCCGCGCTCACGGTAGCTCTCGTACAGCTTCTGTAACCCCGCATACTGTTTCGTGAAACCGCAGCGGCTGGCCACATTCACCACAAGCACAACCTGTCCTCGGTATGGGACGAGATTGGTGCTTACACCGTCGATCGTCTCCACCGCAAAGCCATAAAACGTCGGCTGCGCGGTTTCCTTTTCCGGATTGTTCGATTCAGACGCCATGGCGATTCCTCCGATTGAGAAGATGGCCATATGCATTAGCGCTCTCAACAAAGCCTGCATCGCACACCTCCTTTCGTCTTTTGTTGAACCGGTGACATGGTATCACACCTCCATTCACAGCGTAATATTTAGCTGATAAGCGTCCGGGAACTGCCCTAAACTGCGCGAGGCCGAATTAGACCGTGCCCCGCATGAGGCGCGGTCCGACTATGCCGCCGGACGTATTGCGGATGAATCTGTCGCCGGACATCTCAAACGGATTTCTTGACGTGCACATCCATCTGCGGGAACGGAATCTCGATGCCGTTCTTGTCGAACGCCTCTTTGACCGCGTGATTAAGCGCGAAGAAGGCGGGCCAGTAACTGGCGGGCTTAGCCCAAGCGCGCAACACCAGGTTGACCGACGAGTCGCCGAGCGAGATGACCTCGGCGATCGGTGCCGGATCGGCCAGCACGCGCGGGTCGGCGCGCAGGGTGTCGAGCGCGACGCGCTTGGCCTTGCCGATGTCCGCACCATAGGCGATGGCTACCGCGATTTCCATGCGGCGCCTGTCGGTGGCGGTGAAGTTGGTGATCGGCGAACCCCAGATGACCTTGTTCGGGACCACCACCTTGACGTTGTCGGCAGTGAAGAGCGTGGCGGCCATCATGTTGAGTTCGCGCACCGTGCCGCTGATCGTGCCGACCGTCACGTAGTCGCCAACCTGGAACGGCTGGTTGATGGCGATCATCATGCCCGCAGCCAGATTGCCGAGCGACTCCTGGAAGGCGAAGCCGAGAATAAAACCGGTGACGCCCAAGCCGGCGATCAGCGGCGCGATGTTGACGCCGAGGCGCTGCACGACCACCATCAGCAGCAGAACCCAGGCGGTCTTGTTCACCACGCTGCAGAGAAAGTTCTGGAGCAACAGGTTCACGCGGCCGGATTTCACCAGTGCTTTCCGGGTGGCGCGCGTCAAGGCTCGGATCACGAATATGCCGATCCCGAGCAACAGTAGCGCAACCACCACGTCGACAGCGAAGCGGATGCCGTTTTCGGTCAGCCAGCGGAAGACGATGTTGAGGAGCTCGCGCCCCTGCGAGACCTCTTCGGCCAGCGCGTGCTGGATCTCGACGATCGGCTTTTGGATCAGTTCAACGGCGACTTGCGCATCTTCGTTTGTCATTTAGGCCCATCACTTTCAAACTCGGCAGCCACCTTCTCCAGCCAGGCGGGAATATCGATCGACTGCGGACAATGTTTCTTACAGGCGCCGCACTGGATGCAGGCGGAGGCTTTTTCGGAAGGAAGCATGCCGCGGTAGAGGGCCGGCTGCAGGGTGTGTTTCCGGTTGACCAGCAGATGCTTGTTGTAGAGATCGAAAACGGCCGGGATTTTGATGCCCACCGGACAGCTCTTCAGACAGTAGCCGCATTTGCTGCACGGGATCGGCACGTTTTCGCGCATGTAACGGCAGACCTGTTCCAGCACCTGCCGTTCGCGCTCAGTCAACACGCCGACATCGGCTGTCTCGACAATGCGCAGGTTTTCCTTGACCTGATACTTCTCGCTCATGCCGCTCAACACGACCGCCGGCTCAGGCTGGTTCCAGATCCAGCGCAATGCGCCGGCGACCGGATTCACGCCGTTCTCTTCGAACAGTCGGCTTGCGCCGGGCGGCATCTGCGGGCCGGTCAGGAAGCCGCCGAAGAGCGGCTCCATGATCGCGATTCCGAGCCCTTTTTCGTAGGCGTACTTCAGGCCGCGCGTGCCGGCCTGGATATCGTGCTGCGCGTAGTTGTACTGGATCTGGCAGAAGTCCCAGTCGTAGGCGTCGACGATGGTCCTGAACACATCGAAATCGTCATGAAAGGAAAAGCCTGCGAAGCGGATGCGGCCACGCCGTTTCTCCTCGTCCAGCCAGGCCAGCGATTCAGAGCGCAGAACCTGCTGCCAATAACGCGTGTTCAGCGAGTGCAACAGATAGAAGTCAACCTGCTCGACCTGCAGACGTTCAAGCTGTGTGCTAAAGATCGGTGCTTGGTCACCCGGCTTTTCCAGCTCCCAGACCGGCATCTTGGTCGCCACATAGACCTTGTCGCGCCAGCCGCGCTGCAAGGTCTGGCCGACGACCTGCTCACTCGCGCCGTCGTTGTAGATATAGGCGGTGTCGATGTAGTTGATGCCACGATCCAGCCCCGCCTCGATGAGGTCGATGGCGCGTATCTCGTCAATGACGCCTTCCGGCGTCAGCGGCAGACGCATGGCGCCGATGCCCAGCATCGAGACGAGCACATCGGTGCGGGTCCCGAAGGGCCGGTAACGCATCGTGGGCTTATAGTTGCGGATCTCCATGTTCAGCCTCCGTCACGTTCCGGCAGAGGCGTGTACGGGCGCTGTCCGAAGACCGCCTTGTAGGCCGGCCGGATGATCGGCCCGCCGTTGAGCAGCTCCTCGATACGGTGCGCGCACCAGCCGACCACGCGCGAGACCGCGAAGAGCGGTGTGTAGAGGTCGACCGGAATATTGAGCATGTCGTAGACAAAGCCCGAGAAGAAGTCCACGTTGGCGCAGAGGTCACGCGGCTTCGCGCGGTTGCGGTTGAAGAGCGCGGGACCGATACGCTCAATGGTCTCATAGAGCGCCATCTCTTCGTCGCGGCCCTTGGCGCGTGCCAGCGCGCGCGCTTTATCACGCAGGATCTCGGTACGCGGGTCGGAGAGGGTGTAGACCGCGTGCCCGAGACCGTAGATCAAGCCCGTGCCGTCACCCGCCTCCTTGTTGAGGATACGGGTGAGATAGGCGGCGACCTCGTCTTCGTCGTCCCAGTGTTCGACATGCTCTTTGATTTCGCGCATCTGCTCCATCACGCGCAGATTGGCACCACCATGACGCAGCCCTTTCAGCGAAAGCGTGGCGGCGGCGATGGCGGCATAGGTGTCGGTGAACGACGAGGTCACGACATGCGTGGTGAAGGCGGAGTTGTTGCCACCTCCGTGCTCGGCGTGCAGCACCAGACAAAGGTCGAGCAACTCGGCTTCAAGCGGCGTGTAGAGCCCATCCTCACGAATCAGCATCAGAAAGTTCTCGGCTGTGCTCTTGCCGGCTTCCGGGTAACGCATCATCAGACTCTGGCCCATGTGGTAATGGGCCTTGGCCTGGTAGGCGTAGGCGGCGATCACCGGGAACTGCGCGATCAGGGAGATGCTCTGGCGCAAGGTTGTCTCCACGTCCAGCCGGTCCGGTTCCGGATCGTTGAGATAAGTCATCAGCACCGCGCGCGCAATGCTGTTCATGATGTTCTTGCCCGGTGCGCGGATGATGGCGCTCTCTTTGAAGCCGTCCGGCAGACGCCGGCAGGCGTCCAGCAGGTTGTTCCAGTGCTGGAGATCCTTCGCATTGGGCAGCTCGCCAAAGAGCAGCAGGTAGGCGGTCTCCTCGAATCCCGGACGCCGCTCGTCTTGGAAACCCTTCACCAGATCGTTCACGTTGATGCCGCGGTAGAAAAGCTGTCCCGGTACGGAGACCTTCTCGCTCTCCGAGATCACGTAGCCATGGACACTGCCGATCGCGGTCAGGCCGACCAGCACACCGGTGCCGTCCGCGTTGCGCAGGCCGCGCTTGACATTGTATTTGTCATACAGTTCTGGATCGATCTTGCCTGTCGCGCGAATCTTATCCGCGTAGCGCTTGACGATCGCGCCGTCAAAAACTGGAGATACGGATGCTGCTGCCGTCATCATGAACTCCTTGGCAGAGGAAATCCCCTGCGCCATACATCACGGGCATGCGCTGCCCTTGAAGAGTCGCGAGTGTAGCGGTTTTCTGGAAGCGGGTCAATTGGAGATCAGGCTACACAAGGCGCCTGTGGGCGTCGCGCAACAGGTTCTCAGTGGTGGGCCAGTCGATGCAGGCGTCGGTCACGGAAAGTCCGGGACGCAGGGTTTTCGGATCTTTCGGCATGGGTTGCGAGCCCCACTCGAGATGGCTCTCGAGCATGAAGCCGCGGATCGAGCGGTTGCCCTGCTCGATCTGGGTGAGGATGTCGTTCAGCACCACGCCCTGCAACTCCGGCTTTTTGTGGGAGTTGCCGTGGCTGCAATCGACAATGATATTGACCGGTAAACGGGCGTTACGCAGTGCCTGTTCGCACAGGGCGATGCTTGCGGCATCATAGTTCGGGTGTTTGCCGCCACGCAGCACGATCTGCGGATAGGCGTTGCCGGTAGTGCTGAAAACGGCGGGCAGTCCATCCTCGGTCACACCGAGAAAGTGGTGCGGGCCCATTGCGGCGCGCATGCCGTTGATGGCGGCGTCGAAGGAGCCGTCGGTGGCGTTTTTGAAGCCCACCGGCGTGGAGATGCCGCTGGCGATTTCGCGGTGGGTCTGGGCCTCCGCGGTGCGGGCGCCGATCACGGACCACGAGATCAGGTCGCCGATGTACTGCGGCATGAGGGTGTCGAGCACCTCGGTCGCGGCCGGCAGGCCGATCTCCGCGACGCGCACCAGAAAGTGGCGCGCCATGCGGATGCCTTCCTCGATGTGAAAGGTGTCGTTCATGTAGGGGTCGTTGATCAGGCCTTTCCAGCCGAGTGCCGAGCGCGGCTTCTCGAAGTAAACACGCATGACCACGCAGATGCGGTCGCTGATGTCATCGCTGAGCCGTTTCAGACGCTGGGCATACTCCTCGGCGGCGTCGAGGTTGTGAATCGAGCAAGGGCCGACCACCGCCAGCAGACGGCGGTCCTCGCCGTCCATGATGCGTTCGATGGCTTCGCGCCCACGCATCACGGTGGAGAGGGTGGCGTTGGTCTGTGGCACGGCGGACTGCATGGCGCGCGGCGTTGCCAGCAGTTCGACCGACTTGATGTTGATGTTTTCTAGACGGGGATGGCTCATCGGAATTTAGGAATTAGGTGTTGGGGGGATGATTTCTGACCTCTGACCTCGGTTCTCTGGCCGGGAGCCAGAATGACGGGGCGCGGGTTTCACCCGCATGTGCGCGAAGCGCGTGGGTAAGGGTCCGTATCAGGGCATGGCTTTTGACTCCGGGACGGATCTCGACACCCGAGCTGACATCATACGCGACGGCTCCGGAGAGCCGCAAGGCATTCACAATGTTGTCCGCGTCGAGACCGCCCGCCAAAGCGAACGGGCGCAACGCGGCGAGCGGCGCGGCATCGGCCCAGTTCCAGACGGCACCGTTGCCGCCGGGAAGGGATCCTGTGCCGCATTCTACCAAAATTCCGGCCTCAGAGGGGAGGGAACTCGCCGTTTTCAGCAAACGGTCGCCCGTCGCCGTGAGCACCTTGATGACACGGTAGCCGTATGCCAGCCCCGCTTCAATGTCGGCGCGCGTTTCCTGTCCGTGAAGCTGAAGCGTGGTGAGCCCGGCGATACGCGCGGTCGCGAGCATGTCGTCCGGTGTACAGTTAACGAACACGCCGACACGCGCGATGTGTGCGGGCAGGCCCTCGAAGAGTGCGCGGGCCTGTTCCGGTGTCACGCAGCGCGGGCTGTTGGCGTAAAAGACGGCGCCCAGCGCACCCACGCCTGCCGCAACACAGAAACGGGCGGTTTCGGGTTCGGTCATGCCGCAGATTTTGAGGTTGGAAAGCATCGGGGAAGTCAGGATTTAGGGTTTAGGAATGAGGAGTTGAAGGAGGAGGGAGAAAGGAGAAGGGAGGAGGAGAACTTTCAACTTTCAATTTTCAACGCTCAACGCTCAAGGTGTGGGTGGGCAGAGAGGTCCAGGTGCGGAGCGTGGCGGCGGGATCGGGTTGGCGGACCAGGGTCTCGCCGACCAGAAAGCGGCGGATGCCGCCTGCGAGTGTCTGGCGGATATCGTCAAGCGAGCGGATGCCGCTTAATGCCACGACCGCCGTGCCCGGTGAGAGGTGTTGGGCGAGGCGCGCGGCATGCTTGACGTCGGTTTCGAAGCGGTCGAGGTCGCGGTTGTTGATGCCGACCGGTGTCGCGCCCAGTGCGCGGGCGCGTGCGGCATCGTGCGCGTCAAAAACTTCGGTCAGCACATCCAGGCCGAGCGAACGGGCGAGCGTGTAAAGGGCGTGCAGGGTGTCGTCGTCCAGAATTCGGACGATCAGCAGGATGGCGTCCGCGTGCAGGGCGGCGCTCTCGTAGACCTGATAGGGGTCGATGATGAAGTCCTTGCGCAGCACCGGCAGCGGCGAGGCGTCGCGGGCCTGCCGGAGGTCGGCGGCCGAGCCTTTGAAGAAGGCGGGTTCGGTCAGGACCGAGAGCGCGGCCGCGCCGCCGTCGGCGTAAGCGCGGGCGGTGGCGGCGGGGTCGAGATCGGCGCGGATGTCGCCGCGCGAGGGCGAGGCGCGCTTGAGTTCCGCGATCACGCGGACGCCGGGCGCGTCGAGCGCGGCGGCAAAGCCGCGCGGGCTGTCGCGACGCGCGGCGGCGAGCCGCTCGATCTGGGCAGGCGAGGTGTGCGCTTTGGCGCGTGCGATCTCGTCGCTTTTTGCGGTCAGGATGGCGTTGAGGAATGACATTCTTTTTTAGCCAGGATTACAGGATTGACAGGATTGATGGGGATTGAGAGTTAGCCAGGATTACAGGATTGACAGGATTGATGGGGATTGAGAGTTAGCCAGGATTACAGGATTGGCAGGATTGTGGGTGAGAAGGTGTGTAAATTCTGCGTTTACGTTTGAATTGCAAGCTGTCTGCGCCGAAATTCAAAAGCAGTCCATCGTTGATGCCTGTGGCCGTCAAGTAGTTGACAAGCTGGATGCCATGCCGATCATGCAGCGTCTGGCAGGCTTTTAGTTCGACGAGGACTTTCTTTTCGACAAGCAGGTCTGAAACGAAATCGCCCACAGCATGGCCTTTATACTGCGCGTGAATGGGCATTTGGCGCTCATACGAGAGCCCCTGTAACCCCAATTCGATCGCGAGTGCCTTCTCATAAACGGACTCCAGAAAACCAGGGCCAAGCGTCCTGTGGACTTCCATCGCACACCCAATAATTAAGCCGGTTAAGGTATCGATTTCGTTTTCCATCATTCCACCTTTCGCCACCTGATTTAATCAGACATCAAAGCAATCCTGAAAATCCTGGCTCAAAACCCATCCCATCCAACAAATCCTGAAATCCTGTGATCCTGGCTCAAAACCTCCCCGCTCAGCACTTCGAAAACGCGATCAATTGCTCGAGTTTGTCCAGCGCCGCACCGGAATCGATGGATTCTGCCGCCTTCTTCAGCCCGTCTGCGAGGTCGGCGGCGAGGTCGGCGGCGAGCAGTGAGGCGGCGGCATTGATGAGCACGATGTCGCGTTTGGGGCCATGCAGTTCTCCGCTGAGAATCGCGCGGGTGATGGCCGCATTGTCGGCTGGGGTACCGCCTTCGAGGTCGGCACGGGTGCCATACCGGTCAAAGAGGGCGAGCGGATCGATGTCGTACGTCTTGATGCGGCCGTCCTTGAGTTCTGAGCAGCGGGTGGGCGCGGTCAGCGTGATTTCGTCCATACCGTCGTGGCCGTGCACGACCAGCACGCGGCGTGAGCCGAGCTTGCGGAGGACTTCGGCGAACGTTTCGGTCAGGTCGGGCGCGAAAACGCCGATGAGTTGGCAGGGGGCGCCGGCGGGATTGGTGAGCGGGCCGAGGAGGTTGAAGAGCGTGCGCACGCCAAGCTGTTTGCGGACCGGCCCGGCAAAGCGCATCGCCTTGTGGAAGGAGGGCGCGAAGAGAAAGGTGATGCCGATCTCGTTCAGCGCCTGTTCCATGATTTCCGGGTCAGCGCTGAGGTTCAGGCCGAGCTGTTCGAGACAGTCGGCGCTGCCACTGACGCCCGAGCTGGCGCGGTTGCCGTGCTTGGCCACGGTCGCGCCGGCGCCGGCGGCGACAAAGGCGACGGTGGTGGAGATGTTGAAGGTCATGCCGCCATCGCCGCCGGTCCCGACGGTGTCGAGCGTGTTCGGCACGAGCGACTGGACGCGCGTGGCCGCGGCGCGCATGGCGCGGGCCCCGGCCGAGATCTCGTCGACGGTCTCGCCCTTGGCGGCGAGCGCGGCGAGGAACGCGCCGGTCTGGCCTTCGGTCAGTTCGCCCGCGAGAACGGCGGTGACGGCGTCGAAGGC
>DAOTKE010000015.1:0-35313 GCA_035449085.1 Kiritimatiellia bacterium | reverse complement strand
GGGGAATTCGACTGTATGCATAAGTCATGGATCGTCAGAGGAATGAAGGTGGCGGCCGTCGTTGTGGCATTCGCAGCGCATGCGCAACTGCCAGAGGTCACGGAGACGGCCATCGCGGAACTGGGGACCACGCACGGGAAGCCGTGTATGGGTGGTTTCGTGTTTGTGGATGGGCGTTACCTCTCGCCGCCGTATACGGTGACGAGGCGTGGCAACGCGATTTTTATCAACCGCGTTCAGGTCGAGCAGCCGGTGGCTTGGCCGCGTCAGGCGACGCCGGCATCTGCTCTGACGGCTCCACGTGCGATAGATGCGGACGGCGATTTCGAGATGGTCACGCCTGATGTGGCGCAACCTGAGTCCGTACAACCTGCAGCAGAGGCTAAGCACGAGAAAGCGGTAAAAAGCATCGATGATCTCTTTGCGGACGAGGATGAACCGGTTACCGCCGCGCCGCAACCCGCCGCACGTCAGCCTGAGCTTGCTGCGCCAGCGCCGCCGGCTGGAACTTCGGATGACCGCACGCCGGATAAGACGAAGGTGATTGAGGGGCTCGACCGTATCCGCGCTGGCTATGAACAGGCATTGATGCGTGGTGAGATCTTTTTCTTTGGCCAGCGGCACAATCGGGTGAACGGCACCTACGGCACCGCCAGAACGTTGATGGGGGTCTTGCCGAAGGCCTTGAGATATGCCGAATCGCCAGCCGATCTGCTGAACCGACTCAAACAGGGCGGTGTCTACTTTCTCGATCTCAACATGTGCGGCGAACTGTTCAAGCACAAAAATACGTTCCCGCTTTTAGAAGAGAGGCTGCGCAAAATCGAGGCGGATGAGGCGCTCGAGGCGTCGAAGAAAAAGAACTCTCGTCGCTGGTGATTGCGCCGAAGAAAGGATGGCACGATGCGAACGAAACATACGGTGGATGAGCGCGTTTTCGAACGCGTGGCCGGCGTCCTGGCGTCGATCGAGTCCCCAGATGAAATGTGTACGTTCTTGAAAGAACTGCTGACACCGGGTGAAGTGCGCGACATCACCTTGCGCTGGCGGTTGTTGGAACGGCTCTCGGAAGGCGTCACGCAGCGCAGGATTGCCGATGAGTTGCGGATCAGTTTGTGCAAGATCACGCGCGGGTCAAAGATTTTGAAGCAGCGGGGTGCCGTAACGGCGCGACTGTTCGGGGCTCAGAAGGCTATCGGCAAACGATAAGCGAGCCCGTCGTGCGGCCAGACGCGAATGAATAGAAGTTAACGCTCAACGCTCAACTTTCAACGCTCAACGCTCAAGTGAGAGGCAAAGGTATTGATATGCAGGTGGTTTCAAGCGAAATCCAAACTCAGATGGCGGGTTCCTCATGGATCCGCCGCATGTTCGAAAAAGGCATCGAGCTGAAAAAACTGTTCGGGGCCGAGAACGTGTATGATTTCAGCCTCGGCAATCCCGACATCCCGCCCCCGGCCTGTGCGTCCGGGGC
The DNA here is from genome assembly GCA_035449085.1 of Kiritimatiellia bacterium. Taxonomy (GTDB): domain Bacteria; phylum Verrucomicrobiota; class Kiritimatiellia; order RFP12; family UBA1067; genus DUPH01. The sequence goes on along the minus strand of DAOTKE010000015.1, from coordinate 33,839 downwards.
GTTGCATGAGCTGGCTGAACGTGTGGCGAAACCGTTCGGCATGGGATATTGTCCCAATGCCGGTCTGCCAGAGTTCCGCGAGGCACTGGCCGCCTACCTGAGCGTGCAGCAGCAGACTGCGGTGCAGGCCGCTCATGTGGTGGTGACCTGCGGTGCGGCGGGCGCGTTGACCTCCTTCTTCCGGGCGGTCATTGAGCCGGGTGACGAGGTGCTCTGCCCCGCGCCCTATTTCGTCGAGTACGGTTCCTATTGCGGCCATTTTGGTGGAGTCCTCAAGGCCGTGCCGTCGCTGCCGCCCGATTTCCAGCCGGATATCGCGGCGATCGAGGCGGCAGTGACGGACCGCACGCGCGTGTTGCTGATCAACTCGCCGAATAACCCGACCGGGTGCGTCTACTCGCAGCAGACCTTGAGCGCGTTGGCCGAGCTGGTCAACCGCGTCAACGCCACGCGCGAACGCCCGTTGTTCCTGCTGAGTGACGAGCCGTATCGCTTTTTAACGTATGACGGCACGGTCGTGCCGCCGATCTTGCCGCTATCGCCGTTCGCCTTGGTGCTGGGGTCGTTCTCGAAAAACCTTTCGATGGCCGGTGAGCGCGTGGGCTATCTGGTCGCGAACCCCGCCATGCCGGATGTGGCGGCGCTCATGAACGCGGTCACGCTGACCAACCGCACGTTGGGTTTTGTGAATGCGCCGGTGCTGGGTCAGCGCCTCGCGATGGCGTTGCTCGATCAGGGCGTCGATGTCTCGGTGTATGCGCGGCGGCGCGCGGCAATGGCCCGTGTGCTGAACGAGGCCGGTATCCGGTTCGCGATGCCGCAGGGGGCTTTCTACTTCTTCCCGGAAGCGCCGGGCGGTGACGATCAGGCTTTCGTCCAGGCGTTGCTCGCGCAGAATGTGCTGGTCGTTCCGGGACGTGGTTTCGGTTTTGGCGGATATTTCCGGCTGAGCTTCAGTGTGGAGGATGCCGTGATCGAACGTTCGTCGGCAGGTTTCCGCGCGGCCGTCGCCGCCGTGTCTGGCGGACACTGAGAGGTTGATCCATCAAGTCGAGGTGTGCGATGACGCGAATCAGAATCGGGATAGTTGGTGCGCTCGCGGGTTGCGCCGTTTCGTGTGCTACTGCGGTGGACTTTACGGGACCGGACACATGGCGCATGGTCCACACCAACGTGGTGGCTGCTTGGCAAAAGGAGCAGGCAAAAGCCTTGCCGGCCGCTGACGTTTGGCCTGGTGTGGTTGCGGATAGGCAACGGCGCGAGGTGCGGCTGTTGGCCGAGGCGGTCGGACACCGGGTCGGGGTCACGGCCGAATTCCTGCTGGTGGGCCCGCTGAGCGACCGCGCCTATGAGGCGGCAGCCGTGACCGTTGCGCGACCCAGCGACATCGTGCGCGCGGTCGAACGTTTGGGAATTGCGCGCGGGGGTTGCGTCGGTAGCCGCGCGTTCCGTTTCTGGCCTTATGGCGAGCGTGTTACTGCGACAGTACGCCGCCTCGATGTGAAGGATGCGCCCGCCCGTCCGTTGAAGGTTTTGATTGATGACCAAGAAACGGAGGCCCCGCTGGTGGGCGACGGCGGTCTGGTCTTTACGGGCGCTCGCTGGGAGGGTGCCACATGCAGGGCGGACACCAACATGCCCTCATCGGTGATCTCGCTGTACAACGCGTCCGACACGGTGTTTGATGTGCCTTTTCAAGTCGGACAAAGCGAAGTCTATGGCCGGTTGTCTCTCGCGGAAGCCCTGCCCTATGGGGCGCCTCTTGAAATCGTGTTACGGCCCTTGATGCCGGCTGATGGCCTCCCGCGTGTACTGCCGTTGACGGCTGCGGCGACGCTGGACGGTGAGCGGGTGACACTCACCTGTGTTCAAGCGGATGGTCGTGTGGCCAAAGCGGGGGAGATGTCCGAAGTCTTGACCTGGTTGCGTACGCAGGTTGAAGCCGGTCGCGAGCCGTTTGTGACCGTGAAGTTTGACGACGCGATGCCGCTGCGCCGCGCGGCGGATGTGGCACGTGTCTTCGATATGCTGGACGGCAAAGGGATCAAGCTGGATGGCAAGGCCGATGACGGGCTCTATCCCAAGGCCTTTCTGCCGCTGGAAAAGTGGCGCGAACGTCAAGACCGCCACCCGCAACCCTTTGAGTTGCACGTGACGCGCGCGGCCGACGGTACGCTGAGCAAGAAACTGACCTTCATCGAGGAGGATTGGACGGTGGAGGGACTCGATCCCAAACTGATGCCGCGCGACTATCCGTTTACGGAGTGGGCGGAGCTTCCCAAGCTGGTCATACAGACCGGCGGGGCTGACAGCAAGGTGCGCCTGCTCTTTGTCTTTGCGCCGGCTGATTTGCCGCTCAGCACATTCATGCCCGGTGTGCGTGCCGTTGCCGACCGCCTCAATCTGGTTTACGTGTTTGGCGAATAGAACACGTCATTCGACCGGGCGCAGCCAGCCGACCTGCCAGGGGCCGACGGCGGGCAGCGTGATCAGCGCGTCCTGACCTTCCCAGCGTACGGTGAGCGGCACCGGCTTCTCTTTGGGGGTCAGCCACTCAACGTACGTGATGCCTTCACGACATCCGCGCAAACGCAGCGTGACCGGCGGCTGTGTGTCGATCGACGCGTTCACAAGCGCCACGCTGCGCAGATCGCCCGCCATCGACACACGCGGGATGACAACCGCTTGCGCGGCGTTTTCCACAAAGACCGGCAGACGGTTCTGCGTCACCCAGTCGGCCGCGAGCAGGAGTTGTCGCCTTCGCGCTTCGCTCGCATATGGCGAAAAACCGTTAAAGCCGAAAGCCGCGAGTCGGCCGCCGGAAGGCTGCTCGATCAGGACGGATGCGGCTTCCATGATTTTGCCTTGATCATCCCGGTAACGTCCGATCACGCGTGCCGTGTCGTTCGACGGCACAAGCGCAAACGTCTGTTCTGCCAAAGCTTGCGGCCGCCAGACATAGCCGACGCGGTTGACGTTCAGCTCGTCGTCCGTGAACTCTTCGGCAACCTGTTGTACGCTGCGCGGGAATGCGCCCAACTGAATGCCCGCGCCGGCACCACGCGCCTGCAAGGCAGCAACCGCGCTGCCGTCCAGCAGCACGCCGCCCGAGAGCACGCGTTGCAGCTCCACGTCGCTCATGCCGGCGACATTTGCGGCGGTGAGCAGATACCCGACCGGATAGGGTGAGCCGGGGCAGACCGGCAGACCGAGCGGAGCGAGTGCATCTGCCGCGTGAAGCGTGTTGGGAAACGTTCGGGGCTGGAGGGCTGGGGTCCCCTGCGCACGAAAGGGGAGAAGTCCGCCGGGGCGCGTCTCGCGGCTGTGGCGGGCATAGGCCTGAAGAAAAGGCCGCCAAAAGGTCAATTCACTGAAATAAGTGCCCGCAAACCGGTCGGGCGTTTCATGCGCGTTCCGCAGGAAATCGAATTCGACCGATTCCGCACCGTAGGCTAGCAGCAGGAACGCCTGCACGCACAGGCCGTGCGCAGTGGCAGATGAGGCAAAGGCTTCGCCGTCACCGACTCGCGCGACAGTCCGCGTGGATAATGCGGCGAACCGCAGCGCTTCGCTGATCATACGGCGCGGCAGATTGCTGTCGGGAAGCGCAAAAATAAAAGGGGCCGCTTCAGTCGGCCAGATCACGGCGTCGAAACAGGATGGGTAACGTTCCAATGCCGCAGTGAGCGTGGTGTCGGCGGGGTCACCGATCAGCGTCAAAAAAGGAGCTTCCGCCGCGTGGCAGGCCAGCGCGGCAGATAGGGCGCCAACTGCAAACCGTGTGAACCCGTTCATCATCACCTCTCCCGGTCTTATCGCCGATCCGCTGGCATGTTTAACGCTTAGCCAGGATTGCAGGATTGTGTTTTTGTCCATCAACGGATCAACCGGGCACCGGCTGCGGGCGTGATGACGCTGACATCGCAGGGCGCCCCGAACCGGGCGGCGTAGGCGTTGGCCAAGGCGGCCGCTGCGGTCTCTGCGTCGCGCGGATGGATCAAAACGACGACGGAGCCGCCAAAGCCACCGCCGGAAAGTCGCGCACCCAGCACGCCGGGAATCTTCTTCGCGGCATCCACCACGGCGTCCAGTTCTTCGCAGGAGTTTCCGAAGAGCACACGGGAGCTTTCATGTGAATCAAACATCAGCGCACCGAAACCTGCGGTGTCGCCACGGTCCAGCAGCTCCGCACCCCGCAGCACACGCGCATTCTCGCCGATCGGGTGCGCGGCACGGTCAGCCACTTCTGCCGGCAGGCCGGCGCGGTAGATCGCCCACTCCGTCATGCTGACATCGCGCAGCGCCCGTACCGGGTGACGCAACACGCGGGCAAAGTGTGCGGCGGCCTGCTCGCACGCTTCGCGCAGGCGGTTATAGGCACCGTCCACAAGCGCGTGCTTGGCGTGGGTGTTGCACATCAGAAAGCAGACCCCGTCGCCCATGGCCACGGTTTCGTAGGAGACGGAACGGAAGTCGGTTTTCACCAGCCGGCCTTCCTCGCCGGCCAGGCTGGAAATCTGGTCGAGCAGGCCGCATTTGCACCCGGCATAGGTGTGCTCGGCTTTTTGGCCGATCTTGGCGAGCGGCACCGTGTCGATCTCAATCCCGTACAGTCGCGCCAGCGCCAAGCCGGTACACATCTCCAGCGCGGCGGAACTGGATAGTCCGCTGCCGAGCGGGATGTTGCCGAGAAACATGGCGTCGAAGCCGTGTGCCGCCGGACGCCCTTCCGTCAGTCCGGCGAAGGTACCCTTGACGTAGTTCTGCCAGGTGTCGCTGGAGGAGGGCTCGATGCCGGTGCAGGCAAACGTGACCTCTTTCATCAGGTCGCCGGCGACCAGACGGCATGCGGCGTCAGCACGTTTGGCGACTGCGAAAAACGTGCCGAAGTTGATGGCGGCCGAAAAGACAAAACCCTCGTTGTAATCGGTGTGGTTACCCAACACTTCAATGCGCCCTGGCGCGTAGGCGACCACTTCGGGCTCGCGCCCGAAGTGCGCCTGAAACTTTCTTAGCAACTCGTCATGCACGGCTTGGTTGACCATACTGTCCTTCCCTGTAAACTTGAGCGTTGAGCGTTGAAAGTTGAGCGTTGAGCGTTGAAACTTGAGCGTTGCGCGTTGCCTGTCTGCGCAGGGCTCACCTTGGCGTGCCTGGGCTATTTACGAATAATCGCCAGGATCTCATCGCGCTTGGCGGTCATCAGCGCCTCGGAGCGGGCTTCCAGATTCAGGCGCACCAGCGGCTCGGTGTTTGAGCAGCGCACGTTGAACCACCAGTCGGCGTATTCGACGCTGACGCCGTCCAGCTCAAAAACGCGGCCATCGGCATACGCGGTGCGCAGCTCGTCCAGAATCGCCTTGGGATCGCGCGTGACATGGGTATTGATTTCACCGCTCGCGAAGTATTTGCGCAGCGGCGCAATCAGCTCGGAGAGCGGGCGGTCGGACTTGCTGACGATATTCGCCAGCGAGAGAATCGCGAGGGCTGAGCTTTCTGCGGTGAAGTTGTCCTTGAAATAGTAGTGGCCGCTCAGCTCACCGGCGAAGAGCGCGTCATGTTCGCGCATCTGCTGTTTGATGAAGGCGTGGCCGACGCGGCTCATCATCGGGGTGCCGCCCGCGGCTTCGATCGCCTCTTTAACCGCCCAACTGCTGCGCAGGTCATAGAAGATCACGCCTTTGCGTGCAGCCAGCACATCCTGCGCAATCAGCGCGGTGATGAGGTCCATCGGAATGATCTCGCCACGCTCATCGACGAATCCGGCGCGGTCAGCATCGCCATCGTAGGCCACGCCGAAGGCATACCCGCCAGCGCGTACCTTGGCTTGCAGATCGGCCAGCGTGGCGTGGTGCAGCGGGTTCGCCTCGTGATTCGGAAAGCGTCCGTCCGGATCCTCGTAGAGGCCGTCCCAAGTGATCAAGCCCTTCAGCGCCTTGACCTCCCAGATGCCCATGCCGTTGGCGAAATCGATCGCCACATGCACCGGTTTCTGCAGATGCGCGAACTGGGCCACATGGCGGCTATAGGCCTCCTGAACGTCGGTCTGGCTGATGGTGCCGGGGACGTTTTTGGGCGCGAAGCTACCCTCGGCCACGATGCGCTCGATCTCTTTGATGCCGGTCGCACCACTGATCGGCATGGCCTGGGCACGGCATAGCTTAAAGCCATTCCACTCCGCGGGATTGTGCGAGGCGGTGATCATGATGCTGGCGTCCGCGCCTAACGTGCCGTTGGCAAAGTAGGACATCGGCGTAGAGCCGTGCCCGATATCGATGACGTCGGTGCCCTGTTCCGTCAGGCCCTTGGCCAATGCAGCGAACAGCGGTTCCGAATGGGGGCGGATATCACGGGCCACGACAACCTTCCGACAGGCGGTGAAGGTGACGAACGCGCGACCGATCGCGTAGGCCATGTCATCGGTCAGATCCTGTCCGTAAATGCCGCGAATGTCATATGCTTTGAAGATGCTGGACATGAGACTCCTTTAACTTCCATCGTTCAAGACTCAACGGTTTCGTTCAATTTTTCGTCCAAGGGATGCTGCGCGAGCAGGTCGTCGACCGCCTTGAAAAAGATCTTTTTGGCCTGTGCGAGCGGCTCCTTGATCGTGCAGCCTGCGGCGCGCGAATGCCCGCCGCCGCCGAAGGGCCGGACCAGTGCCGTGGCATCCAGCGGTTCGCGTGTACGTACGCTGACACGTGTTTCGCCGCTGTCTTCCTCATTCCCGTAGAAAAAGATCGCGACACGGTTGCCGATCAGGCTGCGCGGGATCTCGATGACGTCCTCGACATCGGCTTTGGTTCCGCCCGTCTCTTCAAAATCCTTGCCGGTCAGCGTGACCGCGGCCACGGTGTTGTCGTTGCGGATGGTCAGCGTACGGAAGGCACGCTTTTTCAGCTCCATCGTGGTACGGCTGAACGAGCAGTAGATCTTGTCGTTGATGTAGGCGGTGCGCACACCGTAGCGCAACAGGTCGGCACCGCAGCGCAGCGTGGCGGGCGTGGTCTGGTCGTAGGCGAAACGTCCCGAATCGGTGATGAGCGCCACCCAGAGCGCTTCGGCCGCGACCGAGTCTAACGGCCAGCCGGCTTTGCGCGCGAGACGCCAGACCAGCTCGGCCGTGGATGACACATGGTCCTCAATCCAGTTCCAGGTGCCGAAGCGCGTGTTGGTGCGGTGATGGTCGATGTTGATGACCGGCAAAGTGCGTGCGAGCGGCTGGATGGACTCCGGCAGGCGGTCGAATGATCCGCAATCCAGCGAGATCAGCAGGTCGAAGCGTTTACGGGCGACCGCCTCCGGTGGAATCAGGCGCTTGACACCGCTGAGAAAACCGGGGCCGCCGAGGGCACTGCGATCAGCGGTGGCCACAGCCGTATGGCCTGCGCGTGTGAGCAGGTGGCTCAGCGCGATCATGCATCCCAACGAATCGCCATCGGGCCGGACGTGTCCGGTGATGAGGATACGGCGCGCCGCCGAGATGGCCGCGATCAAATCGGCCAGCTTGGCGTTTCTCGTTGTGCGTTTCTTTTCCATGCGCTGGTGTTTCAACGGATCTGACCGTTGCCGGTGACCACGTATTTGTAGGTGGTCAGTTCTTCAAGCCCCATCGGTCCGCGGGCGTGGAGCTTGTCGGTGCTGATACCCATTTCCGCGCCCATGCCAAATTCGCCGCCGTCGGTGAAACGTGTTGAGGCGTTGACGTAGACCGCCGCCGAATCGACCTCTTTGAGGAACAGCTTGGCATGACGGGCATCGCGCGTGACGATTGCGTCGGAGTGGTGCGAGCCGTATGTGTTGATGTGTCGGATGGCGGTCTGGACATCCGGAACCACGCGCACGGCGAGAATCAGGTCGAGATACTCCGCGTACCAATCCTTCTCTATGGCAGGCACGCAGTTGGGAATGTACGCCCGCGTGGCGTTGCAACCGCGCAGTTCAACGGAGCGGCTCGCCGCCATCGCGGCGAGTTTAGGTAGAAAAGCGGCTGCAGCCTGTTCATGTACGAGCAAGGTTTCCAACGCATTGCACACGCCGGGGCGTTGGCATTTGGCGTTCTCCACGATGGCCAGCGCCTGATCGAGGTCGGCGTCGGCATCGACGAACACATGGCAGACCCCCTTGTAATGCTTGAGCACCGGCACGCGCGCCTGCTCGACCACGGCGCGGATCAGCGATTCGCCGCCGCGCGGGATGACCACGTCCACGCGGTCGTCCATCTGCACCAGTTCACGCACCGCCTCGCGGTCGGTGGTCTCGACCAGTTGCACCGCATGCTCGGGCATGCCGGCTGCGACGCCGCCCTCCTGTAAGGCGCGCACGATGGCGAGATTGGAGTGGATCGCCTCTTTGCCGCCGCGTAAAATCACTGCGTTGGCGGTCTTGAGGCAGAGCACGGCGGCGTCGGCGGTGACGTTGGGGCGCGACTCGTAGATGATCACGATGACGCCGAGGGGCACGCGGCGCTTTTCGATGACCAGCCCGTTGGGGCGCGTGCGCTTCCAGATTTTCTTGCCGACGGGATCGGCCAGCGCGGCCACCTCGCGGATACCCCTGACCATCGCGTCGATCCGCGCGTCGGTGAGCGTCAGACGGTCGATCATGGCACCGGAAAGACCGGCGGCCCGGGCGGCGGCGATGTCCTGCCCGTTGGCAGCTTGGATCAGGGCCCGCTGGCTGTCGATAGCGTCGGCCATGGCGAGCAGGATGGCGTTCTTCCTGCGTGAGGACAAGCGCACCATGCGCCGCGAAGCTGTCAATGCCTGATCGCCGAGTTTGCGTATGGAGTCATGTACGTTCATCATGTAACCTCAAGAAAATAGCGGACAACGTCGCGACGGCTGGCACATCAAGCGGACACGTCAGAGCGCACTGCTCAGAATCAGGGTGCCGACGTCGTTTGCGGCCATGATATCGGTCAGCACATTCTTGGTACGACCGCCTGCGATTACCACGCCACAACCGGCCTTGGTGGCGATCTGGGCGGCACGCAGTTTGGAGTCCATGCCGCCTTTGGAGAGCCCGCCGGCCTCGACCGGTTTCACCAAGCCAAAGGCTTCGGCCATGTTCTCAATGCAGCGGACGCGCTGGCCATCGCTGTCGAGCACGCCGTCGACCGTGCTGAGGATAATCAGCAGGTCGGCGCGGGTGAGCTTGACCACCAGCGCGGCGAGGTAATCGTTATCGCCGAGCGACAGGTCGGCCTTGATCTCCTCATCCGCCACCACGTCGTTCTCGTTGATGATCGGGATCACGTGGTGGCGGATCATGTGCTCCATCGTCCGCTTGGCGTTGGCGAAGCGGATGCGGTGCTGGAAGTCGGCATGCGTCAGCAGAACCTGGCCGATCACGATGCCCTCGGCCCCGAACAGCTCCTCGTAGTGCGCCATCAGGCGGGCCTGGCCCACGGCCGCGCACATCTGGAGGTCAGGCACTGCGGTAGGGCGCGACTTCATGCCCAAGGCTTCAATGCCGGCACCGACGGCACCGGACGAGACCAACAGCACCTCGTATCCCTTGCGGTGCAACTTTGCGACCTGCTTCACGAGGCTGCGCAGGGGACGCATGTCCGGGCGGCCGGAAGGCTGGGCGATGACACGGGTCCCGATCTTGACGACAACGCGCCGGGCCTCCGGCAGAAATTCGCGGTAACGGTGTTCAACATTCATAAACGACTCAGGCTGTAAGACGCATTCTGCTTCCTTCTTCAAAACCGGTCAGATGATAAAACATGCGTATGGCGATTGCAAGGATAGGGGGCAGGCATTGGCAATCAGCAATCGGCAATTGACGGGAGAGAGGAATCAGTCGCGTAACACGCGGACGTCGCCCGGCTGCATGTCGAGCGTGATGACCGGCCCTTTGCCGAGCGCGGTGCCGTCGAGCGCATCGATGACACGGGTACGCCGTCCGGTGTCGATGCGTGCCGTACCGTTAGTGTGGGCCTGTATGGCAATGTGCCTGTTCGCCGCCCAGAGCGCGTTTCCCGGCTCGGTGTAGCAGTGGATTCCCGCCAGCCGCGCGAGCGCATGCACCAGTTCGGGCGTGAGCTGCGGGACGCCGACAAAAACATCGTAGCCGGTACCGGCACGGCGCACCGCCACGGCAGGCGAACCGTCGGTGTACGTGGCCCAGACCTCCTCGCCAGAGGCCTCGACCGTAAACAGCGGTGTCACCTTGGCGGTCGGTCCCCACGCACGCGCCAGGCCGCGCTGCCGCCCGTACGCGGTAGGCGTCGCCTGCGCCGTCTCCACATGCGCCGGACGCACCGTGAATCCGGTCACCTCCGCGATGCCGCTGAGATCGGCCCGTTCCGGACGGAGATAGCCTGGTGCCCAGCACCAGACGCGTACGGTGCCCTGTGCACCGAACCAGCCGGTCACCGTCGTCCAGATGTTGTCGCGCCGCTGCGCCGCCAGCACTTGGCGTTGCGCATCGTCCAGACACCAGGCGGACAGATAAAACAGCAGGCGTGCCGGCACCTTGCCGGCAAGCGCATCCGCCATCAGATATTGGCCGTAGGGGGCACCGCAGCGACCGAGCGCCGCGCGCCCTTCGTAGATGAGCGGACGCGCCGCCACAGCCGAACCGGCGGCCAGATGGCACATGCTCGTCTCGTCGATGATGGCCGCGATCTCCGGGGTGAACGGCTGTGGTCTGCGGCACATGGCCTCATCGACCGGTCTCAGCCGCACGATCTCCCGCCAGATGGCGGCATCGTTGAACCAGCCCTGGCCGGGCAGATCCATCCACCAGGTGCCGAAACCGCGCAACGCGGCCTGCGCGGTGTTGCGCAGCATCACCTGTTGGGTCTGTTGCAGATTCACCAATCCGCCCTCCTGCGTGTGCGCCTGTTTACGTGGGTCAAGATACGTGCGAGAGTCATCCTCGTTGAGCCACAGGATGCCGCTGCGCATCACGCTCTCGGCGGCGCTCATCACCGGAGCGGTGCCCAACCATTTGCGGTCGGTATACGAGATCGGCGAGCAGAGAATATCGATGTCCGCAGCGCCGTGCCGCAGTATTTTTCCCAACGCGTAATGGCCGCTGGTCGGCGCCCCGTTGCTGAGCGGCGCGAATTCAAAGCCGTAACCGTAGAAAAAGAGCGTCAGCGCCTGTCCGCCGGAACCGCGGCGGCAGGCGGCCGCCATGGCCAGCACATGGCCGGCCATCTCTTCCTGCTGGAACAGGGCGAAGTCGATCAGTCGGCGCTCATGCGCGGGATCGCGCAAGAGACCGTAAGGGTGCGCCCGCCGCGCTTCGTGTCCCGGCGGTTCGGCCGTCGCCGCATCGGGGACGCCGCGCGCCGCGAGCCAGGCCCGGAAAGCGTCGCGTGTCGCGGGGTCGTAGCCACTGAGCGGACGTTCCCAAGAGTTGTAATAAAACCATTCGCCGGTGTTTTGCCCACAAGGGTGCACACCCGCGAAATGGTGTGGGAAGGTTTCACGCAGGTGACGCGTCAACGCTTCCAGATGCGCGCAAACGGCAGAGCGGTAGGCATGGTCCGAGACGCACGAGATGGGGTAGGGGGTCTTGCCGTCGTAGACCATACGCGCGTCTGGTTGACGTTCCAGCCACCAACCGGGTGCGTTGGCACTGATGCGGGGAACCAGTAACACCGATGGGTTGACGGCAATAATACGGCGGCACAGGGCATCGAGCGGTGACCAGTCCTGCGCCTGTTCCGGCGGCGTCCAGCAGGCTGGGGCCGCAAAAGAAACCAGATGGACACCGGCGTCACGCGCCAACGCGATTTGCGTATAAAACGAGCCGAGCGGTCCGCCGATGCGCGAGTGGTGTCCATGGTCGACGCGGTACACACAGGGCAACACGTTCTGCGCAGGCGCGGCCTTCAAAGTGAAGGAACAGCGGTAGGTGCGCCCCTTGGCGAGGGTCATGCGTTGACTGTGAAGGTGAAAGTCCGGCCGCGTAGCGCCGGCGGCAGTTGCGCGCAGCGTCACGCGCAACGCATGATCGGCGAAAGTCAACGTCCCTACGGTGTTCGTGTTGCCGCGGGGCCAGACGTTCCAACAGCACCTGAACGCGTCCTCGGACGAAAAACTGCCGATCGGGAGCACGTCGTTACCGGTCATCGTGTCGATGATCCGCAGATCTTTAAGCCAGACCTCTCCCGATGTGTCGGCAAAACGGAAATGGAGCGTGGCGTTGCCTGGAGCATCCGATTCCGGTGTGAAATCAAACTGACTTGCCGACCAGTCGGCGCCGGCCTTCACGTATCCGGTGTTTTCGGATCCCCAGAAAAAGCGCGGCGGTATCGGTTTCCCGTTGACGTGAATCTGTGGCCCGCCCGGTGTCGTTTTGACTCTGACCGACAGCGGTTCGCGTCCGTACACGGCAACGCACGCCAATACGAAACAACCGATTCTTCCCCACGCCCGAATTCCGTTTGAAAGGTTCATTAGCCTGCGTTCCCTCCTGAGTTTAGGGATCAATCCTGCCTGTTACTGTGGCGGACGCAGCGCACCAAACAGTGGTTTAAGGTGACGCTCGTACAGATTTTCGGTGACATGCTTGGCGACCACCGGCTCACAGGCTCGCAGCACGTCCAGATAACGCGGGCCCAGTTCAGCCGCGATCTTGAAGGAGACATGCATGAATTGCCGGAAGTCCGGATTGAACTGCGAGTCGTCGGGGACATGCTTGAGTGTCGCGGCGAAACGGCCCGCGTTCCAGCCCTCGACCTCATCGAGCCGTGGCAAACGTTCACGCTGCACGTCGATCACCGTCGCATACGGCGCACACAGTTCGTCGAAGCGCGCCAGGGCCAGGCGGTAGATCTCTTTGGCGACGGCGAGACCGTCACCGCCGGATTTGGCCAGTCCGATCACCTCTTCCAGCCAGGTGGTGCCGGCGGTCTTGACGTGTACGCCCGCGCCGTGTCGGGCCAGGCTCTGCGCGATTGCAGGATAGAGCGAGAATTTGTCGCTTCCTGAGTGCACGCTCAGTTTGAGCGTTGCTGGCAGTCCGAAGCGCCGCACCGCATCGCGCACCACACAGACGTCGGCGTCGAATTCAGCCGCAAACACCTGAGGGTCACCCACGTAATCGACCCCTTTGTTGAAACGGCCGGTGAACTTGGGCGCGATGGTCTGCGCCGGGATACCCTCGTCCGCGATGGCGGCGAGAATCACAAAAAGCATTTCCGGTGTTTGCGGCAGCTCGGTCTCGTCCATCGAGACCTCGGTCACGAAATCGTCCGACCTCTTGACCTCCACGATGTGCCGGTAGAGGCGACCCGCCTGGCGTACCGCAAAGAGTGTGGTGCGCAGGCACTCGGCCAGGTACGGGCGCGTCAGGGTCAACGGCTGCTCCAGTCCCTCGATCATGTGGGAGCCGATGAGATCCTCATGCCGTCCGATGAACGCGTAGATCTCGCTTTCGCTCAGGGCCTCGCCGATGTAGTCGGCGACGTCCAGCGTGAAGAAATCTGAAGAGCCGATGAACGGATCGACGTTCTTCAAGGTGATGTGGTCGGCATCCACGAAGTAGGGGGCTGACCACGCGGCGCTGCGCACCGCCGCATCGGCTTCTTCGCGCACGCTCTGCGGCGTCGTGCCGATCAGGGTGTGTTCGCGGTTCGATTTGTTCCAGACCGGTACTGCGGTCACACCTTCCTGCGCGGCCAGCAGGCGGAACGCATCGAGTTGTGCAGCGCCCTGTTGGCCGAACCGGTCGCCGATACCCATTGAATAAGGGGCAAGTTGTTTCATCGTGATGGTTTTCCTCCAGAATGTGGTGCACATGAAACGCTGTCACTGCCGTCGGGCGCTGCGAAATACGTGACGCGCGGAATCTCGGGCAGGTCACGCAACCGTTCGATGACCGTGAGCGGGTCACCCGGCAGACGCGCATCCGGACGCAGATCGGCGAGCGGCTGCAACACGAACCGGCGTGTCCCGGCGCGTGGGTGGGGGAGCGTCAGCTCGGGATCAGCCGAACACATGTCTCCGAAGGTAATGATGTCGATGTCGAGCGTCCGCGGCAGATTACGTACGGGGCCGCGTGTGCGTCCCAGCCGCCGTTCGAGGGCATGCAAAAGATTGGAAAAGGCTTTCGGATCGAGTGCGGTCTCAACAATAACGATCTGGTTGAGATAACGCTGCCGCGCGAAGGCTTCGGGCACGCCGACCGGATCGGTCTCGTAAATCGGCGAGCAGGCCCGAACGGTGATTGCGCTCTCAGCGGCGAGCGCCGTGCGGGCGCGAGTCAACCACAACAGCCGGTCACCCTCGTTGCTGCCGAGGGAGAGAACAGATTCGTAAACCTGTGGGCTGTGGTGCACGTTCCTCACACGGATTCAAACCCGAGCACGTGTCGCATCGTGTAGATGCCGGGTGCGCGGCCTTGGAGCCAGAGTGCGGCACGCAGCGCTCCCGTCGCGAACGCCTCGCGGCTGTTGGCACGATGCGTCAATTCGATCCGCTCCTCGTCGGCCACGAACATGACGGTGTGGTCTCCAATCGTTGCGCCGCCGCGCAGCGCATGAATGCCGATTTCTCCGCGCGGCCGTTCGCCGGGCATGCCTTCGCGGCCGTAGCAGGCGACATCCTTGAGATCGACGCCGCGCCCTTCGGCCAACGCCTCGGCAAGCCCGAGCGCGGTGCCGCTCGGTGCGTCTTTCTTAAGACGGTGGTGTATTTCAACGATCTCGGCGTCGTAGTCGGGGCCGAGAACGGCGGCCGAGCGGCGCACGAGTTCGAGCAGCAGGTTGACGCCCAGGCTCATGTTGGGTGCCCAGACGATCGGGATCTTCTGGGAAGCCGAGCAGACGCTCTGCTTTTCGTCATCGGTCAGTCCGGTGGTTCCCAGCACAAAGGCTTGGCCGTTTTCCACCGCGTTCGCAAGATGGTCTTTGATCGTGGTATGAAAGGTGAAGTCGATCACGGCTTCGGCCTGTTCGGGCCACTGGTCGGTGTAACAAAGCGCGTCAGGGATGGCCTCAACGTTCAGCATGCCGCTGACCGCCTTCACGCGCGAACCGATCGCCGGATGGCCCGGGCACTCGGTGGCTGCAATAACCGTACAACCGTCGAACTTGCCCGCACAGCGCAACAGGTTCTGGCCCATACGCCCGGCCGCACCAAGAATCGCGATTTTCATCAAGATCGTTTCCGTATTGAGGTTAAAGAAGGTTCAGGCTGCGCAGGGTACGGCTCAATTGGTCGCGGACGGCTTCCGTCGGCTCGCAGAGCGGCAGCCGGAACGTCGGCCCGACCCGGCTCATCAGCGCCAGCGACGTCTTCACAGGGATCGGGTTGGTGTCGATAAAAAGGTCGCGGAACAGCGGATAATAGACGCGGTGCAACTCGCGCGCGCCGGCCAGATCGTTCGCGAGCGCGAGGCGGATCAGCGTCGACATCTCTTTGGGGATCACGTTGGACGCCACGCTGATCACGCCGCAGGCGCCGACGCTGATCATGGGGAGCGCCAGGCTGTCATCGCCCGACAGCACCGGCAGTTCGCAAGCGTTCCGGATGGCGCTGACGCGGTCCACGCTGCCGGCCGCCTCTTTGATGGCCGCGATGTTGGGGTGCGACGACAGCCGGACGACCACATCCAGCGGAATCTCCTTGCCTGCGCGTCCCGGCACGTTGTAGAGCACGACCGGCAGGCCCAGGTCGGCGATCGACATAAAGTGGCGGTATAGCCCTTCGGCATTGGGCTTGTTGTAATAGGGGGTGACCTGTAGCGTGGCATCGACGCCAACATCCAGTACGGCGCGGGTCAGTTCGATTGCTTCGGCGGTCGAGTTGGCGCCGGTACCGGCGATGATCACAGCCTTCCCGGCTGCGGCTTCAGCGGTCGCGCTGATGACCTGGATGTGCTCGGCAAACTCGAGTGTGGGCGATTCACCGGTGGTGCCGACCGGCACAAGACCGGTCACGCCGTTTTCGATTTGCCAACGCACCAAATCACGTAGCGCGGAGTAGTCAACACTGCCGTCGGTGTTGAACGGGGTGACCAATGCGGTGAATGTGCCTGTTAGCGTCATAACGTCCTTCAAATCAGTTGACGCCTCACAGTATGCGGTATGCGTTCGGCAAGGTCAAGGGAGGATGCGCTTCCTGTAGCAACGGGCGGGCCGCCGGGGGTGGCGTGGGCATCCAGTCCATGCATTTCACGGGCGGGACGCCCGCGGCACAAGCTGCCGGTATTTCTCAAGGCTCTCATACTGAATCGCTCTACCGATTGCCATAATCGCCTCGCTAAAAAAGTCACGTCCGCAGTGTCAGTAAGACAAAAAATGATGCTCCGAAGAGCACGGTTTACGGTTACACCTGTAACTTTCCTGACGCCATCACTTCAAACCTGCCGATGCCACTCAGGACAGCCATGCCAGCGTCTGCTCGAAGAGTTCGCGCGTCCAGGCTTCGCCGTAGTAGCTGTGGCCGGCCTGCGCGATCAGGTGCGTCTGGTACGGGATGCCGTGCTGCCTGCAATACCGTTCATACGCGGCGCGTGAACCCGGCGCGTCTGGGTCGGATCCGCCGAAGACAAAAAGGATCGGTCGGCGGAACGCGCGGAAACGCGCGAGCACGCCGTTCTCCCAAGCGGCTTCCGCCGCGCTGCGCGTCTCCTGCTTGACCAGCGCTTTGGCCACCATGCCGGTCTGAACCTTGCCGCTGAGGAGTTTGCGCCACGTTTCAGGACGCGTCAGCTTCTTCGCGTATGTCAGCAACATCGCGCCGGCCTTGCGGATGCCGGTGGCCGCACTGCGCAGGTCGCCCATCGATTCGGCGGACCAGAGGACTAAACGGTCGATGTCGGGGGCGTCCGCCGCCAACGTGATCGCGACCTTGCACCCCGAGCAGATCGCGACGACGCGCACCGGAGCGCCTGTCGGCAGACGTGCGCGTAGCTCCGCCAGCGCGGCGCGCGCGGTCTCGGCCATGCCGGCGATGGAGGCCTGCGATGCCGCGCCGTCACTCAGGCCACGGCCGATAAAATCGGGACGTAGACACAGGTGCCCCCGCGTCGTGAGCTGGCGTGCGAAGTCGGTGAAGAGCCGATGCGGCCCGGTGCGGTCTCCCGACCAGCCGTGCAGAAAGAGCGCGCCTGCGCGTGGTGTGTCCGTTGGCCGGTCCAGAATGGCTTGCACCGCACCGTCTGCGGTCGGCAGTGTCATCAGCTCGGCCGTGACCGTTTGCGAGGACACGGTAAGCGTCGGCGCGGCAACGGACGGCCCCTTCAGGCGTTCGTCCAGCCAGTCCACGCTGGCCGTGACCAGCGCGGAAAGATCCACGTGCCCGACGGTGTTCCAAAATGGCGGGTAGCGCGCGTCCAGACTTGTCGCATCGGCGCGTGCAGCCACACATGCTTCCGCTGTCCGCAGATCGTGCCCGCCTGCGCTCACGCAGAGCGGCACGGGACACGGCTGCGGTGTCAGTGCGCACAACCAAGTGTAGAGTGCGCCGGTCACCGAGTAACCGTCGAGGTCAACGCGTCCGCCGGCACGTAAGCGGGCTTCCAGATCGGCGCGCCCTTCCCGCGCTTTACCATACGCCACCATGTCATTGACCATGCGGCGCTGCAGGAGTTGGCGGATGAAATCAGATCCGGAGACCGGTGCCCATAAGAGGCAGGCGGCCATATCAGGATGGCGCGCCGCCAGGCGCAGTGCCAGCAGTGCACCGCAGCGTAACCCGAGCGCCGCGCGCGGGACATTCGGGAATTGAGCGGTCAGCCATGCCCAGGCCGCATCACAGTCACGCTCGAAGCCCTCGGGTTCCTGTTCTTCGAAAGCGCCGTCGGAGTCGCCGCAGCCGCGCAGATCGGTCAGCAAGACAGCGATGCCCCGTGACGCCAATGCGCGGGCGGTCTGCACAAAGGCTGGCAGGGCACCCTTGCGCTCTTCGACGAGCGGCGGGACGCACAGCACGGCACCGCGCACGGTGTCCGGCACAAAACAGGTGGCGGACAGTGCGCGTCCGTCAACCGTCAAAAAGAAAGCACGCTGTTGGCTCATACTCATGCACACAGTCACAAGCGGTTAATCATCTCCAGCACGATACGGCCCGTCGTCAGCAGGCTGTCAGCCGAGAGTTTGTCGAGTGTATCCGCCGGGGTGTGCCAATAGTCATTCGCGCCCGGGCTGCTGCCAAACTCAAAATCGATCAGGTTGACGGCCGGAAACCCGAGATCGAGAAAGGCCTGGTGGTCATCGTAGATGATGCCGTCAAACAGGCCGATACGGTCACGGTCGCCGGTGGCCTCGGCCGCCTTCAGAGCCAGTAGCCGCAATGCGGCGGTGCCGTTACGGGGCACCGTGAGCTTGAGGTCGCGGTCACCGACCATGTCCATCAGGATCACGGCCTTGACGGCGCGTCCTTCTGTCTTCATCTGCCTGGCGAGCCGCTTACTGCCATGGAAGCCATCGTGATCGCTGTAGGCGAGCATACACTCCTCGCCGTCCATGAAACCGCAGAGCATGTTGTGGGGCAACGGCCCCGCCGCGCGTAGGATTGCGGCCAATTCGATGAGGAGGCCCGTGGAAGATCCGCCGTCGTCTGCCCCCTGAAATCCCCCGCCGATGCCACTCATGGTGTCGAAATGCGAGAGCAGGATAATCCAACCGTCTCCAGTGCCGGGAATCGTGGCGAGCACATTGAAGAACGCTTTCTGTCCGCGAGGGGTGCGGTCGGTGAAGCTGTCGATACGCGCCTCGACGCCGCGTTCAGTCAGAAGCTTCTGAATCCACTGCGCCGCCTTTTCCGCGCCGGGTGTCCCGGCATCGCGCGGCGTGCATTGTTCCACCAATCCGGTGACGTGCGCGAGGGCTTGCGTCGCCTGCGCCGGGGAGAAGGCAAGTGCGGGGCGTGCCGGTGCGGCCTGAGTGGCGGGCGGCTTGTCGCCACATCCCACGAGTGCGAGTAACAACACGCCGCAAATCCAGTGCAGCTTTCTCAACGATTTCCGATTACGCATCGAACGTGTCTCATCCTGCCGATAAACCCTGGTTTCCCATGATGGAGGGACGACCTCCGTGTCGTCCGCCTCCGTGTCGTCCGCTGTCAATTCACGGTGATGCCGAACAGGTTCAGGAGGCGGTCGAGATCGTCGTTGTCGTAGAAGTCGATTTCCAGCACGCCTTTGGTATGCTTGCCGTTGGCGTGCGTGACGCCGGGGATGAGTCGAACGGCGGTGCCGAAATGCTTGTGCAGGCGATCGGTCAGGTCGCGCACGTAGCTCTCGGGCAGGTCGGGTTTGCCGGGACGGCGCGCTTCTTGTCCCGCAAGATCGGCCTTGCGGCGCTGGATCAGTCTTTCCAGAGAACGGACGGTCAGTTCCTCGGTCACGCATTTGCGCCCGAGCAGAATCTGTTCGGTGGTGTCGGTCAGGCTCAGCAATACCTTGGCGTGCCCGGTGGAAAGCCGTCCGCTGCCGACGAGCTGTTTGACCTCGTCAGGCAGGTCGAGCAGGCGCAGGGCGTTGGTCACGCTGGCGCGCGCCTTGCCGATGCGGTCGGCGACCTCCTGCTGCGTGAGATTGAAGGTCTCGGCCAGCGTGCGATAGCCTTCAGCCTCTTCGATGACATTCAGATCCTGGCGCTGGATGTTCTCAATGATCGCCATTTCGGCTGCGCGCCGGTCCTCGGCGTCCACGAGAATGATCGGCACTTTGGCGACACCGGCCTCCATCGCGGCGCGCAGGCGGCGTTCGCCTGCGATCAGCTCGAAACGGTTGTCGCTGTTTTTACGGCAGATCAACGGCTGGATCACGCCGTTGGCGCGGATCGACTCCGCGAGTTCGCGCAGCGCCTCTTCGTCGAAAGTCTGGCGCGGCTGCCAGGGCGAGCGCAGGATCTCGCCGGTCGGGACTTCGAACACCCACTGTTGCGATTGCTGGCCGGCCGGCGCGGTCGTGGGCACGGTCGGCGTGGCGGTGCCGGGTACTTGCGCGGGTGTCGCGACTGGCGCCGCAAGCGGGGTTGCGGCTGCCGGTTGCGGGACGGCGGCAGCGTGACTGATCAACGCGCCTAGGCCGCGTCCCAGCCCCGGTTTATGATGCCGATGGGGGGGGGTGGACGGTGCCGCAGTGCGGGTGGGGGCGGGAGCGGCGTTTTTGGCCGCTTTTTTCGGTGCCGGTTTTTTCGAGCTGCTCATGGGTAGATCCCCGGGCGGTTGAGGCCTGCGGTCTCGGGCAACCCGAACATGAGGTTCATGTTCTGGAGCGCCGAGCCGGCTTGGCCCTTCATCAGGTTGTCGATGTGGGCGACAATGCGCAGGCGGTTGACGCGGCTGTCTGCGCTGACCACCAGGTTGCAGAAATTGGTGCCGCGCACATGCAGTGTGCCGATGGCGGCCTTGCTGTCGTAGACGCGCACGAAAGGACTGTGCTTGAAGAAATCGCGGTAAAGCGCCACCAGCTCTGCTTCGCTCATGGGACGGCAGAGCGTCCCGTAGAGCGTCGAGAGGATGCCGCGGCAGACCGGCACGACCTGGGCGGTGAAGGTGATCTTGACCTCGCCGCCGGCAAGCAGGCCCAGTTCACGCTCGACCTCGCAGACGTGCTGGTGGCCGGCCAGCTTGTAGGCGTTCATCTGCTCGTAGCGGACCGGGTAGTGGAACGAGGCGTTCACTTTCTTGCCGGCGCCGGAGACGCCGGTTTTGCAGTCGCAGATGATACTGGCCGGTTCGAGCAGGCCATGCTGCACGGCCGGTGCCAGCCCCAGGATGCAGCTGCATGCGAAACAGCCGGGGTTCCCCACGATGTCCGCTTTGCGGATCTCGTCACGGTGCAACTCGGCCAGTCCGTAGGCGTTGCGTCCCAGCAACTCGGGGGCCGCGTGCGTGGGATCCTGGCCGATACGCGTGGCGTAATCGGCATAAGCGTCGGTCGTCGTGAAGCGGAAGTCGCCGCTATAGTCGATGATCTTCGCGCCGCGGGCCAACTCCTTGCCGGCGGCCGTCATGCCGACCTTGTCAGGCGTCGCAAAGAAAACGAGATCAACCGGCTCTTCCGTGCGCGGATCGTCCGCCGCCAGAACCGGCAGATCGCAGAATCCTTCAAGATGCGGGTAAACGGCGGAGATCGGGAGCCCCACGTCTTCGCGCGCCACCAAGGACACCAGTTGGGCCTCGGGGTGCTGCAAGAGCAACTCAGTGATGCCCACACCGCCATAACCTGTAGCGCCTACCACTTTCACTCGGATCATAAAAAACCTTTCGTCACGAAAATTGGGATTCTTACGTTACCAAAAAACAGCCAATCATACAAAAGGTGTCTTTGAGGAATCGTCCGTCAGTGGTACGATACATCTCCTTTGTGGAACTCCCGCGCTCGGTTGCGGGAATCAGGACGGGGATGGTATGCGCATAGAGTCTTGTGATTACTTCGTTGTGGGCAGCGGGATCGCCGGGTTGATGAGCGCGCTCTATCTGGCTCGCGAAGGGCGTGTGCTTCTGGTGACCAAGAAGAAGCTCGACGACTGCAACACCAACCGTGCGCAGGGCGGCATCGCCTGTGTGATGGAGCCCGGCGACAGCTTCGAGCAGCACGTGGCCGACACGCTGGTCGCCGGTGCGGGGCTCTGCCGCGAAGAGGTCGTGCGTGAGATCGTGGCCGGCGGGCCGGCGCGGATCGCCGATCTGGAGGCGCTGGGCGTGCGCTTCAACACGCGGGCCGACGGTGCCCCGGGCTATGATCTCGGACGCGAGGGCGGGCATTCGCAGCGACGCGTGCTGCACGCCGGCGACATCACTGGCCAGCGCGTGGAGTCGGTGCTGGTCGAGCGGGTGCGCCAGACCCCCAACATCCAGACGCTTGAGTACACGATGGTGATCGACCTGATCACCACACGCTGGTTGAAGGCGACCGGTGAGAACCGCTGTGTTGGCGCGTATGTGCTCGACCAGCCGACCGGCGAGATCTATGCCGTGCGTTCGCCCCACACGATTCTGGCGACCGGCGGCTGCGGCAAGGTCTACCTGTATACCTGCAACCCCGATATCGCCACGGGGGATGGCGTCGCGCTCGCCTGGCGCGCGGGCGCCGAAATCGCGAACATGGAGTTCATCCAGTTCCATCCGACCTGCCTCTACCATCCGCAGGCCAAGCGCTTCCTGATCAGCGAGGCGGTGCGCGGCGAAGGGGCGGGGCTGACCGACGCGGAGGGGCGTCCCTTCATGAAGAAGTACGATCCGCGCGGTGCGCTCGCGCCCCGCGACGTCGTGGCGCGCGCGATCGACTCCGAGATGAAGCGCACCGGTTCGCCCTATTGCTGCCTGGACATCCGCCACAAATCCGAAGCTTTCCTGCGGGAGCGTTTCCCCAACATTTACGAAACCTGCCTCAGCTTCGGCATCGACATGGCGCGTGATCTGATCCCGATCGTGCCCTCGGCCCACTACTGCTGTGGCGGCATCCGTGCCTCGGTCAGCGGCGTAACCTCGCTGCCGGGCCTCTACGCCGTCGGCGAGACCGCCTGCACGGGCCTGCACGGCGCCAACCGCCTGGCCAGCAACTCGCTGCTGGAAGCGTTGGTGTGCGCCTATCAGACGGCGGACCAGATCGTGGCCCATCCGGAGAGGGTGCCCGATCCGCTGCGCATTCCGGACTGGGAGTACGGTACGGCGGTGGCGAGCGACGAGGCGGTGATGGTGGCGCACAACTGGATGGAGGTCCGCACCTGCATGTGGGACTATGTAGGGATCGTGCGCACCGACAAGCGGCTGGAACGCGCGTTGCGCCGTATCCGCAACCTGCGCCGCGAGATCCGCGAGTATTACTTTGATTATCTGGTCACGGCCGACACGCTGGAGTTGCGCAACCTCGCGCTCGTGGGCGAACTGATCGTGCGCAGCGCGATGCGCCGCAAAGAGAGCCGCGGTCTGCACTACACGCTCGACCACCCCGAAACGCGCCGCATCGCGCGCGACACGGTCTTGCCCGGTCGGAACGTGGGGAAGTAGGTGGCGGCGGACGTTACACGGAGGATTCGGAATGTTGGGGAAGGCGGTTGTTGTCTGTGGTGTCTTTGCGGTGGCGTCGATACTGTGTGCGGACATTGTGCGGGAGGCACTGCCGGATACAGTTGCGAAACCGTATGTGTTTAAGGCCGAGCCAAATGCTTTTGCGGGAAAACCCGATGCGCGTTCGTTCGATTTCCCGTTCGATGGCTCGACTCTCTTTGCGGGGGTTACCAACTCGGGCACGTATGGTGCGTTACACCTGACGATTCGTGCGACGGAGCCCGACACGCGGGCAGTAGAAGTGTCGCTCGTGCAGAATGACGGCGTTACGTGGGGGCTCACGAGTCTGCCCATCGGCCCCGACTGGCAGGAGATCATACTGCCGTGCCACCTGATGCGTCCGTTCACGCACTGGTCGGGTCATCCGCGTGTGACGCCAGATGCCCGACCAGACTTTCGCCTCGTCACGAAGGTGAGGTTCTGTTACGGCAAATGGTTGTGTCCGGACACGCTTGCGAAACCGCACGGATTCGAGATCCGTTCGGTCAAACTTGTGGTGAAGGAACCGCCTACGCAGTTGGTAGAAGACAAAATCCCGCTTGTGAGGTTCGGGTCAGACCATTCGCTCGACGCGTTCCCGCGTTATGCGAATGAAACGGACGACTCGGGGCGTTTCCGTCGTGCGATTGCCGCTACGCCTTCGGGTGTTCTTTCGGTGCCGCGAGGCGTCTACCGTATCGCCTCTCCGGTGCGCATTGCGAACGGCTGCTCGCTTCAGATGAACAAGAACGCGAAACTGGTGGCCGTACAAGAGATGGAGTACGTGTTGGAGATCGATGGGGCGGGCCTCGTCACACACGACTATAACCGCTTTCTGGAAGGCGGTTGTATCGATGGCGCGGGACTGGCTTCGTGTATGCGGCTTGCACGATTTTCGCACTTCACGCTTAGAGATGCAACGTTCCTCAACGGTCGCGCGTATGGTCTGCGTATGGATGGCGGATACGAGCTGATCGCCAACAACCTTTACTTTAAGTGTGTGATCCCCGGTCTTGCGGGCAATTCAGGCGTCTATGTGAACGGTGGCGACAGCCACTACACCGACTGCGTGGTGGTGGACTACACAATCGGCTTTAACGTGGTGAAAGGTGGGTCGAACCGTCTCACGCGTTGCCACGTATGGGGCGGCCCGCTGCCGCCCGCCAAGCCGGGCGAACCGCGCGAGATGCTGAAGGACTCCATTAACTTCCGTATTGCAGCCTCCTCCACGATCCTCCGCGACTGTTATGCCGACACTGGCAAAATCGGTTTTGAGGTGGGAGGGTGGGACACGCGCCTTCTTGGATGCTCGTACTTCAACAACAAGCGCTTCGGGCTCGATGGTATCACAATCATCAAACATCTCCGCGGGCGTTTGCTCGTAACCGATGGCGGCTTTGTCAAAAATACGCCGAACGTAACCGTCTACGAGGGATGCGGCGAGGTGGAGTGGGCCAACATGATGTATTCCGGATTCGGCCCGCAGGACGATTGCCCGGGGGCACTGAAGTTCCAGCACAAATCCGCCACGGAACAAAAGGCGCTAAAGCTGGCCGATTAACGGGCCTGAGAAACTTACTCAGGCATATCCACAAAACCTTGAGGCCCAGGCAACGTGCGGCGACAACTCGTTGGAAACCGGCAGGGCGAGTCGGTGCGCCACGCCACGTAAAATGGGGGTTGTGATCGCATGGGGCGTGATATACAGTAACACCTGAATCGGGAGGCCGGTGTGAGTGTTGCATGAAAGGAATAGGATACATGAAAATGGTGCGGTTTGTTGGGTGTGCGGCGTTGGCGGTTCAGGCCGTCTGCGCGGTTGAGCGCGTCGATCTGGCGGGCGTCTGGTCGGTGCGCCAGGCCGATGGCAGTGAGCCCGCCGTGCCGCTGAATGTGCCCGGCGATGTGCACAGTGCCCTGCTGGCGGCGGGCCGCATTCCCGATCCGTACTTCGGTGCCAATGAAAAGGCCATACAGGGGGTGGGGCAGAAGGACTGGTTGGCGGAACGGTCGTTCGACGTGCCGGCCGCCCTGCTGGCGTGCCCTTCGGTGATCCTGCGTCTGGAGCATGTGGACACCTTTTGCGAAATTTCAATCAACGGCCGGAAGGTCGGTGAGACGGGCAACCGTTTCCGCCGCTATGATTTTGAGGTCAAATCCCTGTTGCGTCCGGGGTTCAACACGATCACCGCGCGGTTCCGCAGTGCGGAACAGATCACGGAGGAGCGCGGGGCAGCGCTGAGCTATCCGATCCCGATGGTGGACAATGGGCGGGTGCCGCACATCAACCTCATCCGCAAGCCGGCCTGCCACGGCGGTTGGGACTGGGGCATCGCGTTGATGGCCACGGGTTTCGCGGGGCCCGTGAAGCTGCTGGGCAACGACCTGGCGCGTATCGATTACGTCTATTGCGATCAAGTCCACCGTCCCGGCGTGTGCGAGGTGACGGTCACGGCGGAAGTGGCTTCGCCCGAAGGCGGCGCAAGCACGCTGTCGGTGACGCTCGGCGCGGCCAGCGTGTCGCGGCCGGTGACGTTGAAGCCCGGCATGAATCGTGTTTCATCGACCGTATCAGTCGAACGCCCGAAGCTGTGGTGGCCGAACGGTGCGGGTGACCAGCCTCTTTATGACCTGACGGTGAAGATCGGCACCGACACCTTTACGCGGCGACTGGGGTTGCGGTCGATCGAGGTGGTCAACAAGCCTGACCCCGGCGACACCTCGTCGCGTCCGGGCATGAGCATGACGTTCCGCGTGAACGGGATGGATCTTTTCTGCAAGGGGGCGAACTGGATCCCTTGCGACGGACTGCCTGAGCGTCAAACGCCTGAACGCTACCGCGATCTGCTGGCATCGGCGCGTGACGCGAACATGAACATGATCCGTCTGTGGGGCGGCGGCCAATTCGAGAACGACGCCTTCTACGAACTGTGCGACGAACTGGGACTGATGGTTTGGCACGATTTCATGTTCTCGTGTGCGCTCTATCCCGCTGACCGCGAGTTCCTGGATGAGGTGCGCGCGGAGTTATCCCATCAGTTGCGCCGCCTGCGCGATCACGCCAGCATCGCGCTCTGGTGTGGCGACAACGAGTGTATCGGCGCGCTGACCTGGTTCGAGCCGAGCCGTAAGAACCGCGACCGTTATCTGATCAACTACGACCGGCTTAGCCGCGTGTTGGCCGAAACGGTGGAGACCTATGATCCCGGACGCACCTTCTGGCCCTCCTCGCCCTGTGCGGGCCCCGGGGATTTCGGCGACGCTTGGCACGACGACAATCGCGGCGACATGCACAACTGGACCGTATGGCACGAGAACAAGGATTTTTCCGCGTATTACACCTACAAGCCACGCTTCTGCTCGGAGTTCGGGTATCAGTCGTTTTCATCCCCGGAAGTGGCGAGGACCTTTGTCGCGCCGGATCAGATGAACCCGACGGCGCCGGATTTTGAGCATCACCAGAAAAACCGCGGCGGCAACGCCCGCATGCTGGAGACCATGGCGCGCTACTTCCGCTTCCCGGCGGGCTTCGACAACATCCTGTATCTCTCGCAGGTGCAGCAGGCCCTGGCGATCAAGACGGCGGTAGAGGCGTGGCGCCGGCTGCAGCCGCGCTGCATGGGCACACTCTATTGGCAGTTCAACGACAACTGGCCGGTAGCCTCTTGGTCAAGCGTCGAATATGGCGGCAAGTGGAAGCACCTGCACTACCACGCCCGGCGTTTTTACGCGCCGCTGGCCGTGATGGCCATCCCGGTCGATCAGGGCACGAACCTGGAGTTCTGGGCCGTCAACGATTTCGCGGAGCCGGTCGCGGCCCAGGCCTTTGTCGAGGTGTGGGGATTTGATGGCCAGAAGCTCGACACGCTGGTGCTGCCGTCCGAACTGGCGCCGCGTTCTGCCACTATGCTTGGCAAATTCCCGGTGTCGCGTTTTGGGCAAGACGCGGAACGTGTCGACCGTTTCCTGGAGGTGGTGTTGCGCGGCCATTCCGCCGGACGTACGCTGACGCATCGGAATGAGTGGTTCTTCCACGCCTACAAACGCCACGCGTTGGGGGATGCGGCGGTGGATGCGATCCCGGCCGACCGGCAAGGCCGCTGGACGGTCACCTTGACGACCGACAAGCCGGCCTTTTTTGTCTGGGTCAATGCGGAAGGGATCCGCGGGGAGTTCAGCGACAACAGCTTCGCGCTTTTCCCGGGACGGCCGATTGTCCTGACCTTTACGCCCAAGGATGCGGGCGCGTCGTTCGCCGATTTCGCCAAGGCGCTGACAGTTAAGCATCTGCGCCAGACTTATTGAGGCCGTCGAGGCACACGGAGGCGGCCCCCAGCAGGGCCGCTTCGTATCCCAAGCTGGTTTGTGTGACGCGCAGTGACCGGCACTGCGGGATGGCCTCTTGGTGCAGTGTTTGCTGAATGCCCGGCAGCATGAGGTCGAGCGCCTTCGACGCGCCGCCGCCGATGAAGGCTTGCGCGGGATTCAGCAGGTTCGCTGCCATGGCCAGCGCACGCCCGATGTAGGTGCCCGTTTGCGCGTACACGGCCCGAGCGGTTGTGTTTCCGCACCGCGCCAGCTCTTCGCAACGCTTGGCGTCCGTGCCGGCGGGCAGGCCCGCTTCGACGGCGCGGCGCGCGATGGCGACACCCGACGCGTGCGCCTCCAGGCATCCGCGCCCGCCGCATCCGCAGGGATAGGGCGCGTCGCGCTCAACTTTGAGATGCCCAATCTCGCCGGCGCAACCGTCGTTGCCGCGCACCAGCCTGCCGTTTGCCACGACCGCGCCGCCGTTGCCGGTGCTGATTGTCAGCCAGATGAAGTTGTCGCCTGCACCGCCGAAACGCCGTTCTGCCAGCGCGCAGGCGTTGATGTCATTTTCAAAAAAAAGGCACCCGCCGGACAGCGCCAGCGCGTCAGCCAGTAGGGGACGCGCCTGGAACGCGCCCCAGCCGGCGGACGGCGACCCCAGCACATACCCGTCAGGCGTCACCATGCCGGGAATGTTCATCCCCACACCTTCAAGCGCATGCAGCGTGACGCCGGCTTCCTGCGCGCAGGCCGCGAGCATTCCCGCACATCTGCGGAAATAGGCCGGGATATCGGCGGTCGGCACGGTTTCCTGCCGCCGCGCCACGATGGTGCCATCCGTCTTCATCACAGCGGTGAGCACTTTGGTTCCGCCTCCATCTATCGCCCCAATCAGCATGCTCTTAGCCTTCCTGACTACTGACTCTTGCAGCCAGCGCCGGTCGCATCGCGCACACGAGATTGTGGAAGTAGACCAGATGCAGGTCTTCCAGCAGTTCCATCGAGTCGGTGGGAGCGATGAGCATGAAGTCGCAGAGCGCCTTCATCTGTCCGCCGTCGCGGCCGCCGAAGCCGATTGTGGTGAGTCCCATCTTGCGCGCCGCAGTCAGCCCCTGGATGATGTTCGGCGAGTTGCCGCTGCCGCTGAAGGCGATGACGATGTCGCCCGGTCGCGCGTAAGTTTGCAACAAGATCGCATAGATCTCGGCATAGCAGAAGTCATTCGCCAGGCAGGTCACCAACGCATTGGAATCGCTCAGGCAGAAGGCGCGGAAGCCCGGCGTGTCCCCGACTCGGCAGCCTTTGACCAGATCGTTCGTCACGTGCGAGGCGGTCGCGGCGCTACCGCCGTTGCCCATCAGAAACACCGTCCGGTCTTCGGCTTTCGCGCGCAGCAACACCTTGCCGATGTCGGCCAGTTTGTCGAAATCGGTCAACATCAACTTGGCGGCGGCATCTGCTGCATAGTTTTTTAAGGCATTCACCAATCCGTTTTCCATGATCCGTTCCTCAGTATTCCCAGCCCGGACGGATGAACGGCTTGATCAGCGCGTTGGCCTGCGCGTTGTCGGACGAACAGGCGGCGGCGTTCCACGCGATCTTGCCCGGAATGCGCTGCGCCAGGCAGCCGACCAGCATGCTTTCCACGAGCGGCACGGAGTGGTCGATGTCCGACGAAGCGCGTGTCTGCCCGAAACAGGCCTCGACAAACTCGCGCCGCTGGTTCTGCTCCTTCACGCGCGGCAAGGTGACCGGTATGGCCGCACACGCCTCATGCTTGGTGATGGACTTCATTTTCTCCTCACCCTTGAGCGCGATGTAGCTGA
Organism: Kiritimatiellia bacterium; assembly: GCA_035449085.1. Lineage (GTDB taxonomy): Bacteria > Verrucomicrobiota > Kiritimatiellia > RFP12 > UBA1067 > DUPH01. Next base: position 4,729 of record DAOTKE010000015.1, on the reverse strand, counting down.
ACTCGCCGTAATCGTCGGTGTTGACCATCACACCTTTGTCACCCATGATGAAGCAGCCGGTCGTCGGAACCTGGCCGAGCGTGGCGATCACCTGCGGCATGATCTCGGCTGACGGTTTGCGGTAACCGTCATACCAGTAGAGATCGACCGGCGGCTTATCACCGCGCGCCGCGTACGTGAGCCGCACCTTGCTGTATTGCGGATAGGTGTCGTCATAGCGCTCCGAAATCTCCACGGCCTCACCAGCGACTACTTCACCCAGTTCCAGCCCGCGGAATGCCAGATTCATCGTGTGGCAGGCCATGTCGCCGAAAGCCCCGGTGCCGAAATCGTAAAACGCGCGCCACATGATGCGGTGGTACACACCCTTCTTGAACGGCCGGGCGGGCGACGTGCCCAGCCACAGGTCCCAGCTTAATTCCGGCGGGATCGGATCCGAGCCCTCAGGCCGCTTCAACGGCTGTTTCCAGCCCCAGGTGTTGCCGGGGGAGATCTCGGGGCGGTTCGTCCAGACATGCACTTCGGTCACCTTGCCCAGCAAACCGGACCGCAGGATCTCGACACCGCGCCGCGTGCCGTCACGGGCGCTGCCGTGGTTGCCCATCTGCGTGATCACGCCGCATTCTTTGGCGACCCTCTCAAAATAGCGCGCCTCCCAGATGGTGCGCACCAGCGGTTTCTCGACATACACGTGGCAGCCGCGCTTCATCGCCTGGATGGCGGCCGGCGCGTGCGTGTGGTCGGGCGTGGCGACCAGCACGGCATCCAGCTCCCGCTCGCGCTCCAGCATCTTGCGGTAGTCGGCGTAGGTCCGGAAATCGGCTTTCAGGCCTTTCTTGGCGTACCACTCGCGCGCGCCGTCGAACAGGGTCGCGTCCACATCGCAGAACGCGACCACCTGGACGTTGCCGCAGTCGACCATCTGCGACCAGTCGGTGAGGCCCTGGCCGCCGGTGCCGATCACGCCCAGCTTCAGCATCTCTCCCGGTTTGCGAAACCGCGGCGCTCTCCGGCACCCTCCCAGCGTCAATGCGCCAGCGGCCCCAGCGGCGCTTTTCAAAAATGCACGGCGTGATGAAACGTTTTTTCTGTTCATGGTTGGCTCCCTTGTCAGTGTCCGTCGGCTGCGCAAAGATATTCACCCGATATCGTTCCCAAACATAAGACGTGAGAGACCGACTTTCAAGCTGACTCTTGCGCAACTTTTTTGGTAATTTTGCGCAACCCATGACGCGCCAACATCTATCGTCACCCCCTCAGGTGGCTCTGCTGTTCGAAACCAATGAACAGGCTCACCGCGATATCCTGCGCGGTGTGTTGCGGTACGAGCGTATCCACGGCCCGTGGAGTCTGCATGTGGCGGAAGGCCGTGCGGGCGAGCAGCGGTTCCCGGCGCTGAAGGGGTGGGACGGTTCCGGCATGATCGGCGTGATTCAGAACCGCGCCTATGCGGAAGCCGTGCAGGCCGCCAATGTGCCGGCGGTATTGATTGACCCACTGGACGAGGAACAATTGCCAAACGGCCTGTTACGGAAGCACAGCGTTTTCGCCTCGGATCTGCGTGCGATCGGCGAGTTGGCCGCCGGCTATTTTCTTGAGCGCGGCTTTAAGAACTTCGGATTTGTTGGCGAGATTCACGGCATCAACTGGTCGCGCGGGCGGGGCGCGGCTTTTGCCGCCCGCGTACAGGCCGCCGGTTGCCGGTGCGATCTGTATGGCCCGCTGACGGCGCGCGAGCGCCGGGACTGGGGGCTGGAAAAGTCGCGTCTTTGCGCCTGGCTGGCCGCGCTGCCCAAGCCGGTGGCGGTGTTCGCGGCCATGGATGTGCGCGGGCGTCAGGTGCTGGATGCCTGCCGGACGGCGGGCCTGAGCGTGCCGCACGAGGTGGCCGTGCTGGGGGTCGACAATGATGAGCTGATCTGCGGTTCCACACAGCCGTCGCTGTCGAGCATCGCGCTGGATACTGACCGCATGGGGTTTGAAGCGGCGCGGTTGCTGGACCAGTTGATGCGGCGTAAGCGGTCGGGGCGTCCGTGCCGCGTGGTGCGCGCGTTTCCGCCCCTCAAGGTCGTGACGCGGCGTTCTACGGACGCGATCCCGATCCCCGACCCGTTGGTTGCGCGGGCGCTGGAGTACATCTGGCTGAACGCGCAGAACCCGGTGGGGGTGCCTGAAATCGTCCGGCACGTCGGCGTGTCGCGTCGGCGGTTGGAGATGCGGTTCCGCGCGGGGCTCGGCGTCACGCTGCAAGAGGAACTGCAGCGGACGCGCCTGATGCGGGCGCGTGCGCTGCTTGCGGAAACGAATCATCCGGTGCAGGAGATCGCGAAGGCCTGCGGATTCACGAGCGCGAGTTACCTCGGCAAGGTGTTCCGCCGCGCCTTCGGCACGACAATGACGCGGTACCGGGGGCGGGACGGACGCACCACGCTCGACGGACTTCTTCCTCGGCGGAACCGTCCTGCCCTATCGGCGTCAGGATCAACGATCCCGTGACCGCGGCGGGCGTGAGGGACGATACGACGGTTTCGGGCCTTTCTTAAAGCCTCCGCCGCTCTTAAATCCGCCACCGCCTTGGAAGCCTCCGCCACCGCTCGTACGGCCGCCCTGAAAACCACCACCTTTAAATCCGCCGCCCTTGAAACCGCCGCCTCGCGGCTTGTGGCCGTCACCGGGACGCGGCCGGGAGGGGCGTGCGGGACGGTCGTCTGCACGTGCGCCAGAATCACGCGACGGACGCTCGCGGCGGTCATCAGACCTATTGTCCGATCCACCACCTTCTTGTTCGTGGCGCTTCTGGTGCTTTTTAAAGGGTTTGTCGTACCAGTTCACATGGCTGGTCGTTGGCGCGGGCTCTTCGCGACGCGGAGCAGGTGCAGGCACAGGCGCGGGTTGGCGCGCCGCGTCTGACCTGGGGGCGTCTCCCGTCGGAAGTGGAGGCCTGGGAGGTGACGGACGGGGCGCATCATCGCGTGCGAAATCGCGCGACATGTCATCGGGCCTACGCCCGAAGTCGGGCTGCGCGCACCCCTGAAAGCGTGGCGGACGATCACGGCGCTCAGGCCGGCGCGACTGAGCCGTGCGGCCTCTTCCCGGCTTCGCCCAGGGAGGAGGGGGCGGATTGCCCGCACCGCCCTTGCCGGCGGCGCGCTCCGCGCGTTCCGAGTGGAATTCGTGCGCGGTGTCGACCGGGATCTCCTTACGGATCATGCGCTCGATCGCCCTCAACAGGCCGCGCTCCTCCGCGCTCACGAATGAGTAGGCGGCGCCCTCGGCACCGGCACGCGCCGTCCGTCCGATGCGGTGGACGTAGGATTCCGTCTCCTCGGGCAGGTCGAAGTTCACGACATGCGTGATGTTGTCCACGTCGATGCCGCGCGAGGCGATGTCCGTCGCCACCAGGACGCGCACGCGGCCGTTGCGGAACGCCTGCAGCGTGTTGGTGCGGGCGCGTTGCGTCTTGTCGCTGTGGATAGCGTCGGCGCGGATGTCGGCGGCCTCCAGTTTGCGCACGATCTTGTCGGCGCCGTGGCGGGTGCGCGCGAAGACGATGACTTTCGCCATTTCGGGACGCGTGTTCAGCAGGTTGATCAGCAGGCTGTCCTTGTCGGGCTTATCGACGAAGAATATCTTCTGGTTGATCCTGTCGACGGTCGGCTGGTCGGGCGAGATCGTGACGTGGATCGGGTCCTTGACCATGGACATTGCCAGACGCAGGACATCAGGCGAAAGCGTCGCCGAGAAAAACTGCGTGTGACGCTGTTCGGGAAGTTTGGCGAGGATGCGTTTGATGTCGGGCAGAAAGCCCATGTCGAGCATGCGGTCCGCCTCGTCCAGCACAAACTCTTCAATACCTTCGAGCGTGAGGTGGCCTTGCTCCATCAGATCCATCAGGCGTCCCGGGGTGGCCACCACGAGCTCGGCCCCGCGGCTGAGCGCCTTGACTTGGGGGTACTGGCTGACGCCGCCGAAGACCACGGCGAACGGGATGCCGAGAAACTTGCCGTAGGTTGTGACACTGTCCGCAATCTGCGCGGCAAGCTCGCGCGTCGGCGCAAGAATCAACGCACGCGGACGGCCCCGGGCAGGCGTTATTGGATTGGCGGCGAGGCGGTGCAGGATCGGCAGCAGGAACGCGGCCGTCTTGCCGGTGCCTGTCTGGGCGCAACCCAGCAGATCGCGTCCTTCCAGCAGATGGGGGATGGACTTCTCTTGGATCGGGGTCGGAGTGAGATAGCCCTCCTCGGCGACAGCATGCTGCAACAGAGGGTTGATCAGGCCGAAAACGCTGGCGGCGAATTCGCCGGGCAGTTCGCCTTTTGGCTTGGGGAGTTGACGCGGCAGTTCGCGCTCGGCGAGACCGAGGTGGCGGTTGCGGCGGCGGCGGAAAGGAGGGCGGGATCCTTGTCCGCGCCGCTCATTGGAATCGGAATGTTGCATGTGTACCCGTGTTTACAGGATTTCACCTGCAAATCAGTTCAGTGGCGGAGAGGGAGGGATTCGAACCCCCGGTACCTTGCGGCACGCATGATTTCGAGTCATGTGCATTCAACCAGGCTCTGCCACCTCTCCGAAAAAAAGTGGCGGTACTATACCGGATTGCGGCGTGAGGGGTCAAGAACACTGTTGAAAAATGTCAGGAGCCGCGTTGGCCGTCGGGATGTGGCCCGGGAAAGCAGGGCGTTTTTATTTGAACTGGGCTCGCGCGTTGTTTATCAGGGAAACACTT
>DAOTKE010000014.1:0-35592 GCA_035449085.1 Kiritimatiellia bacterium | reverse complement strand
GAAGTAGATGGCGCGGTCGTTCCACATCGCGAGGTTGACGATGTTCAGCGTCCCGCTGTTGACGAGCTTGAGGTCGTCGCTGTAGGTCGTCCGGTGCTGGAGGTTGGTGACGGTCATGGCCACGCCGGGCGCGAGCGTGAACGTCCGCGTCCGCCTTTGGCCGTTGACATTGTTCTCGACGATGAACAGGTTCACGGTCAGCTCGCCGCTGCCGGTGAATCTGAGATCGGCCGAGTTGAATCCGATCCGCATGTCGGCGATGTACGGCGTGAAGGCCTCGGCGGGCAGAACCGGGGCGTTGCCATCCCCGGCGCGGAGGGCCTGCACGGTGATCTTGTCCGGCCCGTTCCAAACCAGCGTGGCGCGCTCGTGGAATTCCTTGACCCGCAGGGGATAGCCGCCAGTGTCAAGCGTCAGCGTCTGGCTGGTGCCGTAGAGGTAGAGGAGGTCGATGTACGGATCGACGTTGCCCGACAGCGCCCACGACCCCGTGGCGCGGATGATCGCGAAGTCCAGCGGCGTGGCCGTGCCGCCCGTGACGGCGAGGCTGGCGCTGCCGGAAATGTCCGCGAATGAAATGTCCACATCGGACGAGCCCGCGATCTCGAGACTGCCCTGCCCAAGCCAGCTCCGCACCGTGACGGGGACGGGCGCGGCGAACGCGAGCGTGAGGCTTTCGCCGGGCTGCGAGGTCGCGTTGCCGATGTCGGCGGAGGTCACGGCGGGCAGCGCGATTGTACCGTCGCCCTCGACGCCCGCGAGCCAGACGCCGTCATACGACGGCGCGTCAACCGTGACCGTCGCGCCGTCCTCGACGCGCACGGTCTGCGCGTCGAGCGGCAGGGACCGGCTCGCCGCGTCGTAGGCCAGCGTCAAGTCGTGCGGCACGACCAGCCGCTCCACGCGCGCCACGCCGGAGACGGGAACAGTCGGTTGCATCCCCGCGACATCCACGCGCAGTTCGTCGAGCAGCACATTGCCGCCGACCGTCGTGAAGCGTGCGCCCGCGCTCCCGATGCGCACCGAACGCGCCCGGATGCCCGCGCCGAACCACTTGTTCTGGAGATACGCCTCGGTGGCGGCGATCTCTTCGTCCGTCAGCGGCACGGTGAAGACAATACACTCGGCCAGACGCTGACAGCCCGAGCGGGCGGAGTGCTGGTTGGCGCGCTCGGTGGCGAACGCGGCGGCGCACACGTCGTTCGTCGTCCGGATGGCGATGACGTGGTAGCCCGGGTTCGGGTAGCCGGTCAGGTCGGGACGGACGGAGGTGCCGTCGATGCGCGTCAGGCCGTCGCGGACGCAGGGCAGGTGGTCACGGTTGGCGTCCGCGTAAAGCTGGCTGATGAGCGGCGCATAGTGGATGCCCGGGGGCCAGTCGAGCTGGCTGCCCGCGCCGGGGTGCCGGGGCGGGTATTCGCCGCGCAGGAAGTCGATGTGGTTTTCGGAATCGCCGAGCAGTTGCCCGCCGCCCTCCTGCGCGCCGATGACCCAGAAGACCGTGCGGATGTTGGTCAGCCGCTCGCTCCAGTTCATGCCCTTGTACTGCCCATAATTGTGCGGCGAGGCGAACTTGACCGCGTTCAGTCCGCCGAGGGTGGGTTCGGTCACGATGGATGGGACGACGTTCGTGGACACGGCCTTCATCGCGAACGCGCCGCCGCGGCGGTCGCTCCATTCGAGTCTGCCGCCGACCGTGGCGAGCGAGGCCGCCTGCGAGGCGTCCACCCAGAACGCGGGTTCGCCCGCCGTCCACGCGGGGGCGGAAACGGGAGACGGCACGGGCGCGGCCCGCACCTCGCCGCCGGCGATGTCGAAGCCCGGCCCGGATTGCAGCGCGGCGATTTCGGCGACGCCGCCCTCCAGCCGCAGCGTGCCGGTGCCTTGGACAGAGCCGAAGGAAACCGTGCCGGCGGTCTGCGCCGTCAGCACCGCGCCCGGCGCGAGCGTCAGCGACGCGATGTTGGTGATCGCGCCCGCGCCCTCCGCCGCCACGGTGGCGGCGCCTTCCGCAATCAGGTTCTGGATGACGATCTCGCCGCCGCCAGCCGCCGCGAGCGCCCCGCCCGCGAGTGTCAGCGTGCCGATGGTGAGCGTCTGCCCGAAGGTTTCGACTGTCGCGTCGCTCAGCACCGTCATGGTTTCGATGAAGGTCACGCCCGTGTTCAGGACCGAGCCGTCCGGCGCGGCCTGCGCCGTGCCGGTGAACGTGGCGTCGTCGGTGACATCGAACGTCCCGCCGCCGGAGACCGTGAGGTCGCCGCCGCCCGTGAGCGACAGGATGCTGACATGTCCGGCGTATGCGAACTCCGCCGTCACGCCGTCCGGAACATGCAGGTGCGTCACCGTGACCGGCGCGTCGCCCGCGAACGTACACACGCCGCCGTCGGCCAGCGCGAGCGTTCCCAGCGAAAGCCCGGAAGCGTCCAGCGTCACCGCCGCCGCGCCGGAGACTTCCAGCGACGCCAAGACGCTGTGCCCCGTCAGGTCGAGCGCCGTCCCGCCGGCCAGCGCGATGCCGAACGCCGCGTGCAGCGGGCCGCCGCCGACAACCAGCCCGCCCTGCGCGACCGCCACGCCTCCTGAGAAGCCTGAGAGGTCGCCCGCCAGCGTCAGCGTCCCCGCGCCCGCCTTCGTCAGCCAGCCCGCGCCCGCGACCGGCGCGGGGCAGGTCACGTCGATGCCGCCGATGTCCAGTTCGGAACCATCCGCCTCCACCGCGACAGACACGTTCTGCCCCGTGAACACCGCGTTCGACACGCCGTTGAGCAGGACGCGCCCGCCCGCGAAGGCGACATCGAGCCGTCCCGTGGAATCCGCGAGCACCGTGTCGCACCGCAACGTCCCGCCCGTCTCCACGCGCACCGTGCTGAACGGTCTGGAGTAGCACTGCCTGACGATGCCGTCCGCATTGACCGTGCCGTTCGTGGCGACGACCAGCAGGTTGGTCGTGTAGCGGGACTGGGCGTCATTGCCCCACTTCCAGCCGAGACAGACATTCACCACGTTCAACGAGGCGGGGATGTCCGAGCCGCCGACAATGAGCGTGCCGTGGTGGCGCGGACCGACCCATGCGTTGGCGTCAGACACCGCCCCCGTGGCGTTGAACGCGCCGCCGAGAATCTCGACGGCCGCCTGTCCGTAAAGCGCGACGTCCCTGTAGCCGACCAGCAGCACCGCGTCGCCCGAACCGCCCGCGTTGACCGTGCCGGAAGTCATGCGGAACAGCGCGTTCGTCGGGATGGTTTGATCCCCGATACGGAGAATCTTGGTGTTGAGGGTGCCGCCTTCGTTGAGGAGCGTCCCCGTGCCCTCGACGCGGACATCGACGCCTGAATATTGGGAGAGCGTCCGCCCCGGCATGAGGCGCACCGTGCCGGAGTACACGTCGAGCGGGGAAAAGAGCCGGTCCGCGTCGAGGCGGAACTCGCCTTCGCCCCGGAACGTGACGATTCCCGTGGTGACGACGCCGGTCGCCGCGAGGGTGGTCACGCCGTCGAGCGTCGTGACCACGTTCTGCGCGAGCGTGAGGGCGGAATCCGGAGGCGTGCCGGGGGCGATCAGCCAGTCGCCGCCGCCGAAGGTCATGCCGCCCGTCTGCGCGCGGTGGCCGTCGAGCGTCACCGTCGCCGTCCCTTCATGGTCGTTGGTGAACGCCACCGGCGACGTCCCGCCGGGAACCGCGCCGCCCGACCAGTTCTCCGCCTCGCCCCAGCTCCCGCCGGCGGGGTTCAGCCAGTTCTGGGCGAGGACGCCCGCCGCCGTCATACACACGACCACTCCGACCGCTGTCATACGCATGGTGGATCTCCTTGAGTTTTTGGCGAACTGAAATTCAGTTATAATAAGTATAGAGGCCTGCAAAACCGATTCCTATTGCATTTTTGCATCAGATTAGTGCAAAGTTTTGTCATGACGCGCACCCGGAAGAGTTTGCGGCAACGGAACATCCTGATCCTGATGGAGTGGTACGACCACCGCATCCGGCAGGGAATCGGCCAGTACGCGCGGACGCACAACTGGCACCTGACCGTCAACGAACGGGCGCTGATCCCGTCCGGCTGGGAGGGCGACGGCATCCTGACCGTCTTCCACCGCCGGCGCGACTTCGTGCGCTACCTCAGGGGCGTGAAAGTCCCCATCGTGGACATGGGGCTCTACCGCCCCGACATCCCCCTGCCGCGTGTGGTCGGCGACCACCGCCGTATCGGTGCGCTGGCCGCCGAGCATTTTGCCGAACGCGGCTTCAAGCACACCGCATGGTTCTCTGCGGAACGCTCTCCGATCCAAGCTCTCCGGTTGGAGGGGTTTGCCAGCGGCTGTTCCACCCAGGGATTGGCGGCGCCGTACCGATGGCTCTGGGAAGAGGTCGCGGACGGGTCGCCAGACGACTGGCAGCTCGTGAGGCGTTGGCTCGGTCGGCTCCTGCGCCGCGCCCCCAAACCTCTTGCCGTTTTCGCCTACAACGATTACGATGCCTCGAACGTCGAGGATGTCTGCCGCGAGGTGGGCATCGCCGTCCCCGAGGAGGTCGCCATCCTCGGCGTGGATGACAACGAGCTGATCTGCCTGAACCAGCCCGTGCCGCTCTCCAGCATCGCTCACGACCTTACGCGTGTGGGGTATGATGCGGCGGAACTGATCGACCGCCTCATCGACGGTGCGCCGCCGCCTGTCACGCCATTACTCATTCCTCCGACCGGTGTTGTTCTCCGGCAAAGCACCGACCTCTCTGCGGTCAGCATTCCTGCGGTTCGCGCCGCCATGCGTTTCATCAAAGAGAATCTGTCAAACAGCTTTGGCATCGAGGAGGTTGCGGCCGCAGTCGGCGTCTCGCGCAGCACACTCGACCGCCTTTTCATCCAGCACCTCAATCGTTCCGTGCATAAAGAAGTCCAACGCGCGCGCCTTTCCTCGGTCAAACATCACCTGCTGAACACCGATCTCTCCGTTGCAGAGATTGCCCGCCGGACCGGTTTCTGCCACGCCCAGTATCTGAACAACCTCTTCCGTCACGTTGAATCGATGACTCCGCGCGTCTACCGCAAGCGCTATGGTGTCGGCAGTATGAACGGTATCGTGCCTTGACCGTCAAGGCCACATTGAGACTCATTCTTCATCAGGAACCAGCATGCGAACCCGAAAGTGAACCGGCTGCGCTCCCGGATCTCGTATCATTCGTCGATCTCCGCGCCCGTCAGGCCGTCGGCTTTCGCATAAACCCACGCGATGTCGCCGATCGCGAGGCGGTAGACATCCACTCTCTCGTGTCCCAGTGTCATTGCTGTATGATCCCGATAGCGATTTCGATTTCGACAGCGATGCCCCCAACAGACCGGCGAAACACCAATGATATGCTCGGTGCCCTTTATCGGTGGGGGCGGAAAAGCGTCAATCCCATTGCTTAGAGGGCGCGTGTCTGTTCACTTGCTGTTGTGGCCAGGCCATGCGGAAGCCTTCATAGCGGCGCATCATCACGTCACGTCCTTTCGGCGTGATGGAGATCAGCCGGTAGGTGTCGGGCGTCACGGTCACGCAACCTTCGCTTTGCAAAGCGTCGATCACCGCACGGATATACGGCACCGTCTTGCCACTCAGGAGACCGAACGTCGAGAGCTGATCCAGCGCGTGGCGCGTTACCGTCTCATCGCGATCACCATGCAGCACCTGCGCCACGCGTTGTGCACCGAAACGCCCATTCATGCGGGTCACGCAGCTCAGAATCTTTTGGATCTCGATCCACTGCGGCTCGGTCGGCGCTGTCAACGAATGCGGCTTGCGGCGACGGCAACGGTCACAGGCGGAACAGGATGAGGACGATGCCCGGTCTCCGAAATAGTTGAGCATGAAGGCGTGGCGGCAGCCGGGATGGTCGACGAAACGCAACAGGGTTTCGAGCTTGCGCTCGTCGCGTCGGCGCTTCTCATCCAGTCCGGTCGCCAAGCGCTTGAGTTCCTTGATGTCAGGATCGGGGTTCGGCAGCAGACGTGTGGTATAAGCACGGTTTCCCGGCAGGATTTCACGCTCGATCAATCCGGCGCGTTCGATCAGGCCAAGGATGGTGCGCACTTCCATATCGTTTTTGACCCCAGTCAACCGCGCCCACTCTTCGATCGATGCGGTGACCGGTTCAGTCTCGCAGGCCTTGCGCACCGCCTGCCAGAGCGCAAGGATGTCGCTGAAAGAGGGGTTGGCGCCGTCGAGAAAAAAGCGCTGTGTGCCCACGTCGGCAAAGTTGAAGAGCAGCTCACACCAGGCGCTGGCACCGTCGCGGCCCGCGCGTCCGACTTCCTGATAGTACGCCTCCAGGCTGCCGGGAATGTCCCAGTGCACCACGAAACGGAGATCCCCGCGATCGACGCCCATACCGAAGGCGTTGGTGGCCACCACCAGCGGCGCGGCCTCAGCCATAAACCGGTTCTGCGCGGCGGTGCGCTCGCCGTCTGCCATCGCCCCGTGATAGGTGATCGGAGCGAACCCGTCGCCAGTAAGACGCGCTGCGACACGCTCGACCATCTTACGGGTCGAACAGTAGACGATCCCACAGCGATAGGACTCTACCGTTTGCACCAGACGGGAGAATTTGTGCCGGTGCGTCGGGCAGCGTGTTACGGCCAGATACAGGTTCGGTCGCGCGAATCCGGTTACCGAGACCGCAGGAGTTTGGCGCGGCGGCGCCCCTAATCCCAACTGCCGGATAATATCCTCACGCACGTCGGGCGTGGCGGTTGCGGTCACAGCTAGCACCCGTGCCCCGCCGAGCTTGACCAGTACCCGCTTCAGATTGAGATAATCAGGACGGAAATCATGGCCCCATTGACTGATACAGTGCGCCTCGTCGATCGTGAAGAGCGACACTTGGGCCTCCGCTAATGCTTCTGCGAACCGCCGGTTGCGAAAACGCTCGGGCGCCACGTAGACGAGCTTGTAGCGGCCCGTACGCACGCCGTCGAGCCGGTATGCCATTTCGGCGCCGTCCACTGAAGAGTTCAGGAAGGTTGCGGCGATGCCCCGCCGCTCCAAGGCATCCACCTGATCTTTCATCAGTGCGATCAGGGGGGACACCACGATCGTCACGCCCGGCAGCAGCAGCGACGTCAACTGATAGCAGAGCGACTTCCCCGAACCGGTCGGCATGACCAGCACCACATCGCGGCCTGCGAGCAGGTTGAGGATCGCGTCGGCTTGGCCGTCGCGAAAAGTCTTATACCCGAAATGCTGCTGCAACGCTTCGCGCAGGCGTTCAGACGTCCATGTTCCGTCTGCTTCCATGACACATCCTTATGGTCTGTCCGCGGATACCCCGGTACTGTCGGCGCGGCCGTTCCTCCCGATCCTGCCGGCATTGATCTTTGCAGGTGTGCGCCCGCTCCGCTGGAGGCCGCCGGTCACCAACAGCGCCAGTAGCAGTGCCGTGCCCGGCAGGCCTAGCACGCGGTCGCCCCAGCGTGTGTAGGGCGCGGCGAGCGGCGTGTCTGGAACCGCCACTTGGGTCACGAGGAAGCCGTCAAAATCGGTCGCGGTGCCGTTCGATTCCAGTCGCATGACCCGTCCGACCGCATCGACGGCGCAGGTCACGCCGGAGTTGGCGGCCCGCACCAGCGGCACGCCGTTTTCGACCGCGCGGAAGACCGATTGGTCGAGGTGCTGCAGCGGCTCGACCGAGCCGTTGAACCAGGCGTCGTTGGTCATCAGCACCAGCAGCCGTGCGCCGGCCCGCACCGCCGCGCGGCTCTGTGACGGCACGGTGTCCTCGAAGCAGATCAGCGGGCCGAGCGCCAGCGATCCGCCGGACGCGCGCCTCATGTGCAGCACGCCCGCCTCGCGGCCCGGCGTACAGCTCACGCCGGTGGGCGCCAGCCGTTGCAGGATTGGGATTTGCTTGTCGAACGGGATGTATTCGCCGAAGGGGACCAGATGGTGTTTACGGTAACGCCCCAGCGCCTCCCCCGTGGCGGAATACAGCCAGGCGGCGTTGTAGTAGAGAAGGCCTTGCGGCGCGGCGGGCGAGGCCGGTGTCCGTTCGAGCTCCAGCGCGCCGGTCAACAGCGGCGCGCCGGCGGCCGTGGCACCTTCACGGATGAGGCGCAGGGTGTCAGGCTCGTAGGGGACAGAGCCGAGAACCGCCGTCTCGGGCCAGACCACCAGATCGGGACGGGCGGCACCGGCCAAACGCGTCTGATTGACCAGCACATCATGTTGTCTGCGCACGGTGTCGTCGTCCAACGTGAACACACAGGGCGAGTTGGGCTGCACCAGCGCGACGCGCCAAGTCGCGGCTTGATCTGTCACACGCCGCGCGTGCTGGATGCGCTGCATGCCCCAATACCAGCAGAAGACCGCCAGCGCGACCGGCAGCATGCTTTCCGAGGAGAGCAGCAGGCGACCGCCAAAGCCGGGGCGGGACACGGGGGCTTCCAAGGCGGGATCGGTCAGACGTGCCGCAAAAGGTGCCGACGCTCTTTCAACGATGCTCGTCACTGCGCCATTGACCGCGACCACGACCGCTGAAACGCCGTATACGCCCGCGATGGATGCCACTTGGATGAACGGCAGATTGTTCACTTGGCTGACACCCAGAAAATTCCAGGCGAATCCTGAGAACAGCCATCCGCGGAGCAGTTCAGAGCCAGCCCAGAGCATGGGATCGATGATCAGCACGGCACATACACGGCGCCAGCCCGGCGCTTTTCCGGCCCAGCGCCACACGCGGCCTGAGGCGAATGCATAGGCGGCCAGAAAGGCCGCGCACCAGGCGGACAGGCCGAGCTGCCCCAGCAGGACCAGCGGCCACGGCCCGCCGTTCTTGATGATCGCCGGGAACCAGCTCAGTGTCGCCACCCAGAAGGCCAGACCGGCCAGCCAGGCCCATCCAGCCGCCGCGCGGGGCGCGGCATGACGGATCACCAGCATGAGCGGCACCAGCGCCATCCAGGCGCTGTCCGACTGCGAATAGGGGGGGAAGGCCGCCCACAGCAATAGACCGCTCAGCACGGCGGCGGCCGCGCAGATCCACCGTCCGTAACTTGAGCGTTGAAAGTTGAGCGTTGAAAGTTGAGTGTGCAAAGAGGCCTCGCGATCCTGCAATCGTCAACTCCCGATCACGGGAAAAGCGCCATCAGCGCGTCGGCAAACAAGCTCATGCCGAACGGGTTAGGGTGGTTGATGTTGTTCATTAAGAGCGTGGAGTAGGGGATACCCTGACGCCACAGGCGTCCCCAACGCAACGAGGCGTCCGCAAGAGCCAGATTATTCTCGGCCGCGAACGCGCGCAGCGCCTTGACGTAAGGGCGCGGGTCATCGTCACACTGCCGCTCCTCCGCCAGGGACATCCAGTCGGGCCGCACATAATGCGGCGTCAGGATGATCCACTCCGCGCCGATCTTCTCGAGATCATCGCGGATGCGTCCGTAGTGTCGTGCGACACCGGCGGCATCCAGCCCGGCATCATTGACGAATTCCGAAATGACCAGATCGGGACGCGCATCGAGAACCTTCTCTTGGTAGTTGTGCAAGCTACCCGACGGCTCATTGAAATAACTGCCGGTGTTGCGTCCACCCCAAGCTTCCGTTGTCAGCTCGATCGTCGCCGCCGGATACGCTGCGCGCAGACGGCGTACGAACTGTTCCTGCCAGCGGTTCTTCTCCGGTTCGGGCAGATACCCGGCGGCGGTGACGCTGTCACCCCATGCCAACACGCGCAACGTCCCGCCGGCCTTCAGTGTCGCCATGGTCTTGGGTAGACACCGCCCTGCCACACTGGGGACCGGTCTTGGCGGTTCGGGATAGGCCGTCTCCAGCACGGGGAACAGGTTCGCCGCAGTCAGACGCGCCAGCCGCGGGGTGATCCAAATCGAGGCGAGACGGCGCTCGGTCGCTGCCAGCGGGGGCGGTTCAGGTAACGACACGTGCGCGACGCCGCGCCGCAACACGATGTTCCGGTCAGCCGTCAGCACCACGGCATCCAAACGCATGGTGCCGTAAGCGTAAGCGATTCTGACCGGCGTATCGGCGCCGATCGCGCCGCCTTCCAGACGGCCCACGCAGCCCCAGCTCATTTCGGCCTCGTAATCGCGCCCGCGCGAATAGGTGATCGTGCCATCCGCATTCATCACTTTCAAAGATTCCGGATCCAGCGCATGCCGCACCGTACATTCCTGCGCCCGCACACCGTTCAGTTTCGCGCCGCGCGCATACTGTGCCGCCTTGGGCATGTAGAGCGGCAGACGCGGCAGTGCTTCGGCTTCAACCCGAACGATCTCCGGCTGTTCAACCGTTAACGTGGCGGACAAGCCCTCGGCCTCCACCTTGATCTGCCAATCGCCGATCACGGTCAACTCCACCGCCGGTGCGGCGAAAGTTACGCACACGCACAGTCCACCTAGACTCAATACGGTCCTCCACATCATCTCTCTCCTTGCGTTCATCCTTACGGTTGCCGCACCTTCATTTTATACACGCGCAACATCGCCGGTGGCGGCACGCCGCCAGGCTGCGGACGGTCGCGGTTGGCCGGCAGCGATTCCCAGCACGCCCGATACATGAAACCGTCGCACGACAATCTGGTCTTCGGGTCGGCCGCCCAGTCATCCGCATGCCGTACAGACATGCCGGGTGTATCGTGTTCCTTGCGTCCAATTTCCGGCGGGAAGCGGAAACGCCCGCCGATCTTGCCCGCTGGCTTGAGTGTCTCGCTGTCCAGACGCCAGCGTCCCCCGCCCAGTTTGGCGTGCGAGTAGCTCTGCGCCAGTGCGCCATCCAGAACCTCCACTGATCCGACACTCACCTCGCCAATGATCGATCCGCCTCCCGAGAAGTCCCAGCGGTAATTCCAGTCGGAGGTTTGCACCTTGCGCCAAACGCCTCCCTCTAAACGTGCGTTCATCAACTGGGTATTGCCTGCGGCGTCGTATTTGGTGTAGGTCACGATGACGCGCCCTTGCGTGTCAAACCCGATCGCCTGACAGGGGTTGATGAGCCCGCCTTTGACGGGGATCGGATCGACCACCACATCCGCTCCGAGTCGGATCGGCAGTGAGACGGGTTTCCCCGCCGCGTTCTCCCAATTCTGCAGATCACGACTCCGGATGTAACTGATATTGTGACACGTCTCGCACGCCGGGGTGTCACGCCACACCCAGGTCATGTGGTAGAAGCCGTCAGGCCCCAATATCGGGCCCATCGGATAGGCGTTACGCTGACCTTCGCCGTCGAACAGTGGCACATTGATCAACCGCGACCAGGTTTTTGTCGCGCAGTCGTAACGGTTCCATAGTGTGGAGCCGTTGCCGCTGCCGCCTTCGCGGTACGTAAACAAGAAGGCGTTGTTCGGGCCTTTCATGAAACGCGGATAGGTCACGCGCCGCTCCTGGTCACCGGTCATACGGTGTACCGGTTCCATGGCGTGGATATCCAACGGACGCGTGCTGCGAAAATAGATCAGTGGCACGGCGTGCATGTTGCCTGAGACGTGCAGGAAGCCGTCGTTATCGGTCGCCATCGCGATATAGTTGTGGCTGTCCCAGCCCAGCTTTGAGGGCAATTCGACGAAACGCCAGGCACCGCTTGGCAGATCACGCTGTGCCAGGGTCATCACGCGGTTTTCGTTGTAAAAGGCGACAAACTGGCGGTTGGTGTGGGTCAACAGCGCGAAACCGACCGGGCATCCGGACCAGGCCGGCGCGACGTCCATCCGCTCCACAAGGTCGACGGTCTGCGTACAACGGCCCGGCACGGCCGCCCAACAGATCATCCCGGCTACAATCCAACGTTTCATGATGCCCCTTTTTTTGTTACGGCACGATCACGAGGTACGCATGCAGAGACCGCCGTCGACGCAGAGGGTCTGTCCGGTGATCCAGCCTGCGGCATCGGAGGCCAGGAAACTGACGCAGCCGGCAACCTCTTCAGGTGTCCCGAAGCGGGCGATCGGAATGGCCTCGAGCTGTTTGGCGCGGCGGGACTCTGGGATGTCGGAGGTCATGTCGGTGGTGATGATGCCGGGCGCGACGGCGTTGACCGTGACGTTGGAGGCGGCCAACTCGCGCGCGGCGGTCTTGGCGAGCCCGAGCAGACCGGCTTTGGAGGCGCTGTAGGCGGCGCGCATCAAGTCGCCCAGCAGGCCGGCGTCAGAGGAAATGTAAATGATACGGCCGACCTTGCGGCGGGCCATCGGGCGCGCCACCGCTTTGGTCAGCAGGAAGGCCGAGTCAAGGTTCGCGGACATCACCTCGCGCCACTCCTCGATCCGGGTGAAGGCGATGAGCTGGCTCTTGATGATACCGGCGTTGCAGACGAGAGTGTGGATGCCCGAGGGGCCGGCCCAGGCTTCGACGGCGGCGACGAGGGCGGCGGCGGGATCGGCACGGACCGTTCCGTCCGCGCTGTCGGGCTGGCCGTCCCAAGCGAGGTCGGCGGCGAAGGCTTCGGCGGTGCCGCCGGTCGCGCGAATGGCGTCGACAGTCGCTTGCGCTTCAGCCTGCGACGAACGGTAGTGGACGGCCACGCGGAAGCCGTCACGCGCCAGCGCGAGGGCGATCGCGCGTCCGATCCCTTTGGCTGAACCAGTGACGAGAGCGGTGCGCATGGCGGTCACGAATGAGATGCGAGGTATGCGTCGAGAACGGCTTCGTCGATGACCTCGGCGCCAGTCGCGGCTTGGATCTGGGCCAGGTCGAAGCCCTTCTCCTGCGCGATGCGGCGCACGCGCGGCGTGGCGCGAACGCGTGCCGGACGGTCGCGCACCGGCGCCGGTGCGGCGGCGGGGCCGCGGTAGGCGATCATCAGGGCCTCGTTCGCGGCGGCGATCCCGGGATCATCTTCGCCAGGATTGCCGATCAGACCGACGATAAAGCCGGTGGGAACAACACTCTTGTCGGTCGCGTAGACGGCGAGCAGCGTGCCGGACGCCGGAGCCTCCAGCTCATAGACGGCCTTGTCGGTCGTGAGTTCGGCCAGGCTCTCGCCGGCCTCCACACGTTCACCCGGCTGCTTGCGCCAGCGGGTGACGGTGACGTCGACGAGATTGACATCGAATTGCGGAATGATGATGCGTGTCATAGATGAAGGAGAACATACCAAATTGGAGTCGAGAAGTCAGGTCGTAATCGTCGCATCTTGCAACTCAACGGCAAGTGAGGCGAGGAAGGAGGAGGGATAGGCCATGGAGGGTCGGCTGTCTGCGCTAGGCCACCACAGACTCGCAGTCCTTGATCGGAGCCTGAGGCCGGAGACGTTTGGGTTACACGTTTCTTGCTTGCCCCAGTCTCATTTCTTCCTCGATCTTCTCAGCAAGGAAGACGTTAAGGGCTACTTGTCGACGACCGGTTCGAGGCCGGGGAGTGAGGGGGCGGTGTTTTCGGAGCCCGGAGGGATCGGGATCATCCAGGTGTCGGTGAGATTGCCACGCCGGTCACTGATCCGGAAGCGGAACCAGTAGGGGTCAGTTTTCGGCAACACGAGGTTGGCGGGACGCACGCCAGTGTGTTCAGATTCGCCACCCTGCCAGACGAGGCCTTTGATGCTGTTCAGGTCATAGACCTTGAGCGGCATCAAATGATCAGAAGTCCAAGGAGCCAGAATGGCGAACGAGCGGATCTGGATCTTGCCGCCTTTGGTGCGGGGCGGGAAGTAGAGCGTGAGGTAGGTGAGATCCGGCGTGTCCTTATGCTCTTCGGTCTCATCGCGCAGGAAATCGCGCACGTTGATCAGGATGTCGTGCCAGACACCGGTGGAGCAGGAGGTGTCGCCGACCACATAGGCGAGGTGATTGGTGTTGGTCAGATCGAGCGTGTGCGCGTCCTTGATACCGCGCGGACGGCGCGGGCCGGTGTTGAAGGCCATCGTGAAGGGGCGTGTGCCTTCCGCGATGTCGAGCGTCCGGAAAGACAGGGCGACCCACGGGTGTTTGTCCGGATCCCAGGCTGGCGAAAAGGCATGCTGGATCATGGCCGCCTTTTCGCCATTAGGCGTGAGTTCGAGCACCTGACCGCCGGCGGTCGCTACGGTGGTGGCGGTGACGTTACGGTTGACCGAGAAGAAGGGCGCCAGCGTGGTGAGCGTCGGCTGCATCCAGAGGGTGTTCTTGGTGAATGTCACGGGAAGCACGGTGGGCGGGCGCGTGTCGGACTCCAGATCCAGGGCAATGTCGATACGCAACGGCGGTGCGCTGTTGCCGGCGGCGTCGGTGATGCCGTCGACGGTGATCGGCAGAACATCACCGTGCTTGGCCGAGGCGAGTTGTTTGCGCAACAGCCAGATCCAATCGAATTCATAGGCCAGCGTGCCATGACCGATAGTGCTGAAGCCATTGTCGCTGGCAATATCGAGTGGCGATCCCAGACAGGTCAGGCGAAGGGTGTTGGGCACCGGCGGCGAGACGGGGTCACTGAGCGAGAGCGTGAGGCAACTGCCGTTGTATTTGTCGACGGCCTTGATCGCGTACGAGACCTGCGGCTGCGCACGGTCGAGCATGAAGGGCAGGTCTGCGGGTTCCGACCAGAGCGACTGTCCGTCGCGGGCGCGCACCAGCAGGTGGTGAATACCGTCCGGGATCTTGGAAATGTCGGGTTCGATGACCTCGCCGTTCTTGGCCGGCAACCAGGTGACTGCGGCGCGCTCCGCTTCAGGGCGGTTGTCGAAAGCGACGGGGCCCTGCACGATGGCGTAAACGACCTCGGCGACGGTGTCGGGGTCGGCGTAATCGGCCTTGAAGGCGAAGGGCCGGTTGGGGCCGACGGCCGGGCCGCAGGCGATGTCATCGATGAAGAGCGTACTGTGCAGTCCGGTCTGATCGCTGTCGCTGCGCGAGGCGAAACGCAGAGGGGCCGGCGGCACGGTGGTGCGCTGCTTGAGCGGGAGCTGGCCGCCGCTGTCCGACGGGATGCCGGTCCACACGCGCCAAGTGTTGTCCATGGTGGCCGCCACGCCGCCGCCAAAACGCACGTGCGTGTTGTAGACTTCCGAGAAGGTGAAGGCCGTGGAACCGAAGGCCAGCGAGACGATCGCCATGGGATCGCCCTTGTAACGGAACTGGATGAGGGGCGTGGCGACCGGATTGAACGACTTGACCAGCAGACCATCCAGACGGCGACCGTAGACGCCGGCGTTTTGGAACTTGAGCACACCGCCACGCACGGGGTCGGTGGTGTCGATCGAGGCCTTGGCGACGGTCTGGTAGGGGGCGGCGTTGCCGGGGCGAGCCTCAAAGGTTTCGATGCCGCCTTCGGGGAGGGTCAGGCTCAACAAAACCGGCGGATGGTTCTGTCCTGTGGTGCGCATCGGCACGACCTGCCGGAAGACGCGGCCATCGGACAATTCGAGCGCCAGCGTCATGCGGTTGGGCTGAAGCGTCTCAAACGGCACAAGCACGCGGACGCGCGTGCCCTCCACCGTGAAGGGGGCGGGTTGGGCATCGGCCAGGGCACGCTTCGGCGGAAGCATGGGCGAGGGCCAGGGATGAACCGGCGTGACCAGAATCGAGCCGGGGATTGCGGAATCGGCTTCGGCACGTAGACCAAAGTTCGCCAATTCCGGGACCGCCCATTCGATCACGGGCTTGCGGAGATCGAGTGCGGCGGGCACCTCGACCATCTGCAATTCTCCAGGACGCAGACTGGTGACGATCTGCGCAAGCGCAGCGATCTCGCCGCGCTTTTCGGGCGGGGCCGAAAGCTCCGGCGTGCCGCGGTGGATTTCGCGGAAGGCGCGCACGGCGTACCAGGCGTGGGGCGGATTACCCTTGAGCCCCATCTGCACGTCGCTGGGCTGGAGGTTGCCGAATCCTTCGAGCTGCACCGCCTGATTGGCGCGGATGACTTCGGAGGGCACCCAGATCTCGACCGGGGTCCAGACGAGATTCGTGCCATCCGAAGGGGGGAAGGCGTCGAGTTTGCCAATGATTTGGCGCGGGCCGCGCGTTTCGTCGGTTCCCGAGAGCACATAGGTGTATCCCTGGACCGGCGTGAAGTTGCCCTTGTCGTCCTGCTTGACCGTCGAGAACTCGAAGTTGACCAACGCCTGCGGATGACGCGCGACTTCAAACCGCCAGCCCAGCAGTTTGTCGGGCTGGGCCGGTGGCAAATCGCATCGCACGAGGAAGGTGCCGCCGCCCAGGATTGAGGTGACATGCATTTCGGGTCGGGCCGTGTCGAGGTTGCGGAAACGCACGCTGGGGTGGCTCACGGTATCGAACGCCTGCCAGTATTCCGGGGCAAGCGGCTGGACCACGCGGCCGTTGACGCGCACGCCGGAGTCGGCGGGCGGCGGCGGTTCCGGCGCGGGCGGGACACCGGCGGGAATCGTGTGAAAGGCGAAAGGGCGCGGGCGGATCGCTTCGGCAGCGATCTTGATGCGCGCGACCATCATTGAGTTGCGGTAGGTCCAGATGCCGAGCGAGCCCTCCTGCAGCGGCTCGCGGTCTTCGACATTGAAGACCTCTTCGTTGTCGTAGATGTACTGCAGGCGCGTGCCGACGCGGCGGAGCTGCATGCCGTACCAGGCCCCGTGGATGTCGCGGCCTGCGGCCACCAGGGGCTGGTAGCCTTGCCGCGCCAGGCCGGCGCGCGAGCGCGGCACGAGGTATTTGGTGGAGATGTCCATCACCTCGCCGTTACGCAGCAGACGCGAATAGAGCTGCGAATGGTCGGGATCCCAGCCGGTGGCGATCGCGGTGTAACCATCGCCGGTCGAGTTGTTACGGCTCATGACGGTGAGGTTGAGGTCGCCGGGCCGCGCATACCAGCCCATACGCATGCCGGCGTAGAACTCAATACTGAAATCGCCGCTAAAGACGTATTTGGACCAGAGCCCGGCCAGAGAGTCGGCGCTCTCGCCGTTCATATGTGACCAGGTCGGTTCACAGTAGAAACGGTTGATAACCTCCCAGCGGCCGCCGTTCAGCGTCCAGTTGAAGAGCGATTCGGTGAAAAGCGTATCGAAGACGTTATCGCGTTTCACCAACGTGTGGCTGAGGTTTTCAAGCGTCATGCCGGCGATGCGCATCTTACGCCCTGTCAGCGGTGCCTCAAGATGGGTCTTGGCTAACAGGGCCTCATCACTGCCCAGCCAGACGATGTGGCCTTCGATGCCCAGGGTGAAGAGGCGCACCTGCTGCTTGTCGAATGCGATCTCCGGCACCTGCGCGGCCGGAACGGTGAAGGCTGCGTTGGTGCCGGAATAGGGCGTGAAGACAGTGATCAGATCCTCTTTGACACTGACGCGGCAGGTTCCGTTGGAAGAGTCTTCGGGAATGCCGAGGTGCAGCTCCATGCCATTGACGATCGGCAGGCGGACCTTGACCGGCCCGGTGAGGTCGCCCTTGAACCACGTCATGCCGTCTTTGAAGGTGATCCACTGTCCCTCGGGCGAGGCCCAATGGCGCATGTACGGGTCGTTGACGTAGAGCGGGTTCTTTTCGAAGCGCTCGCTCAGGCGGGTGTCTTTTGAGGCGACTTGCGGTGCTGTGAAGAACAGGTCTGACTCTGCGCTGGCGAAAACGCCCTGCACGCCGCCGGGCTGTTTGGCGGGGCGGTCGAAGCAGACCAGGCGCCCATCCGCATAGCCGCGCAATTCGTGCGGGCGCAGCGCGTCCAGCGCGAGGAACACGCGGTTGCTGGTGAAGGCGGTGGTATGGCTGTCGAGCAAAACGGTGTTGGTCGGGGAGACCGCCTCCAGCAGGTAGGTGCGCGCGCCGTCGGCCTGGACGCAAGACAGGCGGTAGAGCGGGCCGCCGTCCTCGCCGCCCGCCGTCAGGCCGCAGGTGAAGGCGTCGGAAGTCGCGACAAAGAGGGTCTCTTGGCGCAGCGGGACACCGGTGGGCTTGCCGTAAGTCCACGTGTTTGTCGCACCGGTCACGGGCGGCATGTAGAGCCAAACGGTGGTGTCGCGCAGGAGCGACTGCACGCCGGGGGTTTGATGGCGAGTGGCAAAGGTCACGTCCTCGGGTGAGTCGAAGCGCGGCTCCTCATGGGACCAGGCCGCCACGTCGTCAAAGCGCGTGGTTTCACCGTCCGGCATATTGGCGAAAAGTCCGAACCGGCCGCCCGGCGGCAACGGTATTTTACGTCGGATGACATCGATGTTGTCGGCCCGGCAGATGACGCGGTCATCCATGACCTGCACTTCCAGCAGCAGCCACTGGCCGGCCGGCAGTTCGGTCTGCACGGCCTCCAGCGCTTCGGCCGGTGCGTCGGCCATGTCCGGCTGGCGCCACAGCTCAAGGATCAGGCGGTCGGTCGCGGGGTCGGTCCGCGCCGTGAAGGCCAGGAACCCGCCGTACTCGCCGGCCAGGAACACGATGCCGTTGGTGCCGCTGTTGTGCTGCACCGCCGCCCGGTAGACGTAGCGGCTGTAAAACGGCTCGCCCGCTAACACCACAGCGTTGGTGCCGCCGCCCTCCAGCGTGTAGAAGTTCGGGCTCTTCTCCGGCTTCGGCTGGCGGGCGAGCTGATAACCGCCGGACGAGCCGCTGATCGAGCCGGTGACCGAGTGCAGTTTCCAGATGCCGCTCATGATCTCCCACGTCGGCGGGAATTCGGAGCCGGCCGGCACGAGAAAGTTGTCTTCGAAGGCGAAGGTGCCGAGGCGTTGCGTGTAGTCGTCCACATCCGCTTCGGGCGGTTGGTTCTCCGGCGCGTGTTGCAGATCCAGCGGCCCGGACCAGAGTTCCGGCATGCGCATCACGGGCTGCTGATCGACATAGACGTACCAGGCGTCCTCGTTGCGCTTGAGGGTGAACCAGCACAGGTTCGTGCTGAGCGCCGGACACGGCCACGTTGTGATGCGGTGGCTCTTGTCGCGCGGAAAGATATCCTTAGGCGTCAGCCGGAACGCGGTTGCACTGCGGCCCAACGACACTTCAACCCCGCTGTTGTCAGCCGGGTTTTGCAGACGCACGCGTAACGCACCCCGGTCCGGTTTGAGGTTCATGGCCGCCAAGGCACTGCGCTCCGTGACCTCCAGGCGCGAGGCCCATTCCTCGGGCGTTGCCGCCACGGCCGTTCCCCAAAAGATGCTCAGCGTCCCCCAAAAAACAAAACATCTCTTTTTCACTCTGCGTATTTTAGCAGGTTTGCATGCGGCGTGTAAGGGGAAATTGGCCGCCGAATCCGCTTGTTTTCAAAGGGCCGTGCCTCGTATACTCTGCGGACATGTTTTCCGTGTCTAACAAAAGAAGCCGGAGGGATGGGATATGGGCGGCGTTCTGAACGTCGTTTTGGTCGGCAATCCCAACACCGGTAAGACGACGCTCTTCAATCTGCTCACGGGAGCGCGTGAACGTACGGGAAACTGGACTGGGGTCACGGTTGAGAGTGCGCATGCCGATTTTTCGATCGGTGGCCGCGAATACCGCGTCGCCGATCTGCCGGGCATCTACTCCTTTTCGCCGGATACCGAGGATGAGCGGGTTGCCCGCGATTATCTGATTCGGAACCGTCCATCTGCGGTCATCAACATCGTCGATGCCTCGAATCTCGAGCGCAGCCTTTACCTCACCTCGCAACTGCTGGATATGCGTGTGCCGCTGGTGGTGGCGCTCAATCAGGTGGACGTGGCGGAGCGGCACGGGATCAAGGTGGAGGCGCAACATCTGGCGCAGCATCTGGGCTGTCCGGTCGTGCCGATGGTGGCGTCGCGCGGCGAAGGGCTAGGGGCGCTGCGCCTCGCGGTGGCGGAGGTCGCGTCGACGCGCCGTCTGCCGGCGTCGTGCGTGTTGTACGGCGAGGCGGCGCCCTCGGTGCAGCGCCTGCAGGTGTGCCTGATTGTGGCGGCCGACGACGCGGGCGTGGATTCGCGGTGGCTGGCGATCAAGCTGCTGGAGCGTGACCCTTTTGCGCGTGAGCTGACCCACGGTCTGTTTGACGCGATTGTGGAGGAGGAGAACGCGCGTCTGGCGCGGCACACCGGACAACGCCTGGAGACCGTGGTGATGGATGCGCGGCTGGGCTTTATCCGTGGGCTGGCACGCGATGTGGTAAGCCGCCGGGGCGAGATGCGGCGGCGTTTTTCCGATGCGGCCGACCGCGTCCTGTTGAGCCGCCCGGTCGGCATTCCTGCCTTTCTGGGCGTGATGTTCGCCGTTTTCTGGCTGACCGTGCGTCTGACGCAGCCGCTGGTCGATTTCTTTGACAGCGTGTGCGGCGCGCTGCTGGTGCGCCAGACGCGGGTCTGGTTGACCGCGTTGGGTGCGCCCGAGCTGGTGGTCACGCTGCTCTCGGACGGCGCCGGAGCGGGGTTGACGACGGTGGCGACCTTCATGCCGCCGATCTGCATGATCTTCCTCTGCCTGACGTTGCTGGAGGAGTCGGGCTACATGGCGCGGGCGGCATTCATCATGGATCGTTTTCTCAACGGCATCGGCCTGCCGGGCAAAGCGTTCATTCCGCTGCTGGTCGGATTCGGCTGTACGGTGCCGGCCCTGATGGCGACACGCACCTTGGAACAGCGGCGCGCCCGTGTGCTGACGATGCTGATCGCGCCCTTTATGTCGTGCGGCGCACGGATGCCGGTCTATGCGATTTTCGCGATGGCCTTTTTCGAGCGTTCGGGCAATCTGGTGATCTTTGCACTCTATCTGATCGGTGGGCTACTCGCCATTCTGTCGGGGCTCGTCCTTCACCGCACTTTGCTGAAAGGTGAAGCGGCGGCCTTCGTGATGGAACTGCCCCCGTATCACGTGCCCGCACTGCGCGGTTGCCTGGAACACGTCTGGGCCAATCTCAAAAGTTTCCTCACGCGCGCCGGGCAGGTCATCGTCGTGATCGCGCTGCTGCTGAGCCTTGGCAAGGTGGTGTTGGATCGGGTGAGCGGCAATGCGGAACGCACCGGCGAGTGGCGCACGTCCGCCGCTCGGGCGATGACGTTGGCGTTGCGTCCGATGGGCGTGTCGGGGCAGAACTGGCCGGCCGCCGCCGGTCTGCTGACGGGGCTGATGGCCAAAGAGGCGATTGTGGGATCCCTTGAGGTGCTTTACGCCCATGCGGAGGATAAGTCCGGCGATGCCCCGTTCGTGCTGGGCAAGGCACTGAGCGGCGCCGGTAGACAATTGGTCGCGGCCTACGGATTCGGCGCTGCGGCCGCAGCAGGCGATGCGGAGCAGGAGGGGGGCGCGGCGCGCGGCGGCGGTCTGCTCGATGCGATGCGCCGTCATTTCGGCAGCCGCGCCGCTGCTTTTGCCTATCTCCTGTTCGTGTTGATCTATTCGCCGTGCGTGGCGGCGTTGATCGTGCTGGCGCGTGAAGCGGGCTGGCGCTGGATGGTGTTTGCGGTGGGCTACCAGACGCTGCTGGCGTGGATGGTGGCGACGGTGTTTTATCAGTTTGCCACTTTTATGGAGGCACCGTTGCGCGCGACCCTCTGGGTGGGTTGCGTGGCGGCTGTCGCTGCGGGTGGCTATGGCTTGCTGCGAGTTTTTGGAAAGCGAGTGGCCGTATGAGTCATTCAGACGATCTTCATCCTACGCCCTCAACCGGGCGTTGCCTGGTGGATCTCAAGGATGGTGAGAGCGGAATCATCCGGGTGAATCATGATCGGAAGTCTGCAGAAATGGGGCTCTTTCCCGGAGCCCGTGTGCAGATGTTCCGCAACCGTCAACATGAGCGGTCACTGGTGGTTAGCGCTGGCGAAGCCCGGTTTCTGGTGTCCCGCGCGATCGCCAAGAAGGTGGAGCTGGTGGAGTAGAGCGTGGTGAAGCCCACGGGCCGCAGTGCGGGTATAAACGATAAACGATGGAAAACTCTCAACGTTCAACTCTCAACTCTCAAATGATGAACTAAGGAGATTCAAAGATGAGAAAAGCATGGATGGCGATGGCGATGGCATGCGTGGCTCTGGCTGGTCTGAGTGATGAGATCAAGAGCTATGTGCTGGTGAAGGAGAGCGCCGACAAGCAGGACGCGTTTCTTCAGGAGGTGGCGGGATTCCTGGAAAAAGCGGGTCACTTCTATCTCGCGACCTGCGAGCAGGACGGCGCGCGTGTCCGTCCGATCAAGTACACCTTCTTGATCGATAACAAGCTGGTGTTGGCCACCTCGTCGAAGAAGGAGATGTTTACGCAGCTTCAAAAGAATCCCAAAGTCGAGGTGGCCCGCACAGCGAACGACGGCAGTGCGTATTTGCGCTATAAGGGGGTTGCTGAGCTGTGCCAGGATGAAGCGGTCAGAACGAAAGTTGTTGAGGCCTATCCCTTTTTCGAGAAAACCTACAAGGAGCACCTCGTGTTTTTCACGATCGCGCCCGAGATGGTCGGCATCTTTCCAATGAAGGGCGGCCAGCCCAAGACCAAGGTGTTCAGCGCCGAGGCGCGTTAAAGCGGGCGCCACGTCCGGCCATCGCGTGCCAGTAACTCGGCGGCGGCTGCGGGGCCGTCCGAGCCTGCGGCATAAGGGTGCAGCGGGCACCGTTCCGCGTGGTCACGCCAGGTGTCAAGCACCGGCGTGAAGAGCCGCCAGGCGGCCTCGATCGTCTCGTTGCGCACAAAGAGCGTGTGGTCGTGCAGCATGGCGTCCAAGAGTAATCGCGCATAGGCATCGGGGGCGTCCAGTTCGTCGCCCAGATCCGCGTAGTTGAATGCCAGCGGCAGTTCGCCCATACAGAGTTTGGGGCCGGGACGCTTGGCCTGCAAATGGAGGATCATGCCTTCATCCGGCTGCACTTTGAGGATCAGCGAGTCGGGATCGCAGGCGCCGAATAAGGTGTGCGGCGAGGGTTTGAAAACGAGCGTGATGGTACTGGTCTTTTCAGCCAGACGCTTGCCCGAGCGCAGGTAGAAGGGCACGCCCCGCCAGCGCGGCGTATCGATCCACAGCTTGGCGGCCGCGAAGGTTTCGGTCATGGAGTTTGGGTTGACCCCCGGTTCATTGCGGTATCCGGCCATGCCGCGGCCCGCCGCATACTGTCCCCGCACCACAGCCGTTTCGAGCGCATCGCATGGGAAGGCGCGGATGGCGCGGATCAGCGCCAGTTTTTCACGATGGATGGCGTCGGCCGAGAACTCGGCGGGCGGCTCCATCGCCACCAGGGCGAGCATCTCCAGCAGGTGGTTCTGGAACATGTCGCGCAGCAGGCCGGACTGCTCGTAATAACCGGCACGGTGCTCGACACCCAGCGTCTCAGCCACGGTAATCTGCACGTGGTCGATGCAGGCTTGATTCCAGACCGGCTCGAAAAGGATGTTCGCGAAGCGCAGAATCAGGATGTTCTGGACCGTGTCTTTGCCCAGATAGTGGTCGATCCGGAAAACCTGCTCCTCATGCACATGCTGCTGCAAGAAGGCGTCCAGCGCGGCTGCCGAGGCGGAGTCCGAACCGAACGGCTTCTCCAGCAGGAGATGACGCCACCCTGCCTCATGGCCCGGCTCTTCAAGTAACCCTGCCGCCGCGAGGCGCGCGATGATCGGCTGGTAGGAGGTGGGCGGGATGGCGAGGTAGTACAGGCGGTTGAATGGGGCCGGTGTCTCGATGCGGTCCAGTTCGGCCAGATGCTGGCCGAGACGCGCAAATGAATCCGGGTCGGCTTCATCAACCTGCGCATAGGAGACACGCGCCAAAAAGGCGTCACGCACGACGGCGGGGGCCGAGGGCGGCAGGGCTGCGGCGACCAGGGCGCGGAAGGAGTCGCGATCGTGGCGTGTGCGGCCGCAGCCCACAATGCGCGAGGTGGCGTGCAGCAGGTCGCGCGTGTGAAGCTGGAACAGCGAGGGGATTAGCTTGCGGCGCGCAAGATCGCCCGTGCCGCCGAACAGAACAAGCACACAGGGTGCCGGTGAAACTTCAAGGCAAAACCGCGCGGGAGCATGTTTGACAGTCATATCCTAACTCCTAACTCCAAACTTCTCATTCCTGTCGTAGCGGCGGTTGCGCGCGTAGAGCAGCGCGTCGGCGGCGACCATGGCGGCGTTGATCGCGTACAGCCAGACGACGCCGTCGGTCTGCGCCTGCCACCAGAGTTTGTGGATGAGGCCCGAGACATAACCGGTCAAGACAATCAGCAGGAAAGAGGGGCTCTTGCCCTTGTTCGTGCGCGAGCGCCAGGACTTGAGGATGGAGACCGGCCACGCCATGCCGAAGCAGAGCATCATGACCGCTTCAAAGATCGGGAAGTGCATCGTCGGAAGATTTGGGGTTGAAATGTGTGTCATGTTCGCAGAAAATCACCAGTCATGCAACCTCCGCTCGATCTCTCACTGTCCGCTGCCGGTCCGCTGACCGGCACCTGTTCGTTGCCCGGCGACAAATCGCTCTCGCACCGCGCCGCGCTCTTCGCCGCGCTCGCCGAAGGCGAAAGCGTGATCGACCGCTTTCTGGTGTCGGGCGTGACCCACGCGATGCTCAATGCCCTCCGTGCGCTCGGAACCGAATGGCACCTGGACGGGGATCGACTGACAGTGCAGGGCCGCGGTCTGCGCGGTTTCACGCCGCCGGTCGCGCCGCTCGATTGCGGCAACTCGGCCACTACGATCCGTCTGCTTGCCGGCGCGTTGGCCGCCGCCGGCACGCCCTGCACGCTCGACGGTTCGGCCGGTCTGCGCCGGCGCCCGATGGACCGCATCACCGCCCCGCTGCTGCGCATGGGCGTGCCGGTCACGACCAGCGGCGGCTGCGCGCCGCTGACGCTGGCGGCGCGCGCGGCAACGCTCCCGCTGACGGCGATCGAGGAGACGCTGCCGGTCGCGAGCGCCCAGGTCAAATCCTGCCTGATCCTGGCGGCGCTGGCCGCCGGCGGCGTCAGCACCCTGCGCGAGCCGGGGCCGTCGCGCGACCACACCGAGCGCATGCTGGCCGCGATGGGCGCCGAGATCCGGGCGGAAGGCCTCACGGTCACTGTTGCTCCGCTGCGTCGCCCGCTCGCCCCGCTGCGCATGACCTTGCCGGGCGATATCTCGTCCGCCGCGTTTCTGCTGGTCGCTGCGGCGCTGGTTCCCGGGTCTGAGATCTGTGTCTGCGATGTCGGCGTCAATCCCACGCGCACCGGCATCATCGACGTGCTGCGCGAGATGGGGGCCCGGATCACGGTGGAGAACCCGCGCGTGGCCGCGGGCGAACCGGTGGGGGACATCCGGCTGGCGGCCGCGCCGCTGAAGGCCGTCTGCGTGGGCGGGGACACGGTGGTGCGGATGATCGACGAGTTTCCGGTGTTCGCGGTGGCCGCCTGTTTCGCGTCCGGTGTGACCGAGGTGCGCGATGCGGAGGAGTTGCGTTACAAAGAGACCGACCGCATCTCCGTGCTCTGCGGCGAGTTGAAGGCGCTGGGGGTTCGGGTCACCGAGCGCCGCGACGGGTTCACGATCGAGGGCGGAACGCTGGCGGGCGGCGCGTGCGACGCGCGCGGCGACCACCGCCTGGCGATGTCGCTCGCATTGGCCGGGCTGTCCGCGCCTTCGCCGGTCACGGTGCATCACGCCGAGATTCTGAACGAATCGTTCCCGGACTTCGCCGGGCAGCTCAAAGGCTTGGGCGCGACCGTGCGGTAGAGAGGCGAGTGAATCGATAGAATCGAGATAATCGACGGAATCGATTCATTCGAATCTTTCGATTCCCTCGATTCTTTCGAAAAAGCCCTTCCCCCCCCGCATGTTTGTGTTATTCTTGCTGCCGTCAAAGCGGAGGTGACTATGCGGCGGACGGTTTTTTGGGCGGCGATCATGTTGGGTGCGGCGGCCTGTCTCGCGGGCGATCCCGTGGTGTCGAACGTGCGGGCGCTGCAGCGCGGCGGCGGCTCGCGGCTGGTGGACATCCGGTACGACGCGGCGGACTCCGACGGCGACCGGCTGTCCGTGACGGTGACGCTCACGGACAACGGCGCGCCCGTGCCGGCCGCGAGTCTGAGCGGCGACGTCGGTGCGGGCGTACGCCCCGGCAGCGGCAAGCGCATCGTCTGGGATGCGGGCGCGGACTGGAGCGGCAACCTCTCGGAGAACGTCCGGGCGACCGTCACGGCGGACGACGGGCGGACGCCCGCCGTGCCGCAGGGCATGGTGCGCATTCCCGGCGGGACGAACAGCGGCACCGACCCGGACTTCGGCGCGTACTCGCTCACGGTCGAGGCGTTCTACATGGACGCGACGGAGGTGACGAAGGCCAAGTGGGACGAGGTGTATGTCTGGGCGGTGGCTCACGGATATAGCTTCGCCAACGCCGGAAGCGGCAAGGCGGCGAACCATCCGGTTCACACCGTGAGCTGGTACGACTGCGTGAGGTGGTGCAACGCCCGCAGCCAGAAAGAGGGGCGCACGCCGTGCTACAACCTGAGCACCTGGGCGTGCGACTTCGCAGCCAACGGCTACCGGCTGCCGACGAACACGGAGTGGGCGTACGCGGCGCGGGGCGGGCAGAGCGGCAGGCGTTTCCCGTGGGGGGACACGATCACGCACAGCCAGGCGAACTACTACAGCAGCAGCAGTTACAGCTACGACGTGAGCCCGACGCGGGGCTACCACCCGACCTATTTGACAGGCGGCTATCCGTACACGAGCCCGGCCGGCGCGTTCACGGCGAACGGGTACGGGCTCTACGATATGGCGGGGAACGTGTGGGAGTGGTGCAACGACTCGTCGGGCTCGTACCGGCTCATCCGTGGCGGGTGCTGGTACGACCTCGCCTACTCCGCGCGTTGCGGCTTCAGCCTCTGGAGCTACCCGGGCTTCGCCTCCTACTACTACGGGTTCCGTGCCGTCTGCCGTTAAGGACTCCCATGCGTTCCTCCAGAACGGCAAGACGGAACAGGAAGCGGAGCATCGGGGGCCGACGCGCCGTCCCCCGCGGATGCGGGGGTGAGCGGTAGCGAAAGGCCGGCGGCCCCCGCATGCGGAGCGCGGGGCGGGCGGGGTGGCGAGAGAAGCGAGGGAATCGACAGAATCGAAAGAATCGAGGCGGAGAGGGATGAAACGGATCGGGGATTTGTTTGAGGCGGTGGCGGAGCCGGATAACCTGCGGCTGGCCTTCTGGAAGGCCAGCCGGGGCAAGCAGCACCGGCCGGATCAGCGGGAGTATGCGGCGCGGCTGGAGGAGGAGATCGAGGTGCTGCGGCGCGGGCTGCTGCAGGGCGACTATCCGGTGGGGGACTACACGCGCTTCACGGTGTACGACCCGAAGGAGCGGGTGATCTGCGCGGCGGCGTTCCGCGAACGGGTGCTGCACCACGCGCTGATGAACGTGTGCGAGCCGCTGGTGGACCGCTGGCTGGTGTTCGACTGCTACGCCTGCCGGGTGGGCAAGGGCCAGGCCAAGGCTGTGCGGCGGGCGCAGGCGTTCGCGGGGGAGTATCCGTGGTTCCTGAAGGCGGACATCCGCAAGTTCTTCGACTCGGTGCCGCACGACGGGCTGAAGGCGCTGCTGCGCCGCAAGTTCAAGGACGGGCGGCTGCTGGGGTGGTTCGACCGGATCATCGGCACGTATGAGACGCAGCCGGGGCGCGGGCTGCCGATCGGGAACCTGACCAGCCAGCATTTCGCGAACCTCTACCTTGACCCGCTGGATCGGTTCGCGCGGGAGACGCTGCGGGTGGAAGGGTACGTGCGCTACATGGACGACTTCGTGCTGTGGAGCGGGGAGAAGGACGAGCTGAAGGCCGCGCGGGAGAGGATCGCGGCGTTTGTCGCGGAGCGTCTGGGGCTGGATCTGAAGGCCGAGCCTTACCTCAACCGGACGCGGCACGGCATGGATTTCCTAGGAATGCGTGTGTTCCCGGACGTTGTGAGACTGAACCGCAGGAGCAAGGAGCGGTTCGCGGAGAAGGCACGGCGCTACGAGTGGCTGCTGGCGCAGGGGCGTTGGACGGAACGGACGTATCAGGAGCGCATGACGGCCCTGACGGCGTTCGCGCAGCAGGCGGACTCGCTGGCCTGGAGAAAGAGTTTTTTTAGGAAACCGGCGCCAAACGTCGGGCTCGAACCGGAACATCCGTGGCGGGAGCTGGAACAACAACGCCAACAACGCGCGTTGCGGCAACAGCAACTGGAACAACCCGGACAACGCCAACAACAACAACGGGTTCCGTGCCGTCTGCCGTTAAGCACCGCAGAAACGCTGGAGGAGTGCATGGGGTCCCCGCCGGTTTCCTGTTTCCGGGGACGGAACAAAGAAAGGATGGCGGCCTGACGCTGGTAGCGGACGCGAAGGCTTCAGGTCGCCTTTATTGAACAATGGCACAGTATCGGACATTTTTCGTCCCGCTGGGGGACGGCGGCGAGGCGCAGGAGGCGCTGAACGCCTTCCTGCGCTCAAAGCGCGTGCTGGGCGTGGAGCGGGTCTTCGCGCGGACGGGCTGGGCCTTCTGCGTGGAGTGGCTGGAGGGCGGGCGGGACACGGCAAGGAATCCGCCGAAGGTGGACTACCGCGAGGCGCTGAGCCCTGCGGACTTCGAGGTCTTTTCGCGGCTCAGGCGGAAACGCAAGGAATTGGCCGAGAGCGACGGCGTGCAGGTCTACACGGTGATGACGAACGAGCAGTTGGCGGAGATGGTGCGGCTGCGGGTGACCGCGCCGGAAGAACTGCGGAAGATCGAAGGCATCGGAGACGCCCGGATCGCGAAGTACGGCGCGGATTTTGTGGCCGAGATGGCGGCCGCGCCGGGAACGGTTTTTGGGGAGACGGCGGGAAAATCGAGTGAATCGAGGGAATCGAGATAATCGACGGAATCGAATCAATCGAATCTTTCGATTCCCTCGATTCTTTCGATAAACAAAGGAGCGCGACATGAGCATGTTCGGCGGCACCGGCGGGTACTTCCGGCTGGATTCGTGGATTCTGGCCAACATCGTGCAGCTCGGGACGCAGCGGTTCTGCCGGCGGTTCCTGAACCGCACGAACGACCCGTGCGGAAGGCAATACGACCAGATGACGCAGGCGGCGCGCTCGGGCTGCGCCAACATCGCCGAGGGCTCGGCGCGGCGGGCGACCTCGAAAGAGACCGAGATGCGCCTCACGGACGTGGCGCGGTCGAGCCTGGCGGAGCTGGCGGGCGACTACCTGAATTGGCTCTTGCAGCAGGAAAAGGCGCCATGGGGCAAGGAGACGCCTGAGGCGCGGGCGGTGTACGCGGTGCGGCTGGACCCGCCCTCTTACGGGGAAGACGTTGTACACGATGCCTGCGCGCACATTCTGGCGCAGAAGCGGAAGTTCGCGGAGTGGCTCGACGCCGACAGCGACGAGACGATGGCGAACGCGCTGCTGATCCTGATCGCGCGGGTGATCCACATGCTCAACCGCCAGATGGAGTCGCAGGGCGAGACCTTCAAGGAGGAGGGCGGGTTCCGGGAAAAGCTGACGGGCATCCGGGTGGAGGCGCGGGCGCAGCAGCAGGGCGCGCCGGTGTGTCCGGAGTGCGGCAAGCCGATGGCAAGAAGAAAGGCCAAGAGCGGGAAGAACGCGGGCAGGGAATTCTGGGGCTGCACGGGGTATCCGGAGTGCAAGGGCGTACGGGAAGTGGAGGGCGGGAAATGAGAGGTTTTTGGGATTTTTCGAGGGAATCGAGGGAATCGAGAAAATCGAAGGAATCGATTCAGTCGAATCGATCGATTCCCTCGATTCTATCGAGAGCCGGCCTCGTCGCCGCGGCGCTGTTCGCTGCCGTCGCGGCGCACGCCGGCTCCGATTCAGCGCAGTCGGCGGCGTTCCGCGTGGACACGCGGGCGGCGGCGAACGTGCGGGTCACGGGCGTGTCGAGCCGCTGGTGCGACGGGCCGTACGGCGGGGCGGGGCGGCATGTGTATTTTCTGGCGGGCGTGGCGTTGCCGGTGGCGTTCACGGCGCAGGTGGAGTGGGGCGGCGCGACGCCCGCGCGGCTGGAGTTCAACGGGGCCAACAACGGGCTGGGCTACGCGAAGACGCTCGATGTCGGCGCGCTCGGCGCGGGCGGCAGGCTGGAGGTCGTGGCCGTGGCGGCGGACGGCACGCGCTCGCCCGCCTTCCGGGCGAACTTCGACGTGGCGCCTAAACCTCCGGTGTTTGGGGAGGTTCTTCATGCCGAGGCATCTCTGCCGCTGAACCATGAGCTGACCTACAGCACGCCTTCTTTGGACTTCACGCCGTTCAAAGCCATCAGCGGTTCGTTGACGCTGGGGAAGAACGTGCCGTATTTGTCTGGCGAGGAGATGGCGATCGCGCCCTCATTCAAGGTTTCGGTCAAGGTCAGCGGCAGTTCTGGCACCCTGAGCGTCAAGCCGGCGATCGGGGGCAAGGGAGACGTCAAGCTGAACGACACTCAGTCGCGGAAACCTGACGGGACGTTCGGGAAGGCCGGTCGCTTCAGCATGGGTTTGTACGCTCAGGGCGAATTGATTTCCGTTTGGGATCAGCAGCGTGGCGCATGGAGGATGTCGCAGACGTGGCTGGGGCTGGATGTTTATGCCCAATCGAAAACACCGGAAGCCTACTTTCTGCCATACCCGCTTTACGGGCTGCTTGAATTCGGCGTTGACGCTTTCTTCTCGTATCAGCTCACGTCATTGTCGCCGGACGCGGAGCCGGGGGCGGATTTCCGGTTCTCCAGCCAAGCGTTTCCGAAAATCCAGATCGTGGTCGGATTGGGTGCAAGCCGTCTTCTCGCATTCGAGGCGTACGGCGGTGTCTACGGTTTGCTTGATGTGCGGGGCGGGCCGCCGACGATCTGCGAGAAACTGGGGCTCAAAGGTAAGATAGGCGGTCGGGGAGTGCTGCTCGGCTGGACATCAAGCGAGTACGACATCTGGTCGGGAACCTATTGGATTTATCCGGAGGGTTTGAACCCGCAGGGACTGGCTTCGCCGTTCGCGCTCGCGCCGGATGGCGCGATGCCGAGCCTGACCGATCTCGACACGCGTTCGTTCCGGCCGTTGGGGCGCGACTATCTGAGCCGGGGCGGGGCGATGAAGCTGGCGCTGGCGGAGCGGCCCGCCGCGCGCATCTTGGCGCTGACCGGAGGGACGGAGACGACGCTGGTGACGGACGGCTACCCGTATCCCGAGCCGGCGGTGGTCACGGCCGGGGCGACGAACCATGTGCTGTACGTGCGGGACAACGCCGGGCGGCTGGCCGAGAACCGCACCGAGCTGGTGGATGTCTTCAACGCGGGCGAGGGGTGGTCCGCCGCCGCGCCGGTGTGGGACGACGGCACGGGCGATTTCGCGCCGCAGGCGGCCGCGCTGCCGGACGGCACGCTGCTGGCCGTGTGGGCGAACGGCCGCGCCGCCCTGACCAACGGCGCGGCGCTGGACGAAGCGCTGGCCGGACTGGAGATCGCGGCGGGCGAGCGCGATCCCGCGACGGGCGTCTGGACGTGCCGGAATCTGACGGCGAACGGATATCTGGACCACAGTCCCGCGCTGTCGGCGGCGGCGGACGGCAGCGCGATGGCCGCGTGGATACGCAACCGCGATCTGAATCCGACGGGCACGCCGGACGAGCCCAACCGCATGCTCTTCGCCCGGCGCATCGGCGGCGTGTGGTCGGAGGAAGACTACGTGGCGGTGAACCTCGGGACGATCACCTATCTCGATCTTGCGTACGACGGTGCGCAGTCCGCGCTGGTCTTTTCAATGGACGGGGACGGTGACCTCGCGACGCGGGAGGATCAGGAACTTTATGGCTGCACGTTCAACGGCAGTCAGTGGGGGCCGTATGTGCGGCTGACCAGCGACGCGGTGCAGGACACACGGCCGTACGTGCGCTATCAGGCCGACGGTTCGCTGCTGGTGGTGTGGTACCGGGACGGCAGCATCGTCTCCGCCAAGGGGCTGGCGCTGGCGGAACAGGCCGTGGCGGGCGAGGTCGGGAGCGGCAGTACGGCGCAGGATTTCAAGCTGATGAGCGGGCCGGACGGGCAGTTGGCCTGTGTCTGGCAGGACGCGGGTGCCGAGGGGGTGGCCGCCTCTGACCCGCATATCCTGAACTATGATCCGGCGCAGGGCGTGTGGAGCCGGGGCGTGCGGCTGCTGGAAGATCCGGCATTGGAGCGTGGCTTCAACGGCGCGTTCGGCGCGGACGGGCGGCTGCGGCTGGCCTACACCAAGGTGGCGGTGGAACAGGACACGAACGGCGTGCCGGTCTTCGGGGCGGCGGACCTGTGCGTGCTGGATCATCCGGTGGGCTCTGATCCGGCGGTGGCGGACAACGGAGTCACGTTGTCGACGAACGCGGTGGTATTCGGGGAAAGCGTGGATGTGAATGTGGTGGTCGAAAACCGGGGAGACTTACCGGTGACGAATCTGGCGGTGTGCGTGTACGCGGGCGACCCGGCGGCGGGCGGCGCGTTGATTGGGGAGACGCAGCGCGTGGCGCGGGTTTTGGGCGGGACTTCCGAGGTGGTGACCGTGGCATGGACGATTCCCGAGGCGCTCAGCAACGTGGTGCTCCATGCGGTGGCCGATCCGGGACTGGAGACCGACGACCGCAACCGGGCGAACAATACGGCCACATTGGCCGCGCTGATGCCCGACCTGTCGGTGGAGGGCGCTTCCGCGATGAACGAGACGACCCACGTTCGGCTGCTCAGCGCCAGCGTGATGAACGAGGGCGCCGTGCCGGTGGCGGAAGGCACGCAGGTGACCTTCCGGCGCGGGGCGCCGGAGGGCGAGCTGCTGGCGGCCGACACGCTGGGTGCGCTGGTTTTCGGCACGAACGGCGTGTACGACGCGGGCTTCCGCTGGGACATGTCCGGGACGGTCTTCACCTCGGCGTTCGAGGTGGTCTACATCGCGGTCGATCCGACCAACGGGGTGGGGGAGATCGAGGAGGCGAACAACACGGCGGCGGTGCAGGTGATGACCAGCCTCGACTCGGACGGCGACGGGCTGCTGGACGGCGAGGAGCAGCGGCTCGGCACGCGGACCGATCTGGCGGACACGGACGGGGACGGGCTCGGAGACTACGCCGAAGTGAACACGCACGGCACGAATCCGTTGTTCAAAGACAGCGACGGCGACGGCGCGGAAGATGCGAACGAACTGGCCGCAGGCACCGACCCCAACAGCGCGACGGACGTCTTCAAGATCGTGGCGGCGGACGGGACTGACGCCTACGTGATGAACGTGACGTGGAACGCCAAAGCCGGGAGTGTGTATCAGGTGGAGGCGGCCGCATCGCTGGCGGGGCCTTGGGAAAACGCGCCGGACAACGGTGGCGAGTTCGGCGCGAGTCGCCAGACGGCGGTCACGAACGGCGTGCTGCAGTACCGCGACACGCAGACGGGGCAGTCCACTCGCTTCTACCGAGTGCGGAAAGTGGCGCCGTGAGTCTCCCTGCGGCACCATGGGGTATCCCGAGTTTTAGGGCGTGCGGGATACGGAAGCCGGGCAGTGAGGGAGCTTTTGGCCGTTCGAGAGAATCGAAAAAAAATCGAGGGAATCGATTCAATCGAATCTTTCGATTCTCTCGATTCCCTCGAAATCCGGCGTCGTGACCACGACGCCCCAACGGGAGGGACGAGCGTCCGCTCGTCCCGGGCAAGCAAACGCTTGCCCCTCCCCGCGTGGTGTGCTGCGGGGCTGTTCGCCCGCCTTGACGATCGCCGCGAAGGGGTCGGCCGAGGAGCGGGCCGCGAGGAGAGCGGGGCATGAAGCCGTGGAGTCTGTTATGTCTGTGGGTTGCCTCGGACGATCTGGCCCGAGGGCAAGCGGGGATGGCTGTTTTTTTAAAAATTTTGTCTTTATGGTTGACTTTTACCACTCTCCGCACAATAAAGACCACATGGGACTGGAGTGTCGGAGAATTTTTCCGCTCGGTCGTATTGGATGCTAGTGGAAATCTCTACTGGAAATTCTTAAGGAGGGAAAGAGGATGAAAGGACTGATCGCTCACTGTAGGCTGGTACCGAACTGCAACTTCATTCCCCTTTGGCGTGAGAAGAGGGTGGGGAAGGCCTGGGGACTTGTCCTTGCTTTGTTTCCGATCGCCTTGCCTGTGTTGGCGGAGCCTGGCGGTGTGATTGATACCGAGGCGGGCACCTATACGATTGAAACGGAGGGAGCCTATACGATTGTTGAAGACGATGTCACCGCCGCGGAAGGCTTGGCTTTCGTAAAGCGTGGCTCGGGGACGGTGACCGCCGGTGCTGTGATGGGGACGTTCGCGGGCGAGATCCGCATCGAGGAAGGCATCTGGCTGGCGGTTGATCCCGGTGCCCTCGGTACTGCGGATGGCGGCACGGTCGTCTCGAATGGTGCGGCTCTGCATGTGAGCAGTGGCACAAGAGATGTAATCCGGTTTGCAAAGGGCGAGGTATTAACATTGATCGGCTCAGGCCCCGATGGCGCGGGGGCCTATTATAACGCTGGCACCCAACAGCAGTATTATCCGATTGAGAAGGGAAGCCGCATTGAACTGGCCGGCGACACCACGGTCGGCACCAAGAGCGCCAATTTTGGGGTTGGTGGCGGTACGGTGGCATTGAATGACCATACCTTGACGGTCTTGATGAGTTCGAATGACCGACCGTTTGATTTCCGCTGTGAGGCTATCGTAACCCCCGGTCATTTCAATGTGCAGAAGGGGCGGCTTTTTCTGGCTGGAGCGACGGAGTGGTCCGGTGACAGCACCTATACGATTACGGTGGCAGCGGGTTCGCAGTTAGGTATGCGCAAGACCACTAAACCGATCCCCTACACGCTCGTTCTGAACCCAGGCTCGATCGTGTATCCCAGCAACGGCGCCGATGTGGACACAGCGGGCATCAACGAATGGGCGGGACCCGTCACGTTGAATGGTACGGTCGTCATCGCTTATTCAGATGCTGACAACACGGTGTCCATGACGGGGCCTGTGAGTGGTGTGGGTGGTTTCAAGGTGGACAGAGGGGAGACGCTCCGGCTTGCCTGCCCGTCCAATTTATTTACGGGCGGTGTGATACTGGAGAACGATGCGAAGTTGGTCTTGGATGCGGATGGTGCACTGCCGGCCAGTGGCGGTGCGCTGACGGGGACGAGCGGTACGGTTGTGACGCGGTGCAGTCTCTCGTTGCCCGACGTGGTGGCGGAAGGCCCGCTCATGATCTCCAACGCTGTGGCGGGTTCTCAGGTGGTTGTCGGAACCATTACCCAATCGGACAGCCCTGATGCGACAGTGTCATTGATC
This sequence comes from Kiritimatiellia bacterium, assembly GCA_035449085.1. GTDB lineage: Bacteria > Verrucomicrobiota > Kiritimatiellia > RFP12 > UBA1067 > DUPH01. Next base: position 550 of record DAOTKE010000014.1, on the reverse strand, counting down.
GGTGGTATTTCAATCACCAATCATCTTGATGTGCAGGGCGGAATCGTCCGCTACGGCCGCATGGGAGACATCACCGTGGCAGGGCTTTATCGAGCTTATACCAACTTTGTCGATCAGACTGAACTCACGAATTTTCATGGGCGGGCATTCGGTGGCACCTCAGATGATCAGTTCAACACGCTCTTCACGAAAATGTTCGACACCTGTCCGGTGACGGAAGTGGATGCGCCTGACCTCGCTTATCAAGCCTGGACGTCCGCCGTCCAGTACCAGATGGCGGCCTACAAAGGCTACTTCCGCAACAATGCGCCAACAAATGTGGTGGTGACATTCGCCGTCAACATGGCCGACGTGTACGCGCTTTGGATCGATGGTGAGATTATTGCCAAGCTGTCGTCTTCCATGAGCTACTCGGGCGGATCAGAATCAACCTATTTTCTCCAGCGTGGGATTCGCGTGCTCAAACCCGGGGTACACGAATTCAGGTTTTTGACGGGGTGGACTATCCCCATGTTTTTCGATTGACAAGCTAGATAAATGCCGGAAACAA